>NZ_JBHTDO010000055.1:35639-48199 GCF_042666575.1 Actinoplanes sp. GCM10030250 | reverse complement strand
GAGGGGGTGGGGGTGGGGGTGGGGTGAGTTCAGCCGCGCGCTTACGCCCGGCGGGCGCGCTGCGGCCGGGAGTGGGCAGGTGGTCGCGGTGTAGCTCGGGGACTTTGCGTGGGTCGTACGAAAAAGGGCTTGTGGTCGTTGGAATTCGCGCTTGGAAGGGCCGAGCGCACACCCTCTCAGGCATCCTAGGAACCTAGGGGCTTGCCCTTCGGGCGGGATGTCGGTTTAGGCTGGCCGTATGTCCGCGAGCGCAGCCCCTGTGATGCACCTGGCCCGGCCGCATCGGCCGGTTGTCGTGGCGGGCACTCTGGGTGAGCTGCGGGGGCCGGCCGGTGGGATGGTGGAGTTGCCGTTGCGGTTGTGGTGGCATCCGCAGCGGGCGTTCGATCTGGGGCAGCACACGATGTTGCTGTGGATGTATGAGAACGTGCTTCGCGAGGCCATTCGGGTGGATGAGCTGCGGGGATATCTGGACGGGGCGACTTTGATCAGGCTGTGGCCGGAGCTGAACCTGCCGCGTGCGGTGCGGGCGGCGTGGGAGGCTCGGCACCCGCGGTTGCGTAATCGCTGCCTGTGAGCGACTTTTTTCAAGAGGTGGCGCGGATCGCTCTCGCCGTCGCCGACAAGCACGGGTTCGTGCTCGGGGGCGGTGTGGCGTGGCTCGTCAACGGGCTGGTCGCGCGGCCCACCGAGGA
This sequence comes from Actinoplanes sp. GCM10030250, assembly GCF_042666575.1. Classification (NCBI taxonomy): domain Bacteria; kingdom Bacillati; phylum Actinomycetota; class Actinomycetes; order Micromonosporales; family Micromonosporaceae; genus Actinoplanes; species Actinoplanes sp. GCM10030250. The sequence continues at coordinate 47,504 of NZ_JBHTDO010000055.1, read as the reverse complement.
TGTGGATCTGTTCACCGACACCGCGGGCGGGGTTGCCGCGGCGGCGGGTGAGGTGACGGCGGCGCTGGTGGCGGCGGGGTACCGGGTGGTTCGCGAAGAAGGGGACGAACTGTTCGCGGGGATGGACGCGGACATTCAGGAGTTCCTGGTGGCGGGTGAGCATCGGGCTCTGCGGCTGACGTTGTGCCGGCTGGATCGGCATCGGGCGCCGGTGGTGATGGATGTCGGGCCGGTCATGCATCTGGACGATCTGGTGGCTACCAAGGTGGCGGCGCTGGTGACGCGGCGTGAGGTTCGGGACTACATCGATGTGGCGGCGGCGCTGGAACGGTATCCGCTGGAGCGGGTTCTGGAATTGGCGTATCGAGCGGATCCGGCCCTTGATTCCGAGGAGATCGGGGACGCGGGCAGTTATCTGGATCGGCTGGATGATGCTCGGTTTGCGCTCTATGGGCTGGATCGGGCGGCGATCGCGGCGTTGCGGGCGCGGCTGGCGGGCTGGCCCCGGAACTAGGCGCACACCGAGTGGTGCAAGGTGGTACCACTCGGCCCCACTTCCCCTCCTACCGTCGAACCATGACGACGATCGGTGAACGTATCCGGGCACGCCGCCTCCTCCGCGGCTGGAGCATCCGGCACGCCGCGAGCCGCGCCGGTGTCTCACACGCCACCTGGAGCCGCATCGAACGAGGGCTCCAGGCGGCCGACAACCGCTTCATGCTCGCCGACCTGGCGACCGCCCTCGACTGCTCCCCCACCGAACTCGCGGGCACCACGGTCCCCGCCGCCGACCGCGCAGCCGTCGCCGCGCACGCCGGCGTCCACGCCATCCGCCAGGCCCTCATCGACATCGACCTCGGCGAAAGCGAACCCGCCGGCCGCCCGGCACCGCCCCACGGCGAACTGGCCCGCACCCTCACTCTTCTCGACTCGCTACGCCAGTCCTGCGACTACGCCGGCGCCGCCCGGCTGATCCCCGATCTTCTGCGCGGCCTGCACGCCTCGGCCGCCGGCCCGGAGCGCGCCGAGGTCCTGAGGATGCTCTGCGACGCCACCTTCATAGCCTCCTCGATCCTGCGCAATCTCGGTCACCCCGCCGAGGCCTGGCTGGGCGCCGAACGCTGCCGGGAAACGGCTGACGCCGCCGAGGATCAAGTGCTTCAGGGGTACGCGGACTATGCGCGTGCCTGCGCCGCAACCGTCTGCGGTTCGTGGGAGCGTGCCCTGACCCTGGCCGGGCGAGCAGTCGACGCTCTGCAGGGCTCCACCGGCCGCCCGGGCGGCGCGGAACTGCTGGGTACGTTGCAACTGCTGTGTGCGCAGGCGTCCCGCGGCAGCAAACGGGCCGACGACAGCCGGGCGTGGGCCGATGAGGCCGCCTCGCTGGCCCGGATCACCGGGGAGACCAGCACGATGGGCCTCTACTTCGGGCCTACCAATGTGGACATCTGGCGCATCGGCATCGAGGTGGACGGCGACGAGCCGGGCCGGGCCGCGGAGATCGCCCGCCGTACCGAACCGGGCCGGCTGCCGGTGGGCTTCCGGCAGGTGTTCTTCTACGCGGACACGGCCAGGGCACTCGCCCGGTTACGCGGGCGCGACCGGGAGGCGGTCCGGTTCCTGCTCACGGCCGAACGGATCGCACCCCAGCACGTCCACACCTCGACGGTGGCCCAGGAGACGACCCGCGCCCTGCTGGACCGCGCCCGCCGGTCGGCCGGCGGCTCAGAGCTGCGCGGACTGTGCGAAAGGATGCAAGTGACCGTCTGAAGACGGATGCAGTGACCGCCTGAAGACGGATGCGAGTAACCGTCTAAAGGTTGTCGACCAGCACGGTCCGGTCGTCACGGGCGATCAGAACCCGGCCGCCGGGCCCCACAGCGATCAACTCCCGCTGCGCCGGCCCCTCGAACACATCAAGCGGCGTACGCCGGCAATCAATCGCCCCGCACTGCCAGAGAACCTGCCGCCAGTACTCCGGCTGCTCCCCGATCGTCACGGAGAACCCAGTGCTCGGCCGCTCGCTGGTAACGGCCCCGGTCACATACACAGTGCTGCCACCGACAGCCAGAGCACCGGATTTCGGGGCCATCTCCTGCGTCACGATCACCTCGTCGGCAGCCCGCCGCAGCAGTCCCCGCTCGAGGGAGAGGACAGGCTGACCAGCTTCCACAGGCGTCGGCCAGACCGCATCGGGCGGACCGGCGTCGACGTCGACGGTCCGCCGGTTCGCGCAGGTGACCGGGTCGCAGGTGACCTGGCGCAGGCTGTGCCCGATCCACAGCGAGGCGACCGGCCGGCCGTCGGCGCCGATCGACAGGCGTGCCCGGCGGCCGTCCTTGAAGCGGTCGGCCGGGGTCCGCCGGATCGTCCCGGCGTCGTGGCGCTGCGGTGCGGTACAGGGCGTGTCCTGGCAGCGGATCAGCGACAGGCGGTAGAGGTTGCCGGGGACCGGGACTGCCACGAACAACCAGGTGGCCCCGTCGGGTGCGGCGTTTGCGGCCAGTTCGACAGGTCCGCCGTACCCATCGATCTTGTCCTTACCCGAAGCTCGGACCGGGACCCACGCCCGCGGGCAGCCGTCACGCGTGCAGCGGACGTAGTCGGCGAACGGCCCGCCGTCGTCCTCACCGCCGGTGATGGCGGCCTTGACGACGGTGCCGTCCGGGCCGATCCCGGCGGTGCCGTAGTCGTCCCACAGTGCCGGTCCGCCGGTCTGGCCGGTGAAGCGGTCGCACAGGTCGGTGTCACAGAATCGGACACCGCCGATCGTGACGATCACCGGGTGTGACCCCTCGGGCCAGGCCAGGACCTGAGGAGCAAGACCATAGAATGCATGGGTACGGACGACCGGCGCGTCGATCGGGTTGGCCACGGCAACACCACCGCCCAGCAGAAGCGGGACAGCGAGCGCCGCGACGGCCGGCCAGGCCCGCTTCGGAGCGGCATCGAGTTTCCGCGGCTCGGCCTGGATCGCGATCACCCCGGCCGTCGCGGCCAGCACGATCGTCAGGATCAGGACACCGGCCACCGCGGTCAGGAACTGGGGAACCAGCCGGTCCGACAGCCACCCGAGACCGAGCGCGAGGCCGAACCCGCCGAGCAGAACGGGAGCCGTCGCCGTCCAGCGGGGCTTCGGCACCACGAGTTCCACGAGCAGGCGTGCCGACACCACGGCGACGATGCCCGCGAACAGCACCGCACCGGCCATGTTGTGCAGCACCCAGAGCACCACGAAGGCGACGCCGACGGTGAGGATCAGGCCGGAGACCAGCATCGGCATACGGCCCAGTGCGGTCCGGACCGGGCGGTCCGGGTCGGGGCCGGCCAGCGCGAGGATGCCGGCCACCAGAGCGAGCAGCCCGCACAGCAGGCCCAGGGCGGCCCGGGCCCAGGCCTGCTTGGAAGCACCGTCGTCCAGGTTGATCACGCCGTCGAGCAGCATCGTGTGCTCGCGCCCGCCGGAAAGGTCGAGCAGCAGGAAGCCGGCCGTCATCGCGGCCAGGACCGGCGCCTGTGAGGCCAGCAGCCGGGACCGGTTGGTCCACGCCAGGTGATAACCGCCGACGATGGCCTCGAGCAGGCCGGGCGGCCGTGGCGTGGGGAGCATCGCGCCAGAATAGGGCGGCGTTGATCATGTCGGCGACCCCGGGCGTTGACGTGAAGCCGACTTGAGGTCCTAGGTTCCGGGTATGACCGTGACCGATGAGGAGCTGGCCGGGCAGCCGGCGGCCTACTGGACCGGGGTGGCGTACGAGGCCCTGATCGCGTTCACCCGTGCCCGCCAGGCCGACCACGGGTTCACCCAGCCGCAGTTCTGGCTGCTGCGCAACCTGTCCGCGAACGATCTCTCCCCGGACGGCCGGGGCCGCACCGTGTGCGAGCTGCGCCGGGCGATGAAGTCCTACCTGCGGCGGGAAGACGATCTCGCGGCCGAGGCGGAGGCGCTGCTCGATCGGGGCTGGCTGCGCCTGGAGGGTGAGGGAGAGCTGTGGATCACCGAAGCCGGTGAGGCGGCCCGGGTCGAGCTGAAGTCCATCGCTCCGAAGATCCGCGGCGAGATCCACGCGGGCATCAGCGACGCCGACTACGTGACGGCGCTGAAGGTCCTCCAGCGGATGATCCGGAACACGGGCGGGAGCGGTTAGCGGCTCACGGGAGCGGCTAGCGGGAGCGGTTGGCGGCTCACGGGAGCGGCTGGCGGGAGCGGTTGGCGCCCGTGGGTAGGGTCGGTGCCGGAGCGAGGGGGCGTCATGGTGCCGGCCGCGGGGACGATTCTGCTGACGACGCTGCTCGGCGGCGGGCCGGCGGTGGCCGCTGCGCCGGCCATGATCGCTGAACGGGCCGCCGGGGCTGTCGTGTGCCGGGTCAAGGACAAGCGGCTCGTCGAGATCTCCGGGCTGGTGACCGACGGCACGGGCTATGTCGTGGTCAACGACGGTGCCGACGACGCGGCCGGGCGGCGGATCTTCTTCCTGGACCGGCGCTGCAAGGTGAAACGGGCGGTGTCCTATCCGTCGCGGCCCCGCGACGCCGAGGACCTGGCCCGCGGCCCGGACGGCACGCTGTGGGTGGCCGACATCGGCGACAACGGGCGCTCGCGCACCACGATCGCCCTGTGGCGGCTGGCGCCGGGCGCGAAGAAGCCCGAGCTTCACCGGATGTCCTATCCGGACGGCGCGCACGACGCGGAGGCGCTTCTGATCAGCGGGGACGGCACGCCGGTGATCGTGACCAAGGATCCGCTGACCGCCGGGATGTACGTGCCCACCGGCGAACTGCGGGCGGATGCGACCACCCCGCTGCGCCGGGCGGGCGACGCGGCCGTACCGATGACCTCGACGAGCAACCCGTTCGGGCTGCCCGGCCACCTCGTGATCACCGGGGGCGCGACGAGCGCGGACGGGCGGCGGGTGGTGCTGCGGACGTACGCCGACGCGTTCGAGTACGACGTGCCGGACGGCGACCCGGTACGGGCGATCAGCGAGGGCACGCCGCGGGCGGTGGCGCTGCCGGACGAGCCGCAGGGTGAGTCGGTGGCCTACAGCGAGGACGGCCGGTCCCTGCTGACCATCTCCGAGGTCACCGAGGGGTCGGCGGGCGGGGCGGGCCTGCTGCGCTATCCCCTGCCGGATTCCCCCGCTGCGGCGGCGACGCGCGTCCCGGCCGCCGCTCCGGAGGCGGAGCCGGTCACGCCCAGCACGCGACCGGTGGCAGCGACCCCGCCGAGCGGCTTCCCCGCCGGGGCGGCAGTCGCGGGCGGCGTCCTCGCCGTGGCAGCGGCGGCCCTCGGCATCATCGTGGCCAGGCGCCGCCGCACTTCGTGATCACTGTTTCTCTCAGGTCTCCGATCGGTTGCCGATGCTCCTCGACATGCCAGGGCTGGTCTCCCGACCGGCCCGGCGCGGAAGAGGGGCTCAGATGGCCAGGAAACAGGGAGGTCCGCCCGGGCGATGGACCCGGCGGACCGGCGTGGGGGTTGCGGCCGCGCTGATCGCCGCGGGACCGCTCGGCATCAGTCCGGCAGGGGCTTCCCCGCCCGCGCCGGACGCCGCTCCGGTCGACGTGATCGTGCGCACGGACACGGCGTCCGGGACGCCGGCGGTGCGGGCCGCCGTCCAGCGGCTCGGCGGCACCGTCACCCGCTCGCTCGACGTGATCACCGGGTTCGCCGCCCGGGTGCCGGGTGACGCCGTACCCGCGTTGCGGGCGACCGGCGGTGTGGCGGAGGTGACCGCCGACGCGGAGGTCCGGCTCAAGGGCAGCACGTGGATCGACGACGGGGGCAAGGACGCTCCGGTCAAGAACGTCAAGAAGGCCGCCGGCGGCAAGGTGAAGAACGGCAAGGTCGACACGGCGTCGCTGACCGGGGCCGGTATCGGCGTCGCGATCATCGACTCCGGTATCTCGCCGGTGGTCGGGCTCAACCAGCCGGGCAAGGTGATCAACGGCCCGGACCTGTCGTTCGAGTCGCAGACGCCCGGCCTGGCGCAGCTCGACACGTACGGCCACGGCACCCACCTGGCCGGCATCATCGCCGGTTCGGACGCCGGCGCCCCCGGCGGGACCGGTTTCGAGGGGATCGCCCCCGGCGCCACCCTGATCAGCCTCAAGGTCGCCGCGGCGGACGGTGCCAGCGACGTCTCGCAGGTGATCGCCGCCATCGACTGGGTGGTCACCCACCGCACCGACCCGGGCCTGAACATCCGGGTGCTGAACCTCTCCTTCGGCACCGACTCGGTGCAGCCGGCGCTGCTCGACCCGCTGTCGTTCGCGGTGGAGGCCGCGTGGAACAAGGGCATCGTCGTGGTGGTCAGCGTCGGCAACGACGGTGCGGCGGCCACCAGCGTGACGATGCCGGCGGCCAACCCGTACGTCATCGCGGTCGGCGCTGCCGACCCGAACGGCACCGACGACCGGGCCGACGACAAGGTCGCCTCGTTCAGCAACCGGGGCAACGTGCTGCGGCACGCCGACGTCCTCGCCGCCGGGCGCTCGCTGGTGTCGCTGCGGGTGCCGGGCTCGTACATCGACACCACCTACCCGGCCGCCCGGGTGACCGACGAGGCCGGCAAGCAGCGGTACTTCCGCGGCAGCGGCACCTCGCAGGCCGCCGCCGTGGTCTCCGGCACCGCGGCGCTGCTGCTCCAGCAGCGTCCCACCCTCAAGCCGGACCAGGTGAAGAGGCTGCTGATGCAGTCGGCCGATCCGCTGGCCGGGGCGGACCCGATCGCGGCCGGTTCCGGGCAGGTGGACATCGCCGAGGCGGCCACGCTGGGCGTGCCGAGCGACGCGGTGCAGAAGTGGCCGGTCGCGACCGGGCTGGGCAAGCTGGAGCTCTCCCGGGGCAGCGCGCACGTCGCCGACTCCGGCGGGGCCGTGCTGACCGGTGAGCGGGACATCTTCGGGGTGGCCTGGGCACCGGCGACGTGGGCGCCGCTGGCGCGCCAGGGCAAGGCGTGGTCCAGCGGGACATGGAACGGCACCGTGTGGAGCGGCAAGGACTTCGCCGGGACGTCGTGGGCTTCGCGTACGTGGGCGCCGGCCACCTGGACCGGAAGGTCCTGGGCGGGCCGGTCGTGGGCCGGTGACACCTGGGCCGGCCGCAGCTGGGCCGGCGGCACCTGGACCGGCCGCTCCTGGGCGGGCGGCACCTGGGCCGGGCGGTCGTGGGCGGGCCGCAGCTGGGGCTGAGTTCCTCCGCTGATCCGATAGGTCATCTGTGGGCCGGGCACCGTCGGGTGCCCGGCCCACGGCGTCTGCCACCGCCCGCGATCTTCTCCCTCAAGAGACGGACGAATCCGCCGACAGGGAGAACGAGGGTTCGAAGGAGGCGACACCGTGGGCACCGACGTGGATCGTGCCGCCACGGCCTGGTGGCGCGTGTTCGCCCTGACCGCCGCCCAGGTCGTCCTGGTGGTAGCCGTACAGGCCCTGTGGGTGCTGTACGGCCCGCCGCTGCCCGGGTCCGCCGACCTCGTCCTGCTCACCGTTCTGGCGGTGCTGTTCCTGCTGGCGGAGAAGTTCACCGTGGTCTTCCCGGTACGCCGGGGCGCACACGTCATCAGCCTCAGTGAGATCCCGCTCGTCCTCAGCCTGCTGCTGCTCCCGCCCGCCCTGCTGATCCCGGTACGCCTGGCCGGCGCCCTAGCCGGCCTGACCATCTTCCGGCACCAGCGCGGCAGCAAGCTCGCCTTCAACACCGCGCTCTACCTCACCCAGACCGCCGTCGCCGGCGCCCTGTTCCACCTGGTCACCCTGGGCTCCGACCGGTACGGCCCGGTCGGATGGCTGGCCGCCTACGCCGCCACGTTCGCCGCCGACCTGGTGTCGATCGTGCTGATCAGCGCGGTCATCGCGGTGCACGACGACAGCCAGGAGTGGCACCGGCTGCTCACCGCGGACGTCAAGCAGCTGCTCCAGCTGCCGCTCGTCGCGGTCACCACCACCCTCGCGCTGATCACCGCCCTGCTGGTACGCGAGCGGGTCAGCGCGGCACTCCTGCTCGGCATCCTGGCCTTCGCGGCGCACCTGGTCTTCCGGCGGTACGCCGAACAGACCCGCGTCTCGCAGCGCATCGAGGACGTCTACCGGTTCACCAGCTCTCTGGACGGGTTGACCGATCCGGATGCGGTAGCCCGTACCGTCTTGGGTCAGGTCCGTGATCTGATCCGGGCCGAGACCGCCGAGCTGATCGTGCCCGGCGACCACGGCGCGATGCGCCTGCGCCTCTACGGCATGGACCAGTTCGAGAGCGTCCCGCTGACCGCCGGTGATCACTGGTGGGGCCCGGCCCAGGACGGTACGCCGGTCCTGCTCGACACCGACCAGGGCATCGCGGTGCCGCTGCGGCTCGGCGAGTCGACGGGTGTCCTGCTGGTGATGGAGTGCATGCCCGACACCGCCGAGTTCACCACCGACCACGTCCGCCTGCTCCAGGCGATGTCCTCGCACGCCGGCGCCGCACTCTCCGAGGTGCACCTGGTGGAGCGGCTGCGGCACACCGCGTCCCACGACCCGCTCACCGACCTGCCCAACCGGCGGCAGTTCACCGCCGACCTCCAGGCGGCCACCGACGCGGTCCGGGCGAGCCCCGGCGGCACGGTCGGCGTCCTGCTGCTCGACCTCGACCGGTTCAAGGACGTCAACGACGCGCTGGGCCACGACGTCGGCGACGACCTGCTCCGGGAGATCGGCCGCCGCCTGCACGACGACTTCGGCCGGTACGGCACGGTGGCCCGCCTCGGCGGCGACGAGTTCGCCCTGATCCTGCGGGACGCGGGCGAGCGGGAGATCGCCGAGCTGGCCGCCGAGGTGCGGCGTACCGTCGAACTGCCCGTCCCGGTGGGTGATCTGACCCTGACCGCGCAGGCCAGCATCGGTGTCGCGCTGGCACCCGAGCACGGTCTGGACGCCGACCGGCTGCTGCGCCGCGCCGACGTGGCGATGTACGCGGCGAAGGACTCCCGGGCCGGGGTGCGCGTCTACCAGCCCGGCGACGACCGGGACACGGCACGGCGGCTGACCCTGGTCACGGATCTGCGGGCCGCCATCGACAGCGACGCGCTCACCGTCGTCTACCAGCCGAAGGTCGATCCGCGGACCGGGCGGGTGCTCGGCGCCGAGGCGCTGACCCGCTGGGCGCACGAGAACGGCCCGGTCCCGCCCGACGAGTTCATCCCGCTCGCCGAACGGTCCGGCCTGATCCACCCGCTGACCCGGCGCGTCCTGGACACCGCGCTCGCCGACTGCGCGACCTGGCGCCGGGCCGGGCACCTGATCTCGGTGGCCGTGAACATCAGCCCGCAGATCGTCGCCGACCAGGGCCTCGCTGATCGGGTGCGTGAGGTGCTGCACCGGCACGGTGTTCCGGCCGAGGCGCTGACCCTGGAGATCACCGAGAACGGCATCATGGCGGATCCGGCGGGCAGCCGGCGGACCCTCGACGCCCTGCACGAGCTGGGCGTCAAGCTCTCGGTGGACGATTTCGGCACCGGGCACTCGTCGCTCGGGCGGCTCGCTCACCTGCCCATTCATGAAGTCAAGATCGACAAGAGTTTCGTACGGCATATCGTCACCGACCGCAATCGACGGGCGGTGACCGATGCCGCCCTGCAGCTCGGCAGGGCACTCGGGCTGACGGTGGTGGCCGAGGGTGTCGAGGACGAGAGTGAGTTCGAGTATCTGCGTACCCATGAATGTTCCGCCGTTCAGGGTTACTTCATCGCCCGGCCGGCGGGGCACAGTGCTTTCCTCGCCTGGCTCGGCGCCCGCGCTGCCTCGGATGTCTCCCGCGTCGCTTGACCGTCTTTGTCCGGCCGCTTTCGCCTGCCGGGCCTTGCCTTTGTCGGACCAGGCGGAAGCCGGCCACCAGGGCGCCTGCAGCCTGGGCCACTTCCGGCCGCGGCCTGGCAGCCTCAGAGTCCGCGGAAGAAGGCCCGGACGTCGTCGACGAAGAGTTTGGGCTGCTCGGCGGAGAGGAAGTTGCCGCCCGCGGACAGCTCGGTCCAGTGGGCGACCGGGGCCTCGCGCTCGGCGAACCGCCGCACCGTGATGTCGGTGACACCGAGGGCGACACCGAGCGGAACCGTGGACTGCGGCTTCGGCGCCCAGGCCGTGGGGTCGTGGGCCATCTCCCAGTACAGGTTGGCGGAGGAGCCGGCCGTCCCGGTGAACCAGTACAGGCTGACGTTGGTGAGCAGCAGGTCACGGCCGACCGCGTCCTCGGGAAGCTCGGCGGATTGATCGGTCCACTCCTTGAACTTCTCGGCGATCCAGGCCAGCTGACCGGCGGGTGAGTCATGCAGGCCGAACGCCAGCGTCTGCGGCCGGGTCGACTGGATGACGTTGAAGCCCATCTTGTCGTCCCGGAACTCCTGCAGCCGGCGCAGCCGGTCCTGCTCGGCCTCGGTGAGCCCGTCGAAGTCGGCCGGGTCGCCGGAGGGGAAGGTGAGGTGCCCGTTGACGTGCGTGCCGATCACCCGCTCGGGCGCCTGACGGCCCATCTCGACGGCCGTCGCGCCGCCGCCACCGGTGCCCTGCACACCGAACCGCTCGTAGCCGAGCCGCGACATGATCTCGACGAACGCGCCAGCGGTCCTGGTGGTGGTCCAGCCGGGTGCGGTGAGCGGGCCGGAGAACCCGATGCCCGGGTTGCTCATCAGCACGAGGTGGAAGTCCTCGCGCAGGGCCTCGACGACCGGCAGGTAGAGCGCGAACGAGGCGGGCCAGTCGTGCGTGATCAGCAGCGGGATCGCCGCCGGGTTGGCGGAGCGGACGTGGGCGAAGTGCAGGGTCTGGCCGTCGACCTCGGTGAGGAACTGGGGCATCTCGTTGAGCCGGGCCTCGGCGGCGCGCCAGTCGAACCCGCCGGCCCAGTAGGCGGCGAGCTCGCGCAGGTAGTCGACGGGCACGCCGCGCTGCCAGCCCTGGCCGGGGATCTCCGGGGTCCAGCGGGTGCGGGCCAGCCGGTCGCGCAGGTCCTGGACGTCGGCCTCGGGGATCTCGATGCGGAAGGGGCGGATCTCGGTCATGTCAGCTCCTCGTTCACTCCGGCCATTCGCCGGAACGGAATGGTTCGTTCCGTTCCAAACACTAGCAGGGTTCGGCACGGAGCGGAATACTTCGTTCCGTTCCGCTAGGGTGAGGGCCATGACGAGTACGGCGCCCGGGCGCGGGCAGCAGGCGGCGCGCAACAACGTGGCGATCCTGGCCGCCGCGCGCGAGGTGTTCCTGGCGGACAAGCGGGCACCGATCGCGGCGGTGGCCGAGCGGGCCGGGGTGGGGATCAGCGCGCTCTACCGGCGGTACGCGGGCAAGGACGATCTCCTGCGTACGCTGTGCCACGACGGGCTGCGCGTCTTCATCAACGAGGCCGAGCAGGCCGCCGGGGAGCCCGACGACTGGGCGGCCTTCGAGCGGTTCCTGCGGGGCGTGGTGGACGCCGACGTGCACTCGCTGACCGTGCACCTGGCGGGCACCTTCACCCCGACCGAACAGATGCACGCCGACTCCGTACGGGCGAACGAGGCGGCCACCGCCCTCTTCGAACGGGCCCGGCACCTGATGCGGCCGGACGTCGCCGCCACCGACATCACGATGGTGCTGGAGATGTGCGCGGCGGTTCGCGTACCGGATGCGGTCCGCACCGCCGCCCTCCGCCGCCGCTACCTGGCCGTCCTCCTCGACGGCCTGCGCACCGGCACCACGCTGCCCGCCCCTCCCCCCACCGCCCCCGAGATCAACTGGCGCTGGTCCACCCCTCAGTAGCCCCGGAACCCAGCCGGTCCTCAGCGGTGCCTGACGCGGCCCGAACCACCTCTCACGGCCAGCTGGCCGCCCGCGGCTGGCCGGCAGTGCCGTCTG
>NZ_JBHTDO010000055.1:0-35540 GCF_042666575.1 Actinoplanes sp. GCM10030250 | reverse complement strand
GGCGAGCGCTGAGGCAGCACCCACGACCGGCTGGCCGGCAGTGCCGTCTGGCGAGCGCTGAGGCAGCACCCACGACCGGCTGGCCGGCAGTGCCGTCTGGCGAGCGCTGAGGCAGCACCCACGACCAGCCCCGCCCGCCTGACCACCGCCGGGCGGGGCCAGGTGGGGAGAGTCAGCGGACGAGGCGGTCCACGAAGGCGGTTACGACGGCAGCCGGGGTGGTGTCGGCGCCGATGGAGGTGGTGAGGAGGTCGAGGAGGAGGCCGTCGACGGCGTAGTGGAGGAGGGCGATCTCGAAGGCGCCGCCGGCGAGGCCGGTGGTGGCGTGGAAGGCGACGTCGTCGAGGTAGCCGCGGCGCAGGGTTTCGCCGAGGATCGCGGCGAGGCCGGGGCGGCGGGCGGATTCGAGGCGTAGCTCGATCAGGGCGCGGGTCAGGTCGGGCTGCCGGGTGGTGCGCTCGACGATGTACTGCAGGTAGTCGACGAACAGCTCACGTCCGGGCTCGCGAGCGGCCAGCTCGGCGACGACGTCCGGATCGGGTGCGAACCGTTCCATGATCCGCTCGCCGAGGGCACCGAGCAGGGCATCGCGGGACCGGAAGTAGTTGGAGGCGGTGCCGAGCGGCACCCCGGCCTCGGTGTCGACGGCGCGGTGGGTGAGGCCCCGGGCGCCGCTCTCCGCGAGGACCCGCAGTCCGGCGTCGGTGAGCGCCCGTCGCCGGTCGAGGTTGCGTGCCATGCGAACACGGTAGCAGGAACCACTACAGCTGTTGTACGGTGAACCACGACAGTCATAGTGGTTGGGAGACCTCATGCGAAAACTCGGCTATTTCGTCGCTGCCACGATCGACGGCTACATCGCGGCACCGGACGGATCGTGGGACTTTCTTCCGGTCCGCGAGGACGTGACCACGTTCATGATCGAGGAATATCCGGAGACCATTCCCACGCCTGCGCGCGGACTTCTCGGGATGGGTGACCCACCGAACCGCGTGTTCGACACCGTCCTGATGGGACGCAACACCTACGAGCCGGCGTTGCGGGAGGGCGTGTCCAGCCCGTACGCGCATCTGCGGCAAATCGTCTTCTCCCGCACGATGACCGGCTCACCCGACCCGGCGGTGCAGGTCGTCGCCGAGGACCCGGTGACCTTCGCCGGGAAGCTCAAGCAGGAACCGGGCATGGACATCTGGCTCGCCGGCGGTGGCAACCTCGCCGGTCAGCTGCTGCCGGAGATCGACGAGCTGGTCATCAAGCTGAACCCGGTGATCGCCGGCGGCGGCATCCCGCTGGCAGCACGCGGCTTCGACCCGCACAGCTTCACGCTGACCAGCGCGACCCCACTGGACAGCGGCGTGATCGTGCTGCGTTACCGAGCCGCTGGAGAAGCTGCCCGCCCGGCTGCCTGAGGAGCCGCCGAGCAGCCGGCCTCAAGGACGATCGGGCCGGCTCAGCACGATCGCCACGCTGATCGCGACGGCCACGATGAAGCAGGTGATGAGGACGCCGACGGCTCCCCACACCACCATCAGCACCGACAGCGCGCCCCAGAGCACCGCGCCCGCGATCGCGAGGGCCACGAGGACCCCTCGCCGGGGCAGGCGGCGACCGGGCCGGGTGAAGATCGCAGGGTCCTCGGCGGCCAGCCGGCCGACGATCTCATCGAACTGCCGACGTGTGTCCTTGGTTGCCAATCCGAACTCACCGCCCGTTCTCGCGATATCTCCGCCCACCACGTTTACCCCCTCCGCGCAACTTCTGATCGAAAAGGCGGTGACACTTTCATGACAAGTCAGCGCCAGGCGCCGATCAGGGCGAGTCCGGCGGAACGGAAACTCTCAGCGTCGGGCCTCGATCGGGGGCGAGTCGGGCGCGGCTGAAACATGAGCGCCGGGCCGCGCTCGGGGTGCCGATCCCGGCGGCGTAAACCCACGCCAATCCCCCGGATCCGGATAGGTACCGGGTTCCACGTCATCGCCGATCGGCTGCGGATGCGGTCCTGGCACGGCCACCGGCGCGCCGCGCCCCGGCGCGCCGGTGCCGGCGCCCGCGGGAACCGGTGCAGGGACGCCGGCACCCGCGGGAACCAGCACCGGAGTCGCGGCACGCAGGGCGAAACGGCCGTCGACGAGAGCGGGATGACGCTCCGGGCGCGCACCGACATAGGCCGCGGGCCGCGGCACCCTGGCCCCGTTCTCCAGGGTGACCCGGCCGGTGTGCAGGATCTGGAGGGCGTACCAGCCGGTGGTGCGGCCCTCGACGACGTCGAGCCGGGCGAGTTCGGCCGCATCGGCCAGGGTGACGACGGCGGTCTCGCTGTGTTCCGGTACGGCGGCAAGCGTCGCCGGGAGCCGCCCGGCTCGGGTGAGTCCGGTGCACCAGACCGACGCGAGTCCCGCCATCTCGCAGGCCAGGTTGACCACCGGCAGGGGCGTGCCGTTCATGATGACCTTGCCGGGACAGGCGTTCGAGCCGTAGCTCAGCAACGGGACCCGGTCGGCGACACGCGAGGCGCCCTGCCCCGCCAGCCAGGCGTCGAGACACTGCCGGCCCTCCGGCTGCCGGCCCTCCGGCTGCCGGCCCTCCGGCTGCCGGCCCTCCGACTGCCGGCCCTCCGACTGCCGGCCCTCCGACTGCCGGCCCTTCGGCTGCCGGCCGACCGGCGAGGAGACGACCGGCGAGGAGACGACCGGCGAGGAGACGACCGCCCAGCCGCTCGGCATGCCCTCGTCCGGAACGACGGGCCAGCAGCGCTCCGCCCGGTCCATCACCCACGAGCCGGCCGGGCGCGTACCCGGATAGGGGTCGACCGCGAAGTCGGATCCCGGCCGGCCCGGGGTGACGGGAAGAGGGTCGTGGAGACCGTCAGCCGGCGAAGCCAAGACCCCGCTCCTCGAGCGCCGCGTCCAGGATTCTGATCGCTTTCGGCCCGACTCCGTGCATGGCGAGCAGATCGGCGCGGCGGTGAGCGGCCACCTGCGCCAGCGTCGTGATGCCGGCCGACATCAGCGCCCCGGTGGCGGGCCGGCCGATGGATGGCAGGTCACCGATCTGCGCGGGTAGGTCACGTGTGCTCATGAGGGCACGATACGAGGGGGTGAGCTCTGGGCGTACCCCTGCATCTGCTCTTGAGAAAGAACGGCCCCGAAGATCGGTGTGCCAGGCTCCAGCCGCACGCCGTCGGCGAGACCGCCCACCGCGACCGGATCGAAGCCCAGCGTGTCGACCACCGCGGCGGCCTCCCGCACCGCGACCGGATCGTCGCCCGCGATCGCTATCGCCTTGCGGTCCGGCGCGCCGGCGGGACGCGGCCCGGCGTCAAGATCGTGATAGCCCATGTGGTTGAGGGCCTTGACCACCCGCGACTCCGGGAGGAACGCCTGGACCTGCGCACTCGACGACCGCAGGTCGTCGCGGATGCCGTCGACCTCCCACCAGTAGTTCATCGCGTCCAGCACCAGCTTTCCGCGCAACTCGGCCACCGGCAGGGTGCGGTACTTGCCGAGCGGCAACGCCAGGATGACGATGTCGGACTTCGCGGCGGCCTCGGCCGCGGTCACCGCGGTGGCGCCCGGCGTCACCACCTCGACGATCAGGGAGATCCGGGCCGGGTCACCGGACCCGGCCACCAGGACGCGGTAACCGGCCGCGACGGCCAGCCGGGCGACGACGGTGCCGAGCTTGCCGGCACCGAGGATGCCGATGGTCTGCATCGGTCAGGCCTCCGAGATCATGTCGCGGACCATGGGGATCACCTTGGCGCCGAAGAGCTCGACGGCGCGCATCCGGGCGCTCGCGTTCTGCGGCCCGGCGGTGTAGATCAGGTCGAACCGGCCCACGTCGAGCTTCCCGGCCGCACCGGCGATCTTGCGGGCGACGGTCTCCGGGGATCCGATGTAGAGAGAGCCGTGCTCGGCCTCGGCGTCGAACTCGGCGCGGCGCAGCGGCGGCCAGCCGCGGAGGGCGCCGATCCGGTCGCGGATGACCTTGTACGCCGGGTAGAACAGCTCCTTGGCCTCCGCGTCGGTGTCGGCCACGAAGCCGGGCGAGTGCATGCCGACCGGGTGGGCGACGGTGCCCAGCTGCTCGGCGGCCCGGCGGTAGAGGTCGATGTAGGGCGCGAACCGTTCCGGCTGCCCGCCGATGATCGCCAGCATCAGCGGCAACCCGTGGCGTGCGGTGCGGACCACCGACTGCGGTGACCCGCCGACGCCGACCCAGGTCGTCAGGCGCCCCTCGGTCTTGGGGAAGACGTCGGCGTCCTCCAGGGCGGCGCGCGTGGTGCCGGACCAGGTGACCGGCTTCTCGTCCAGGAGCTTCACGAACAGGTCGAGCTTCTCCTCGAACAGCACGTCGTAGTCGGCCAGGTCGTACCCGAACAGCGGAAACGACTCGGTGAACGACCCCCGGCCGAGGATCACCTCCGCGCGGCCGTTGGAGAGGGCGTCGACCGTGGCGAAGCGCTGGAACACCCGTACCGGGTCGTCGGAGCTGAGCACGGTGACGCCGGAGGCCAGTTTGATGTGGGACGTACGGGTGGCGATGCCGGCGAGGACCGTCTCCGGGGTGGAGATCGAGTACTCGGGGCGGTGGTGCTCGCCCAGTGCGATCGCGTCGACGCCCAGCTCGTCGGCGAGCACGGCCTCGTCGACGACCTGCCGGATCGCGGCGGCGTGCGAGACGGGCGCACCGGTGTCGTCCACCGGTACGTCACCGAAGGTGTCGAGGCCCAAAATCATTGTCGTTCCCTCCGTCGCGGCTACTGTTGACATGTCAACTGCGAGAGGGGCCCGGTTATGCCCAAGCTTCCGACGCGAGATCAACTGGGGATCTGGCGGGAGTTCATCGAGACCACGGAGGCCCTGCGCAACCGGCTCGCCGCGCGCCTGCTCGCCGACTCCGGCCTCTCCCCCGGCGACTACGCCGTGCTGCTCGCCCTGTCCGAGGCGCCACGGAACCGGCTGCGCTCCTCCGAGTTGGCCGCCACCATCGGCTGGGAACGCAGCCGGCTGTCACACCACCTGGGCCGGATGGAACGGCGCGGCCTGATCAGCCGCGACACCGAGGTCGAGCTGGCTTCGCCGGGGGCCGAGGCGTTCCACGGCGCGACGGTTCCGCACCTCACGGCCGTACGGGAACTGTTCGTCGACGCACTCAGCCCGGAGCAGCTCACCTCGCTCGCGGAGATCACCAGGGCACTGGGCGCCTCGGCCAGAGATCACGACGGGCTCGCCTGACGAGGTCACCGCGCGGAACCGACGCCGCCGAGGGCCGCCTCCTACGCATCTAGTTGTTATAGTAGAATGCAAACATGTTGTTCCGGGTGGACGTGGCGGCGGCCGAGCCGCTTGCCGATCAGATCGCCGCGCAGGTGCGTGGCGGCGTGATGCGCGGGGACCTGGCACCGGGTGAGCGGCTTCCGTCCGCCCGGGAGCTGGCCGAGGTGCTCGATGTCAACCTGCACACCGTGCTGCGGGCCTACGGCCGGCTGCGTGACGAGGAGCTGATCGAGCTCCGCCGAGGTCGCGGCGCGGTGGTGCGGGGTGACGCCGACGCCACCCGGTTGCAGCTTGCCGAGCTGGCCCGCCAGTTCGTGCGGGAGGCGCGGCGGCAAGGCCTGGCAGAGACGGAGATGCTCGCGATGATCAAGGAGGCGCAGCCATGAGAAGACTGCACGTAGCGGCCGGGCTGGTGTGGGTGCCGGTGGCGATCACGGCGGGCACCTGGCCGACGTGGTCCGGGCAGCTGCCGGACCGGATCGCCACCCACTGGAACGGCACCGGCGCGGCGGACCAGTTCAGCAACACCACCGGGTTCTGGGTCACGATGCTGATCATCGGGATCGCGGCGGCCGGCCTGGCCACCGGCGCGGTGATCCTGGCCAAGCCGGCGCCCGCCCATTTCCTCGTTGTCGCGTCCGGTGCGGTCACCGGCGCGACCGCCGGGATCTGGGTCTCCACCGCGACGACCACCCTGGCCGACCCCATCGATGCCCGCCTCGGCTGGCACTTTCTGTACTTCGTGCTCGGCATGGCCTGGGGAGCCGTCATCTGGGCCACGGCAGGCAGGTTGCCCCACACGATTCCGCCGGTCACTGCCGCCGTCGACCCTCTCGATCTGGGTCCCACCGAGCGCGCCGCCTACAGCACCACCCTGCGCGCTCCCGTGATCACCATCGCGATGGCCGTCACCGCGGCTGTGGCCGCCGTCCTGGCGCTGACCATCGACCCGAGCATGTGGCTGATTCTGATCGTGCCGGCTCTCGCCGCCCTGACCTTCGGCCGGATCCGGGTGACCGTCGACCGGCGCGGCCTGCGGGTGGTCGCCGGACTGCTCGGCGTCACGATCAAGCACATCCCCCTGGCCGAAATCGCCAGCGCCGGCGCCGAACAGATCAACCCGGTCGAGTGGGGCGGCTGGGGCTACCGGATCACCGTCTCGGGCCGTTCCGCGCTGGTGCTGCGCAGCGGACCGGGCCTGGTCGTCCACCAGCGCGACGGCCGCAGTTTCGCGGTCACGCTCGACCACCCCGAAACACCTGCCGCCTTGCTCACGGCCTTGCAGATGCGCGCGGACAGCTAGCTTCACCGATTCACCGCCGCATCGCCGGCACCTGGACGACGATGAACTGATGGCAGAACGACACGAAACCGCGGAACCCAAGAAGATCCACGGCGACAAGCTGGCCGAGGCCTTCACCAGCGAGCGGCAGCCCGCGGACGAGGCGGACTCCGCACCCGGCGATGTCCGGCTCTTGTCACGGCACCCCGCGGCCAGTTCCCAGCATGTGGTGCGTCGCTGATTGCGCCTCTGTGCGACACCTGCTCCGAGGCGCCGCCGCTCGCCCTCGCGACCGGCGGCGCCTCCTCGTGTGACGCCTACCCGCGGCGCCACTTCTGGTTGAGCGTTCCCGCGCAGTCCCACAGCTGGAGCTGGGCGCCGTCGTTGCCGTTCCACTCCTTGATGTCCACGCACTTGTTGGCCTGCGGGTTCACCAGGTCACCGGCCGCGCTGAGCACCCACTGCTGTGCCGGGTTGCCGCTGCACGTGACGATCTGCAGGATCACGCCGCTCGCGGTGGACCCCCACGGCACGTCGAGGCATTTGTTGTTGCCGGTACGCAGGGCGCCGCCGACCGCCTCCCACTTCTGCGCCGCGGAGTTGTTGCACGTCCACATCTGCACCAGGACACCGTCGGAGAAGTTGCCGTTCGGCACGTCCAGGCACTTGTTGTTCCAGTTGCTGATCATCGCCGCACCGCCACCACTGCCGCCGCCGGTCGTGGTGAGCGAGAGCCCGTACACCGAGAGGATCTCGTTGACCGGCTGGAACCACATGGTGCCGCCGGTCGTACAGTTGCCCGATCCTCCCGAAGTGACACCCTGCGCCTGGTTCCCGGAGATCCAGGAGCCGCCCGAGTCACCCGGCTGGGCGCACGCGTTGCTGCGGCTCAGCCCGGACACCGAACCCTGCGCGTAGTTGATCGTCTCGTTCTTGCCGAGCAGGGTGCCGCAGCGCCACCCCGTCGTACGCCCGGACCGGCAGATCGAGCTGCCGATCGCGGCCTCCTGCGAGCCGGCGACGAGCACGTTGCCGCCGGAGTAGTTGTTCACCCACGGCTGCGAGACCCAGTTGCCGTTGGTGCGCACCCAGGCGTAGTCGTTTCCGGGGAACGAGGAGCCGGCGAACGTACCCTGTGCCTGGTTGTTGAAGCCCAGCGTCGGGCTGCCGGTGCCACCGCAGTGACCGGCGGTCACGAATCCGCCGGCGACCGCGAACCCGACCGAGCACAGCGTGTTGCCGTTGATCACGAACTGGTCGCCGCCCCGGGTGTCGTACATCGGCCGCGGCGCCTCGGCAGCCGTCTCGACGGTCACCGCCCCGGCCCCGCTGCTCTCGGCGAACTTCTTGGCCGCCGCCTCGGCACCCGGCGCCGTGACGATCACGACGCTGTTGCTCGCCGGGTCGACCCGCCAGCTGCGGATACTCTTGGCCGCCCGCGCGCTGTTACGGTCCAGTTTGGCGCGTGCCGCGGCGAGCGAGCTCTCCGACCGCTTCACGATCTTCGGCACCGCGCCCTCCTCGCGCACGGTCGCCGCGTCGGCGGCATCGGTGACCGCGACGGTCAGGCGGGAGGCGCCGGACGGGATCCAGGCACCACCGAACCCGCTGCCGAGTCGCTGCCGCAGCCGCTTCTCGACAACGGGCGCCGCGGCCTCGGTGGTGAGCCGGTCGGCGATCTCGGCGTCTTCCAGCCGCAGGTCACGCTTGAGGGCGGCGACCATGCCGGGGCTCAGGGCAGGTGCCGCCGCGCCGGCCTGGTCGGCCGGAGGCACTGCGGGGGTACGGGCAAAGCTCGTCGACGGAGAGGCACCGATGGCGGCGAGTACTACCGCACCGGTGAGTACCGCACGAAGGAACGGGCGTGGCATGAGCGTCCTTCTCCGCACGCACGACACAGCGAACCGCGTCGGCACGTGCTGACCGGAGTGATGGGGAAGAGAGCGCTCTCACAGTCAGCGTTGTCGATGTCGTAACAACTGTCAAGAAACTTCATGAATTCATTCTCCAAGCCCCACCCACACCGCCCGCCCGCCGCCGCGCGCGCATACCGCCGCACCGCCCGCCGCACCGCACCGCACCGCCGCGCCGCCCGCCGCCGCGCCGCCCGCACCGCACCGCACCGCGCCGCCGCGCCGCCCGCACCGCACCGCGCCGCCCGCACCGCGCCGCCGCGCCGCCCGCAACGCAACGCACCGCACCGCCGCGCCGCCCGCAACGCACCGCGCCGCCGCGCCGCCCGCAACGCACCGCGCCGCCCGGCGCCCACAGCCCGCCGCCCGCACCGCCGCGCCGCCCGCCGCCGCGCCGGGCCGGGCGGGCCGGCGCCGCACTGCCGAGCCGCCCGCCGCCGCGCCGCACCGCCGCGCCGCACCGCCCGGCGCCCGGCGCCCGCACCGCTCGGCCCCGTCGAGCGCACCAGATTGAGCACCTTCCCGGGCCGGGCGATACGCCAGCGAGTGCAGGGCAGGCGGCGAGAGGTGCTGGGCAAGCGAGAGGTTCACACGGGCAGGTTGGGTCCGAGGTCGGCCCGCGCGCGAGCGGACCGGCGCACGCGCGGGACCGGCGCACGCGCAAACCGGCGCGCACGCAAACCAGCGCGCACGCAAACCAGCGCACGCGCGGGACCGGCGCACGCGCAAACCAGCGCACGAGCAAACCAGCGCGCAAGGACGGTTCGTTATCGGTAGGGCAGGGCGTGGCGGACGGCGACGATGCCGGGTGCGTGTCCGACCTCGGCGGCAAGGGCGGGGAAGACGCCGGGGCTCGACATGTCGATCTCCCAGAAGTACGGCATGGTCATCCCGGACTGGCCGGAGAGGCGAGCGCCTTCGCAGTAGGCGTAGCGGTATTCCGGGTCGGTCGGGTCGTAGTGGAAGGAGTAGGAACGGGTGCCCCACACCCGGCCGATCGCTGCCTCGGCCAGGTTGCGCTGCTCGTCGGTGGCGTTCTGTGCCACGAAGACGCGGGCGATCCGGCTGTGCGCCACCTCGGCGGGCGGCGGGTTGGCGGGCGGGCCCGACGGTGTGCAGGTGGCGATCGCGGAGGTGGCCGGCCAACCGGCTGCCGCACCGGCCACGATCAGGGCGAGGGCGGCGGGGATCAGGGCTCGCAGGCCCGTCGGCCAGGCGGCTATCGCCAGACCGCCGAGCCCGAGGGCCAGCACCCACAGGCCCGACTCGCCGCTGAGGATTCGCAGCGCGTGCCAGATGGGCTCGTCGCCGGGACGGTCGGGTTGCCACGACCAGAGGCCGCCGAGCAGGGCGAGCAGCAGGGACACCACCACCGACGTCCAAGCCAGGGCGGCGGCGGGGATCGCGCGGAACGGATGGTCCTCGGTGCGGCGGCTGGCCCAGCCGGTCAGGAGCCAGCCGGTCAGGGCGGCGAGCAGGCCGCCGGCGACGGTCAGCCCGGTCATCCAGCCGGTGGCCGAGCGCGACAGTTCGAAGCCGGTGCCGCCGTCCGCGTCGTACCAGGCGCGGTTCTGCCAGTAGACGCCGTCGTAGGAGAGCACCAGCCCGTCGCGGGTCGCCACGAAATGGGCGGACGAGGTGGGTGGATCACCGGCCAGGTCCACGTCGAGCTCGATCTCGGTGCGAATGTCCCACCCGGCAGCGGCCAGCCGGTCCCGGGCGGCAGTGGCGTAGGAGCGCACGTTACGGGTCTCCGGCGTGTTCTTCACCCAATAGTCGGCGAAACCGTAGACAGTGCTCTCGAGGTCGCCCGAGGGCACGAAGGTCTCGGCGTCACCGCCGCCCCAGACGTGCAGACCGGGGAAGACGGTTGATCCGAGCGCCTCCGACTCGGCACCGGACGGGAGCGCCGGTGCCATTTCCCAGCCGGCCCGGGCGGCGCCGGCGGCTCCGAACAGCCCGGCGGCGAGCGCCACGAACGTTGCCAGGACCACGATGGATGTGCTGGCCGGGCGGCCGAGGCGAGCGCGTAGCCCGTACGCGGAGAGGTTGATCTTTTCCTTGAGGGTGGGTCTTGTGCGGCCCGGCGGCGAGCACTCCAGCAGCGTGCCCAGCATCTCGGCGCGGCGGGCACCCGGTGGGTAGAAACGCAGCCAGCGTGCATAGCGCCGGGCCAGCGGATCGCTCACGACGACACCGGACCCAGGCCGAACCGGCGGCGGGCCGCCAGCTGCGAGGTCGCGGCCTCGACGCTGGCGCGCAGCCGGTCGGTCTCCTCCTTCAGCGCGAAGGCGCCGTCGGTGGTCAGCCGGTAGTAGCGGCGAGGGCGCCCGTCGACGATCTCCTCGCGGTCGGGCTCGACCTGGCCGAGGGCGGAGAGGCGGTCGAGGGCCGCGTAGAGCGTGCCGGCCTGCAGGCGGATCCGCCCGTCGGAGAGGCGGACGACCTCCTGGATCACCCCATATCCGTGCCGCGGCTCGGGCGCCAGGGCAGTCAGGATCCAGAACGTCGGTTCGCGCATCGATGCGGCCATGCTAGACAATATAAAGATGATCTGACTATCCGTCCACCCCATTCCCGGACCGGTCCACGGAGGCGCCGGCCCGGATCGCGCGGGGAATCTCGGCGACCTCGTCCACCCGCCGCAGCAGTGCCGCCACGTCCGGCCCCGGTGCCGGCGAGCTCACCTCCACCTCATAGGTGACACCGTCCGACGCCCACGTCCGGGAATCGAAGCCGCCGCCGGCCGACACCCGTACCCCATCGATCTTGATCCCAAGATCTTGCGCCTCACGGTAGACGTCGTTGAGCACGCACCCCGCCACCGACAGATGCAGCAGATGCGCCCCGGTGAACTCCGCCTCGACCGTGACGCCCTCCTCCGTCCACCGATGCGGGAACCGCGTCACACCCGCCTCCCGCGACCGCAGCGACCCGGCACCGGCCACCACCTCGAACCGGCTCATTCAGCGCCCCCCAGCTTGCGATGCATGACGTGCAGCCCGACCGGCCCGTGCACGGGATGCTCGAACGCGTCGGGAATCGTGCCCACGACATCGAACCCGAGCGACAACCAAAGTTTCAAGGCCGGATTCGTGGCGACAACAGCGTTGAAGACCATCGCGCGGTATCCGTCACCCGCCGCCTCCCGGAGCACGTGCTCGGCCAGGCGTCGCCCGATCCCCCGCCCCGCATGACCGGGATCGACCATGAATCCCGCGTTGGCGACCGAGGCCGCCGGACCACCGTAGTTGGGCTTCACATAGGCCGAGGCCACCACGTCCGGCCCATCCTCGACCACGAACACCCGCGCCGCGGGCCCCATCCACAGCCCCCGCGCGGCCTGCTCACCGGTGCCCGGATCCCAGGCATAGGTGTCTCCGGCACTGACGATCAGCTGCCAGAAGGGCCAGATCCGCGGCCAGTCCTCAGGTGTAGCGTCCCGGATCAGCATGCGGACAATGCTACGAACAAAAGAACCGATCAGAGGGTACGCGGACCGCCCTCGACGCCGAAGAACCAGTGACGATCGGCGTCCGGCGGCGGCGGTAGCTCGTCGCGCACCAACTGCCCGATCGCCTCGGCGAGGTCGGCGAGCACCGCCCCGTCGATGTGCTGTTCGTGCCGCAGTTCGTACGGCTCGCCCTCGAACACGTACCGCTCGTTGGCCTCGGCCCGGCTGAACACGCCGCGGGCCCGCAGCCGCCGTCCGGCCTCTTCGATCAGCCCCAGGGCGTACCCGTTGCCGGTCAGATCGAGGAGCGAGTTGGCACCCAGCGCGATCGGCCCGGCGAAGGTCTCCATCGCGCGCGGCTCTGGGCCCGCGACGCCGGCGGCCTCCAGAAGGAGGATCGCCAAGCTGACGTCGTAGGCCCAGAACCATCGATCACCGCACTGGACGGCAACAGACTTGCTCACCGCAGAAGGATAGTCACTGGTAGACGCGGACGTAATCCACCAGCATCTGGCTCGGGAACGGGGTGGTGGCGTCGATCGGGCCGGGGAAGTCCCCACCGACGGCCAGGTTGAGGATCAGGTAGAACTTGTGGTCGAAGATCCACGGGCCGCGGGTGTTCTCCACGGTCTCCTTGTTGGCGTCGAAGACCAGGCGGCCGTCCAGGAAGAAGCGGATGCCCTTGCTGTCCCATTCGGCGGCCCACACGTGGAAGTCCTGGGACAGGTCGGCGGTGGCGTACTTCTGGCCGTACCCTCCGCCGGCGTTGTAGGCCGGCGCGTGCAGCGTCGAGTAAGCCTCGCTGGTGTTACGCCCGAGGACCTCCATGATGTCGATCTCGCCGTTGTAGGGCCAGGGGCGCCCGGTGAGGAAGTCGTCGCCCATCAGCCAGAAGGCCGGCCAGAGCCCGTTGCCCTTCGGCACCTTGACCCGTGCCTCGATCCGGCCGTACTGGACGCTGAACTTGTTGCTGGTGTTCATCCGGTGCGAGGTGTACTGCCGGCCCTGGTAGTCCTGCCGCCGCGCCTCGATGACCAGCTGACCGGAACCGTTCATGGAGGCGTTCTCGCTGTTCGGCGTGTAGTACTGCACCTCGCCGTTCTGCGGCACGCCCGGGTCCATGGTCCACTTCGAGCCGTCCGGCTTGGTGCCGGCGCCACCGTTGAACTCGTCCGAGAAGACCAGGCGGGTTGCCGGGAAACTCGGGTCGGCGGGCTTGGCGGGCGGGGTGCCGGGGTTGCCGCCGGTGCCGTAGACGCTGAACTCCCACAGTGAGTATCCGTAGGCGCTGCTGCGGGCGGTGCCGTACATCCGCACGTAGCGACCGGTCCCGGTGGCGTTGATGACGTCCTTCAGGCCGTCACCGGTCGTGGTCGAGTAGATGCTGCTCCAGTTGGTGCCGTCGCCGGACACCTGGATCTGGTATGCCCGGGCGTAGGCCGGGTCCCACTGCAGCACGACCTGGCTGATCTGGGCGGTGGCGCCCAGGTCGACCGAGATCCAGCCCGGGTCCACCCAGCCGTTCGTCGAGCTGGTCGCCCACCGGCTGGCCGGGTCGTTGTCGAACGCCTTGTCCGGGCTGCACGGGTTGCAGTTGACGTCGTTCTGCCAGGTCGAGGCCTGCGCCGGCTTGTTGTAGGACAGCAGCCGGGCGGTACCGGGCGGCTGCGACGTCGGCGGTGTGGTCGGCGTGGTCGGCGTCGTGCTGCCGGAGTAGACCTGGAACTCCCAGAACGAGTATCCGTAGGCCTCCAGCGCGCGCTGCGTCAGGTTGATCCGCACGTAGCGCGCGGTGCCCGAGACGGCGAGGCTCTGCTGCCCGCCACCGCCGGTCGTGGTGGCGTACGCCTGGCTGTAGTTGCTGCCGTCGGACGAGAACTGAACGGTGAACGCCTTGGCGTAGGCGGCCTCCCAGTTGATCGCGATCCGGTTGACAGCGGTCGGGGCACCGAGGTCGACCTGGAACCACTGGGACGCGCCGAACGCACTGGCCCACCGTGTGCCGGTGTTGCCGTCGACTGCCTCGGCGGCGAGGTAGGCGCCGGCGATCTCGCTCGACGACGCGGTGGCCGCTTTGCCCTGCGAGACCAGGGTTTCGGCAGCCGCGGCCGGGCCGGTGGTCACCGCGAGGAAACCGGCCATCAGGCCGGCGACGCCCGCGGCCAGGGCGATCTTTCGGGTACGGGCTAGGTGTGGCCGTTTTCGAACAGGAGAAATCATGGGACGGGACTCCTCGGATGTGTCGAAGCCGTTTCCAGGTGGGGAACATCCTGTGAAAGCGCTCTCTTGCCGACACTGTGGTACCGCGGTCGAGCAGTGTCAATGCCTCCCCGGAACCGGTTCCGGCACCGGTCCCGCATCTGCGCAGGTCAGGGCCGGTTACGCGCTCCACCTGCGGCTAGGTTCCGGAACCTGGGAGCCGCCACGGCTTCGATCATCGGCCCCCGGTGGAGCCTCCGTTCGAGAAAGCGCTTCCCGACCTGGCCATGAGTAGCTGGAGGGTGGAGCGCCGCAGGCCACGGGGCATCCGGGGCGCCGCCTTGCGTGCCGGATCAACCTCCGGCAGCCGGGCGTGCAGGCGCTCGTCCACCCACGGCCCCCCGGTGTAGAGCAGCCCGCCCGCCACCGGGGTGCCGCTGATCCGGCGCTGCACGAGCCGGGCGTACGCCGGACCGAACCAGCACCACACCGGCGGCTGCGGTGGCAGGCCGAGCCAGTCACCGAGCGGGGCGAGGTACGGCTCCGCGGGGCGCTCGGCCGGGCCGTACAGGGTGCCGCCGTCGAGGACCTCGCCGCCGGCCACCGAGGCGGAGACGTACGCCATGGCCGGGTGGGTCAGCGCGAGGGCGAACCGGCGCACCCGCTCGTCATCGGGCTCGAGCTCGGCGTGCAGGGAGTGCACAGCTGTCGGCCCGTAGATGCGTGAGCGCGTCGTGGCCAGCGCCCCGTGGTGCACCGGCGGCGTCCCGGCCAGGAAGAACAGCTGGTCGGCGGCGGCGTGCTGCTCCCGGAACCCGGCCTCGCCGTCCCTGTCGAGCCGCCCGCGCAGGGGCTCGGTCGCACCGAAACGTCGCGGCATCGCCTCGGGCAGGTGCTCTCCCGCGGCGGCGAGCCACCGGGGCACGATGCCGGGCGACTTTTCCTGGCGCTCGTACCATCGCACCACCAGCGTGTCGATCTTGCGCTCTCTCACCGGCCGAGCGTACTGAACGGAACTCGGTCGACACCTCCACCACCGGCCCGGACAATCCGCCCATGACTGTGACGCCGGTGTTGTGGCTGTCCGGCGCTCCCGGAGCCGGCAAGACCACCGTGGCCTGGGCGCTGTACCGAGAGCTCACCCGCGAGGGCCTCGAGGTGGGCTACGTCGACATCGACCAGATCAACATGTGTTACCCCGAGCCGGCGAACGATCCGGGCCGTTTCCGGCTCGCCGAGAACAACCTCGCCGCCGTGGTGGCCGGCTTCCGCACGGCCGGTGCCCGTGCCGTCATCGTCTCCGGGTGCGCCGACCCCGGCCGGGACTCCCCCGCGCTCCCGAACATCGCGCTGACCAGGTGCGGGTTGCGCGCGGATCCGGAGGTCCTGCACCGCAGGCTGGTGGCCCGCCGCGCCGACCCCGCCTTCATCGCCGCCGCGATGACCGCACCGGCGGACCAGGCCGGCCCGAGCGTCGACACCACCGGCCTGACAGTTGACGAGGTCGTCGCCGAAGTGCGGAACCGCACTGCGGGATGGATGGACCGCACCGGCCCGGCTCAGGAGACCGAGCGGCGTACCCCGGCCGACGGGCCGATCCTCTGGGTGTGCGGCCCGACCGGTGTCGGCAAGTCCACGGCCGGCTTCGACTTCTACCTCAGGCACGTCCTCGGTGCCTACGTCGACCTCGGCCAGCTGGGCTTCTTCCACCGGGCGGACGACAAGATCAAAGCCGGCATCCTGGCCGCTCTGTGGCGCAATTTCCGCGACGCCGGAGCCGAACACCTCACCATCGTCGGGCGGGCGGTCAACATCAACAGCTGGGAGGCGTACGCGAAAGCCCTGCCCTTCTCGTCTTTGACGGTGTGCCGCCTGCAAGCCTCCGCCGGCGAGCTCACCCGGCGCATCATGCTCCGCCGCGAAGGCGGCCCCTGGGCCGAACCGGGCGACGCGCTGCGCAACCAGCCGCTCCCCCACCTCGAAGCCATCGCCGCGAAAGCGGTGTCCGAGGCCGCGGCCCTGGACCGCGCCGCCCTCGGCGCCCGCGGCGCCCTCGGCGACCTCCGCGACCTCCGCATCGACACCGACGGGCAGACCCCGGCGCAAACCGCCGACGAGATCGCCCGGAGACGCACCCTAGGCTGACAGCCGTGAACCGATCTCGCGTAGCCACGACGTGTGCCCGGATCACCGAGGCCCGCGCCTTCGAAGTGATCATCGTGACCCTGATCGGGGCGAACGCGATAGTCCTCGGCCTCGAGACCTACGAGCATCTGGGTGCGGCCGCGCCGGTGCTGCACGCCATGGAGTACTTCTTCCGCGCGGTCTTCGTCATCGAGATCGTCATGCGGATACTCGCCTACGGGAACCGGCCGCAGGACTTCTTCAAACACGGCTGGAACGTCTTCGACTTCATCGTGATCGCGCTGGCGTTCTTCCCCGGCCTGCACGGTGACTCACCCGCCCTGCGGGTCATCCGGATCGCCCGGGTGCTGCGGCTGGTGCGTTTCTCTCCCGGTCTGCGGACCATCGTCACGGCGCTGCTGCGCAGCCTGCCGGGCGTCGGCGGCTTTCTCGCCCTGGCGCTGGTGACGCTTTATGTGTACGGGATGGCAGGCTGGCTGATCTTCGGATCGTCCCAGCCCGAGGAGTACGGCAACATCGGCCGGGCCGTGCTCACCCTGTTCGTGCTGCTCTCCCTGGAAACCCTGCCCGACCTGATCACCCAGGGCCTGGAGCTCTCACGGTGGACCCTCGTCTACTACGTCAGCTACGTCCTGATCACGGTGAACCTGCTGCTCAACATCCTGATCGCGGTCATCGTCAACTCCATGGAGGAGGCCCGCCGCCTGGAGATGACCGAACACCTCGCCACCGACGAGGACGGCGACGGCATCCCCGACGAGATCGACCGCATCATGATCAGTCAGCGTTTGGACGATCTGCGCGAGTTGATCACGGAGTTGGAGCGGGATCTGCGTATCGAGCGCGAGGAGAAGAGCCAGCCCTAGCGCGGCCGGGGCTTCCGATCGCCCGGCAGATCTTGGGCGATTGACCACCTCCGGGGGTGCCTATCACCCAAGATTGCCCAGCTGGATCACCGTTGCGGCGCCCGAACAGCACCAGCCGGCCTATTTGGCGCGTTGTGCGCACAGGCGGGCGATCTGGAACGTGCGTTCCTCGCCGCCGAAGTGGGCCCACGCGGGGGTGGAACCGAGGTACGGGCCGATCTCGTCGTGCACCGGCCGGGCCAGACGGTCGCGGTCGGACAGGTAGTAGGCCAGCGCCTGCCAGTGCCGGCAGGTCATCGTGCGCCCCAGCTTCTGCGCACCGCCGGCACGCCACTTCGCGACGCAGTCGTCCACCTCACGCAGCACAGTGGGCGTCTTCATGTACTCCTGGCAGAGGACGAACCGGCGGTTGAAGTCCTCGACGCTCTCGCTGCCCCAGATATGTTCGCGCAGCAGAAACTGGAAGTGCGCGAAAACCGGCAGCATCGCGGCAGTGGACCCGGCAGGCGCGTTCGCGGCGGCGGTGCGCGCTACGGTGAACATCTGCTCGTGCGTACCGTGCCACTTCTCGCAGTAGAAGGTCGTCGCGCTCAGGTGCAGGTCGAAGTTGTGCGGGTCTCTGCGCAGCCCTTCGGCGTACGCGGTGGCGAACTCCGCCTGCACCCCCGGAAATCCGGAAAGCATGGTGCCCAGCAGGGTGTTCCACGGCCCAGGGGCGTCCGGAGCCAGTTCGATGGCACGGCGCGCAGCCTGCGCCGCTGATGCCGAATAGCCGGCGAATCCCTGAAACTGATCCTCGCTGGTGCGATCGGCGGACCTCGAACCACGAGCCTTCCCGGCGGCCGCACTCAGGCGCTCCGCTTCGATCGCCCAGGCGGCAGCGTCTTCGGGGAACTCGGTCAGCCAGTTCCGCAGCCAGGCGCCGTCGCCGGACGCCGCATCACCGAGGACGACAACCCTCCGGACCTGCACCTCCCAGCTCGGCGGGGCGGCGAGCAGGCTCCGCACCGCTGACCAGTCACCGGCTAGCGCGCGGTCACGGGCACCCCGAAGTTCCAGGTCATCCTGAGCGAGATCACGGTCGAGGGGCATCGGCGCGGGCCGATCGCGGCGAAAGAGACGTCCAAGCACCCGAAGATCCTAGGTTGCCGCGGCGAACCACGCAGCGCGGAGGATGCCGCCCGGTCAACCACCCGCCCACGGCTTCAGCGCGTCGGCCTCATCTGCCACCGTTCGTGCGCGTCAGCCGACGTCGCGCCGTCACGGCAGGTGGTCGTGGTCAGGGCACGCAACGGGCTCACCCCCCACCGAGGTGAAGCGGCGCGAACCTTCGGAGCCTTCGCTGTGACCATCGGCCTCTTGATCGCCGCCCTCGGGTTCCTGACGGATGGCGTGCCGGTCAACGCTCCTGAATCGGCTGGTAGCCGCGCCCACCGGGCTGGGTTTCCTGCCATTCCTCGACGAACGCCCCGCCGAGAATCGTTACCGGAGGAGTTGAGGCACCGACGACCAGCAGGAGGCCGAGTAAGGCGAGCAGCCAAGCCCGCCCGGCACTTCGCACTCGTCGAGCCCGAGACCACAGCCACACCGCGGCGGGAAACGCAACGAGCGCGGGCACGCCGAGCCCGAGGACAACAAACGCGCTGGGCCCCGAGTCACCTGAAACGCCGGACAACACGAAGAACAGAGCTGCCGGCAGCGCGCAGGGGCTGAGCAGGCACGTGATCGTGATCAGAAGCCAACTGGGCAACTGCGAGGGCCGGGCAGTCTCCATACGGCGACCGTACCTACCGGGCGCACCGTTTGCCGCTGTCATGCGCACCGCCTGCCCGGCTCGCATTCCGCGGCCGGCCCACGGTTGGTGAGCCAGTTGTTGATTTGCCGAGATCGATGTGCGCCGGCGCTGCTAACCTGCGCTCGTCAACTCGGGATCCTGGAGCGCGCCGCCATGAAGTACACCGTCTCGATCGAGATCGCTGTGCCGCGGGACAGGGTCGCCCAGCTGCTGGCAGATCCGGAACAGATGCCGAAGTGGCTGCGAGGCTTGGTGCTGCACGAGCCGATCAGCGGCACACACGGGCAGGTCGGCACCACGTCGCGAGTCGTGATGCAGATGGGCAAGCAGGAGATGGAGTGCACCGAGACCATCACCCGCCGGGAACCGGTGGACCTGCGGGCGATCCCGAGCGGCGGCGTCGTTTTCTTCGAGCGCGAGATCGTCGGCGAGGGCATGTGGAACGCTGCGCGCGAGCGGCTGACCGAAGCCGGTCCGCAGACGACGCTCTGGCAGAGCGAGAACGAGTTCCGGTTCAACAGCCTGCTGATGCGACTGGTGGGGCTGCTTGTGCCCGGTGCGTTCCGCAAGCAGTCGCAACAGCACATGCAGGACTTCAAGGCGTTCGCCGAGCGGGGACAAGACGTCCGCGACGCCAAGGACTGATCAGCGGCCGGCCACGCGACGGCGCCTCAGGCGGACCGCTGCGTGGTGTCGCCGCTGCGGAGGCTGTCCAGCTCGGCGAGGTACATCGCCTGCATGCGGTCATTGTGCCGGACCAGCAGCAGAAGCTCCTCGACGCTGTAGCCCTCGATGAGCCGCTCCGCCCGCTCGGCGAACCGCTCGTACGGTCGCTCCAGCTCGGCGGCCCGCTCCGGCCGCAGGGTGACGATCACCCGCCGCCGGTCCGCCGGGTCGCGTTCGGCAGTGACGTAGCCGGCCTGCTGGAGACGGCGGAGCATGCTGGTCACGGCGCCGGTGGTGAGGTTGGTCCGCTCGGCGATCTGCCCGGCGGTGGCGGATCCGGCGTCCGCCAGGAGGTCCAGGCACTCCAGGTCGCTCACGGTGAGGCCGAGGCGGTCCGCGATGGCGTACCGGAACACCATCGACAGCCGCGAGGTCTCCCGCCCGGCGCGCATGAGGGCGGCGATCGCGGACGCACGGGCCGGCTCATGGGACATGCCCGCAATCATGCCTCCGGTACGGTGACCCGGTGCAGCCGAGGTAGCACGCGGGTCAGCACCCAGTGCGGTGCCGCCGCGCCCCCGGTGAGGCGGCGCATCAGCCCGGCGGCGGTGTCGACGGTGCGGAAGGCGTAGGGCACCATCTCGTCCTGGTATCCGGCAATCGCCTCCTCCACCGGCGTGCCGCTCGCCCGGGCCTCGACGATTTTGTGGCCGAGCAGGGCGGCGTCGCGGAGCGCGGTGTTGCCGCCGTGGGCGCCGAACGGCGGCATGACGTGCACGGCGTCGCCCATCATCGTCGCCCGGGGCACCGCCCACTGGTGCGGGCGCCGGCCGGTGGCGAAGAGGTTGAGGACCGTGGTGTCCAGCTCGGCCGTGTCGACGAGCCGCCGGATCAGCGGGTGGAATTCCGTGCTCTTCCGGGCGGCCAGGTCCCGCAGCGCCAGCAGGTCCCCGCGGGCGCCGGTGGGCACCTCCTCCTGCCGGAGCAGCAGCCCCCACATGACGTAGTCGTGGCCGGTGGGCGCATAGCTGCCCGGTGCCAGGCGCGCGAACGCCTCGCGCGGGCTTTCGCCGAACCGCATGGAGGTGAAGAAGAAGGCGCGGCCCGGCCGGTCGGCGATGGCCAGGACCCCGCTGGTACGCAGCGCGTCCGGGATGACGCTCGCACCGTTCTGCCGCAGGGGCGTCCGGCCGTAGACGCCCGCCATCGCGGTGTTCGCCGGTTCCGCGTCCGGCATGAGCTGCGCGCGCAGTGCCGAGCCGACGCCGTCCGCGCCCACGACGACGCTCGCCGCGACAGCCCCGCCGTCGGTGAACCGCAGTCGCAACCCGGCCGGGCCACGGCTGTCCACAGCCGCGGCGGCCTTGCCGTAGTGGATGCGCCCGTCCAGCCCGGACATCAGGATCGACCGCAGGGTCAGCCGGTCGACCTGGCGGGTCGCGTGCGGCTCGTCCTTGAAGGTGATGGCGAAGGCGTCCCGCAGCCGGCTGTCGGTGAAGCGCAGGTGCCCGCCGGGCTCGTCGCCGGTGGTCAGCGCCAGGCGGTACAGCGGGCGGGGCAGGCTCTCCCGCAGCGCCTCCAGCCCGTACCGGTCGAGAATGATCCGGTATCCCTGCTGCCGGACGAAGGGGCCCGGATCCCGTTCGTAGACGTGCACGTCGATGCCGGCGCGCATCAGGTACTGGGCGAGACAGAGGCCGGAGAGCCCGGCGCCGGCGATCGCCACGGAGAAGTCGGTCGATATGGCCATCCGGTTATCTTAATGACTAAGATGATTGAGGCAAGGCGCGCCCAGTCGCCGGCGCGGGGCCGCCGCTGCCGCGCTAGTCGTGCCACGGTCGCGGAATGGTGAGGTCCGCAAGCTGGATCCAAGGCGTCTCGTACTGTTCGGACACAGAGGTGATGAGGAGCCGGACCCGGCTGTAGGCGATATCGTCGATTTGCCGTAGTAGCAGCTGCCGGCCCTCGCCGATCGACAGCGCGCCCAGGCGCGCCTCGCGCTTGGCCCGGCTGTCACCGGGTTCGGGATCGCCGATCTCCACCTCCAACGGCGATAGAACCTCCACCGTCAGAGACTGCACCGGGCCGTGCTCGGTAAGCGTCAGCCACACGAAGAACTCGAAGAACGGGTCTTCCCCGGAGAAGATCTCAATCTTGTAGCGCGGCTTCGTCTCAGCCTGTCGCCTTTGGCTTTCCAGGTCCGCTACCCGCAAGGCCGCATCCGCGGATCGGTCAGCCGCGTGCTGTGACCCTTCCGCCGCGTCCGCTGACCGGCGGGCGGAGTTGCCGTTCCACCACGCGACAGCCAGAGCGACGAGGCTGACGACAACAGCGATCGCGGCGAGGATCTCAGACATGGGCAGCAGCTTAAATGCGGCTCGCAGTGGCGCCCCCCGGCCTACGAAGCGACCACGATCATCCGATGGTGGTCGATCGTCAGCGGCGACCCGTCCTCCCCGTGCCCCGACACCGCGCCGAAGCCCGCCGCCAGCAGCCAGTCCCGGATCTCCGGAAACCCGAACAACCGCTTCACGAACGTCAGCCGCCGCGCCGCACCGTCCCTGATCACGGTCCGCTCCACCTCGAACCGCCCGGTCAGCGCGTCCAGCTGATGCCGGTCCACGAGCATGTCCCCGTTTTCCATCGCCGCCGTGACCCGGGACGGCGTGTAGGACCGCAGGAACTTCGTCAGGTTGTCCAGGTCCATCGCGAGCCGCCCACCCGGCCGCAGCACCCGCACGATCTCCGCCAGCACCGCCCGGTTCGTCGCGTCGTCGAAATATCCGAACGCCGTCGACCAGTTCACCACCCGATCGAACCGCCCGCTCCACCCCGCCGGAAGCTCCCGCATGTCCCCCGCAACAAAACGCAGGTCCCCCGCAACGAAATGAGCCGAGGAGGACGACGCTCGGGCACGGGAAAGGAACACCTCCGACGAGTCGAGCCCGGTCACCCGGCACCCCCGAGCGGCCAGAGCACTCGCCAGAGCGCCGTGCCCGCACCCCAGATCGAGCACGCTCATCCCCGGCGCCAGATCCAGCAGCCGCCACACGAGATCGGCCGGATCGGGCCCTCCCCCGGGCACCGCGGGACCGTGCGTCGGCCCCGCAGCGGACGGCCCGGCGAAGAAGTGCAGATAGTCGTCGTCATACATGGCCGCCGCGTCGAAAAGATCCCCCGTCACGGTGCCGACGGTAGGCAACCCGGTGGGACGCGGCAACACGAAATAGGCTTTCCCGGACCGCAGGATCGACCGAGGAGACAACACCTTGACCGAGATCATCCCCGAGGAGCACCGCGACCTGCTGGAGCGCCCGCTCTTCGCCGACCTCGCGACCGTCCGGGAGGACGGCACCCCGCAGAACAACCCCATGTGGTACGCCTGGGACGGCGAGTTCATCAAGTTCACGCACACGAACTTCCGCCGCAAGTTCCGCAACATCCAGGCCAACCCGGCCGTCGCGATTTCGATCATCGACCCGGAGAACCCGTACCGCTACATCGAGGTGCGGGGCGTGGTCGAGCGCATCGAGCCCGACCCCACCGGCGCGTTCTACGTGGAGCTGGCCAAGCGCTACAACGCCCCGTTCGGCACCGACGCGCCGAAGGACTCCGCCGACCGCGTCGTCTTCTTCGTCCGCCCCACCGCCGTCGGCAAGCGCTGACCGATCCGGATCACGGTCTCCCGGCACCTCCCACAGGTGCCGGGAAAACCACCACCCCCAAAGTGCACAAGAACAAGACCGCCTTTTTCGTACGCCCAAAGCTAACCTCCGACGCGACAAGCAACCCGATGCGACGACCGATTCCCGCCAGACGCCGCCCGTCGCGGGAGGCGACGATCGAAGGCATGACCGCAGCCACGTACCGCATCGATCCGCTCCCCACCGCCCCGCTCGACAACGTGCGTGCCACCGGCCGCGACGTCTCCGGCTTCCCCGTCGAGCACGCCGCAGCCACCGGCGGCGAGCCATTGCGCTGCTGCCTCCGTGACGCCGCTCCCGGCGAGGCCCTGATCCTGTTCGGTTACGAGCCGCCCCTGCCCGCGAGCCCGTACCGCGAGATCGGTGCCGTCTTCGCCCACGCCACCCCCTGCACCGGCCCGGCCGGGTCACTCACCTACCCGCCCGACTGGTACGGCCGCCCGCAGGTCCTGCGCGCCTACGACCACCACGGCCGGATCCACCCCGCGACCAGGGTCACCGACGGCACCGACCCGGAGGCCGCCATCCGCGCGGTCCTCGCCGACCCGGACGTCGCGCGCATCCACAGCCGCAACGTCGCCTACGGCTGCTACATGTTCACCGTCATCCGCGCCGAATAAGCCGGCCTCAGACGGCGAACAAGCCGCGAACAAGCCAGCTTCAGGCGGCCAGCGGTGGCATCAGGGCGGGCAGCACGTCCTCCGGGTGCATCGGCCGGCACAGGTGATAGCCCTGGCCGAGGTCGCAGCCCAGGCGGCGCATGGCACGGCGCTGGTGTTCGGTCTCGATGCCCTCGATGACCGTACGCAGGCGCAGGGTGCGTGCCAGCTCGACCACAGCGCGGACAACCGCCAGATCCTCGACGCTGGGTTCGGCGCGGCTGATGAAGGCGCGGTCGATCTTCAGTTCGTCGACCGGGAGGCTGCGCAGGTAGGACAGCGACGAATAGCCGGT
The DNA here is from genome assembly GCF_042666575.1 of Actinoplanes sp. GCM10030250. Taxonomy (NCBI): domain Bacteria; kingdom Bacillati; phylum Actinomycetota; class Actinomycetes; order Micromonosporales; family Micromonosporaceae; genus Actinoplanes; species Actinoplanes sp. GCM10030250. The sequence continues at coordinate 11,283 of NZ_JBHTDO010000055.1, read as the reverse complement.
GCCGAAGTCGTCGATCGAGACCGCGACACCGAGGCGCCGCAGCTCGGTGAGGCAGGCGATCGCGGTGGCCGGGTCGTCCATCAGTACCGATTCGGTCAGTTCCAGGGTCACGGCGTCGGGCGGGAGGCCGCATTCGACGAGCATCAGCTCCACATCGGAGACGAACTGCGGGTCGGTGAGCTGGCGGCCGGAGACGTTCACGTTCAGGCCCAGATCAGGCATCGTACGGCGCCAGCGTGCCGCCTGCTCCCCGGCGGTGAACAGCACCCAGCGCCCCAGAGCGGTGATCAGTCCGGTCTCCTCGGCCATCGGGACGAAGTCGGCGGGAGACACGTACCCCTGACCGGGTTTCTGCCAGCGCACCAGTGCCTCGACGCCGGCTGCCGCGCCGGTGCCCAGACGGATCAGCGGCTGATATTGCAACCGGAACTGACCGAGCTCCAGGGCCCGCTGCAGGTCACCACTGAGGGTGAGGCGGGCCAGCGCCTCCGCGTGCATGTGCGGCTCGAAGACGACGACCTTGCCGGGGCCGTCCTTCTTGGCCCGGTACATCGCGACGTCGGCATTACCGAGCACCTCACCGGCGTCGCAGCCGGCGGCGATGCCGGATGAGAGACCGGCGGCGATGCCGATGCTGGCACCGATGAACACGTCGCGGCCAGCGATCCGGAACGGTCGTTTGATCGATTCGATGAGTTGCCGGGCCACCGGGACCGCACGGTCCGGAGTGGTCCCGCCGAGCAGCACGGCGAACTCGTCGCCACCGATGCGGGCGGCGGCGTCCTGGGGCCGCAGGCAGGCGCGGATCCGGGCGGCGACGTGGCCGAGGAGTTCGTCGCCGGCCCGGTGGCCGAGGCTGTCGTTGACGGCCTTGAACCGGTCCAGGTCGATGAAGAGCACGCTGCCGCCACCGGCGCTGCCGACCATCTCCAGGAAGAGCACCCGCGTGGGCAAGCCGGTGAGCGAGTCGTGCCGCGCCTCCCGCAGCGATTCCAGCAGGGCGAGCCGCTCGGCCGCCTTCTGTTCGCGCTCCTCGGTCAGCCGGCGCTCGGCGGTGAGCAGGGTGATGTTCTGCAGGGCCAGGCCGAGGCACTGCGCCATGGCCTGGAGCAGCTGCCGCTCCTGCGCGTCGAGCGGGTCGCCGGCCCGGCCGAGCACCATGGCGGCGTTCGCCACGTTGCTGATCCGGGCGGAGGCGGCGTGCACCTCACCGAGGCCCGGCACATTCAGGGTCGGGCCGTCGGTCAGGGTCTCGCCCGGTTCGAAACCCCAGGCGGCTTCGACCCGGCCGTCGCGCAGGACCGCGCCGACCTCCGCCTCGAGGACCTCGGTGGCCCGCTCGACCGCCACGGCGATCGCGGACCGCTCGTCCCGTGAGGAGCAGACGGCGGCGAAGAACTCGGTGAGCTGATGCGTGGACCAGTGGTTCACGGATCTCCCCCAGCCTCAGGCGAGTGCCAGCGTGACCATGGTGAAGTGGTGCATGCCGAGCGCGCCCCGAACCCGGGCGACCTCGCCGGTGCTGTAGAAGCCGCCGTACGGCACACCGCCGAGCGCCTTGCCGATCGCGACGTTCTCCTCGTCGACTCCCCGCTCGCCGAGGGTGATCCGCCGGGCCGCGCAGTCGAAGACCACCACGCCCAGCGCCGGCTGCCCGCCGAGCGCCTCCAGTGCCTGCTCACACGCTTCACCAGCGCCCGCGACGAGCGAGTCGTGGTCGCTGATCATCATCCAGGCGAGCGCTCCCTGCGGTACGTCGGCGAGGCAGCCGAGGGACCGGTCGGTCCGGTCCGCCGAGTGGATCACCCGGATGTCCTCGCCGCTGCGCCGGGACAGTCCCAGCGGGTGCAGGAACGCCGCCTCCCGGAAGCCCTCCTCGTCGTCGAGCACCGACTCGTCGACACCTAGACGCTCGAGGAACACGTCGAGTGCCGGCCGGCCGTCCAGCTCGTGGACCCGGCCCTCCTTGCTGCTCGTGACGATCATCGCCTCGCCGTCCTTGCGCCACCCGTGCGCGATGCCGACACCGAACGGCGCGTCCGACCCCAGCGCGATCCCGATCACGGCATCGGAGAGGATCTCAACCCCGTCCCGGCCGCCGTGGAACTGGTAGGTCCGGATGTAGGTCAGGTGGTCGCCCGCGCACCCGCCGACCAGCGGTACGGCGGCGCCGGCCACCGAGTAGGCGCCGCGGACGATCTCGTGCTGCGTTCCGGTCAGGCCGTCGCAGAGCAGGAGCAGCGTACGGTGGCTGTTGGTGATGCCCGCCAGGCTCGACGCGGCCTGCGCACCGGCCTCCCGCAGGTTGCCCGAGACGTTGCGGGTGACATGCGTGCGCACCGAGAGGCCCGGCCCGCCCCACGCGGTGACCGCGACACCGTCCCGGCTCTCCTCCCCGGTCGCCAGCTGCCCCGACGTGGTGCAGCCGACGATCACGGTGTCCGCACCGGCCCGCTCCCGGATCCCGTCGAACAGCTCCGGCTGGTGGTAACCGACGGAGCAGAACACGAACACGACGCCGGGGTTCCGTCCGGCGATCGCGGCCTCGGCGGCTGCGGCGCCGGCCGCCGCGGGGTCGGTCAGGGTGCTGTGCCCGGTGCCGAACCAGCGGCCGTCCGGGGCGGTGCGGAGGTCGAGACTCATGCCGGGAGACATCGGCACCCGGGTGCCGAACCTGAGCGAGCCCGCCGACCGCGCCGGTGGCGGACATCGACAGTCTTGACGGCTCGCCTGTGAGCGTTAACACTCTGGCAACGCACCCGATACGCGCCGACGCGCTCGCAGGGAGATTTCATGCTCATCAGGCGCTCAGCCCTGTCTTTGTTAACGCTCTTAGCAGTGGTGATCTCCCCGGCTCCCGCGTCGGCTGCCGACATCGACGACGGTCTGGTGCTGCGGTACCGGCTGGACGAAACCGCCGGCGCGGTGGCCGCGGACTCCTCCGGTAACGGCCGTGACGGCGCCGTCCAGGGCACACCGGGCTGGTCCGGCGCGCAGGGTCTGGCCTTCAACGGCACCAGCACCTACGTCAAGGTGCCGGACAACGTGCTGAGCGGCCTCGACGAGATCACCGTCGCCTTCGACGTGAAGATCGATCCCGCGCAGGCCACCCCGTACTTCCTCTACGGCTTCGGCAACACCGACGCGAGCACCGGTTACGGCAACGGGTACCTGTTCGCCACCGGCAACGGCCTGCGCAACTCGGTGTCGCTGAGCAACTGGACCGGTGAGCAGAACACCCGCCCCGCCGACGGCCACAACCTCGGCCGGGGCATGTGGAAGCACATCGCCTACACCCAGACCGGCACCACCGGCACGCTCTACGAGGACGGCGTAGCGGTCGCCACCAGCACCGCGATCAGCATCCCGCCCGGCGCCATCGGCGGCGGCACCACCACCGCGAACTACTTCGGCCGCTCGCTCTACAACGGCGACCGTTACTTCCAGGGCCGGATGCGCGACCTGCGCGTCTACGACCGGGCGCTGAGCACCGGTGAGGCCGCCGAGCTGGCCGCTCCCTCGAACACCGAAGCGGTCGCCGCCGACAGCGTCGCGCTCGGCCTGGGTGACACCAGCGCCGTGGCCGCCGATCTCACGCTGCCGGCTACCGCGCCGAACGGGAGTGCCGTCACGTGGGCGACGAGCGACGCCGCGGTGATCACCACGAACGGGAGGATCACCAGGCCGGCCGCGGGGCAGCCGGACGCGCACGCCACGCTCACCGCGACGCTGCGGCGCGGTGCGGCCACCGGGACCAAGACCTTCGACGTGACCGTCAAGGCCGCGCTCGGCGACGAGGCCGGCGCGGCTGCGGCGGCTGCGGCTCTGGTCGTGCACAACCTCGATGACGTACGCGGAAACCTCACCCTCCCCCCGGCAGCGACCTGGTCCTCCGGCGACCCGGACGTCATCTCCGCCACCGGTGAGGTGCACCGGCCCGCGACCGGCACGGCGACGGTGACCCTGACCGCGACCGTGACCTACGGCAGCGCGACGGCCACCCGTGAGTTCACCGCCACCGTGCCCGCGCTCCCGGCGAAGGAGCCGTACCGGGGCTACCTGTTCAGCTACTTCACGGGCGAGGGTTACAGCAACGGTGAGCAGATCTACCACGCGCTCAGCAACGGCAACGATCCGCTGAGCTGGCGCGAGATCAACGGCGGGCAGCCGGTGCTGACGTCCACGCTGGGCACGACGGGCCTGCGGGACCCGTTCATCATCCGCTCGCCGGAGGGTGACAAGTTCTACCAGATCGCCACCGACCTCAAGATCTACGGCAACGGTGACTGGGACGCCTCGCAGCGCTCCGGCAGCAAGTCGATCATGGTTTGGGAGTCGACGGACCTGGTCAACTGGACCGACCAGCGGCTGGTCAAGGTCTCTCCCGACACCGCCGGCAACACCTGGGCCCCGGAAGCCTTCTACTCCAGGGAGCTGGGCGCGTACGTGGTCTTCTGGGCCTCGAAGCTCTACCCCGAGAACGATCCGAACCACACCGGCAACACCTACAACCGGATGATGTACGCGACGACCCGCGACTTCCACACGTTCAGCGAGCCCCGGGTGTGGAAGGACCCCGGCTACTCGGTGATCGACTCTACGATCGTCGAGCACGAGGGTGTCTACCACCGGATCACCAAGGACGAGCGGAACAACTCGTCGACGTCGCCGTGCAGCAAGTTCCTGATCCAGGAGAAGGCCACCGACCTGCTCGACACGGACTGGGACTTCGTCGCCGAGTGCATCGGCTCCGGCGCGCTCGCCCGCGGCGAGGGCCCGCTGGTGTTCAAATCCAACGTCGAGGACAAGTGGTACCTGTTCATCGACGAGTACGGCGGCCGCGGCTACGTCCCGTTCTCCACCACCGACCTGGACTCCGGCGTCTGGACCCCGGAGACGGCCTACTCGCTGCCGTCGCGGCCCCGCCACGGCACCGTCCTGCCGGTCACCGCCGCCGAACACGAGCGCATCTCGGCGAGGTACGAGGAACCCGCACCGGCCCCCGGCCTGCGCCTGCGCTACCAGTTCGACGAGACGTCCGGCACGGTCGCGAAGGACTCCTCGGGCAACGGCTTCGACGGCGCCTACACCGGCACCCCGGCGTGGGGCACCGGCGTCGAGGGCGGCTCGTTCGCGATGGCGGGCGGCGCGAGCTCGCCCTACGTCACGATCCCGAACGGCGTGCTCAAGGGCGCGACGGGCGCGACGGTGTCGCTCTGGACGAAGTGGACCGCGTCGACCACCGTCAACCAGTGGATCTACAGCCTGGGGCCGGACAGCACCAGATACCTGTTCACCAGCCCGCGCAACGGCGGCGGCGTGCTCTACTCCGCGATCACCACGGGAAGCTGGTCGGCCGAGTCGAAGCTGGCCGACGACGTGGCGCTGCCCGGCGGGACCTGGCAGCACATCGCGGTGACCGTCGACGGGGGGTCGGCCGCCATGTATCTCAACGGTGTCCGGGTGGCGTCCGCGACCGGGGTGACCGTCAAACCGTCCGACCTCTATGACGCGTCGAAGTCGTACAGCGGTTACGTGGGGCGGTCGCTCTACGCGGGGGATCCGCTCTTCGCCGGTGAGGTGGACGACTTCCGGGTCTACAACACCGCGCTGCCCGCCCCGGAGATCCTGGAACTGGCGGGCCGGAGCACCTCGGTCGCCGGGGTGACCCTGCCGCAGCTGAAGGCCGACGCGATCATCGACGACACCGCCGCAACGATCAAGCTGCCGGTCAAGCCCGGCACGCCGGTCACCTCGCTGGCGCCGGAGTTCACGCTGGCCAAGGGCGCGACGATCAGCCCGGCATCGGGGACCTTGCGAGACTTCAGCAAGCCTTTGACGTACGAGATAACCGGTGCCGACGGCAGCAGGCGCACCTGGACCGTCGCCGCCCTGGTGATGCGCAGCCCGGTCCTGCCCGGCCTGTACGCGGACCCGAACATCGCGGTGTTCGGCGACACGTTCTGGCTCTACGCCACCACCGACGGGTTCGCCGGCTGGTCCGGCACCCAGTTCCACGCCTTCTCCTCGAAGGACCTGGTCAACTGGACCGACCACGGCGTGATCCTGGACCTCGGGCCGGACGTGTCCTGGGCCGACAACAGCGCCTGGGCACCGGCGATCGCCGCGCGCGACGGCAAGTACTACTTCTACTTCAGCGGCGGGATGGCGACCGGCAACACGGCCAAGCACCTGGGTGTCGCGGTCGCCGACTCACCCGCCGGGCCGTTCACCGACGCGCTCGGCAAGCCCCTCGTCCCGGGCGGCACCTACGGCGGCCAGATGATCGACCCGGCGGTGTTCACCGACGACGACGGGAAGTCCTATCTGTACTGGGGTAACGGCAGCTCGTACCAGGTGCCGCTGAACGACGACATGACCTCGTTCGACGCCTCGCTGGTGAAGACGTTCAAGCCGGCGAACTACAACGAGGGCAGCTTCGTGGTGAAGCGGGGCGGCACCTACTACTTCATGTGGTCCGAGAACGACACCCGCAGTGCCGACTACCGGGTGGCGTACGCGACCGGCAGCTCGCCGCTCGGACCGTGGAGCGACCGCGCCGGCGTCATCCTGCAGAAGGACCCGTCGCTGGGCATCCTCGGCACCGGTCACCACTCGGTGGTCCGGGTGCCGAACAGCGACGAGTGGTACATCGCCTACCACCGGTTCGCCATCCCCGGCGGTGACGGGACGCACCGGGAGACCACGATCGACCGGCTGTCGTTCGCGGCGGACGGCGCGATCCAGCCGGTGGTGCCGACCCTGGAGAGCGTCGCCCCGGTGACGATCGTCAACAGCGCGCCGGTGCTCACCGCGCCGGGCGGCCGGCCGGCGCCGCAGGGGCCGGTCGCCGTACGCACCCCGGTCGTCCTGAGCGTCCCGGTCAGCGACGACGGCGGCAACGACGGGCTGACCTGCTCCGCGAGGTGGGGAGACGGCACGACGTCGGCCGGTACGGTCGCCGCGGGTGAGTGCACGGTGCGGCACGAGTATCTCGCGGCGGGTGCGTTCCGGCCGGTGGTCACCGCCCAGGATGGCCTCGGTGCCACGAGCGAGGCGGTCACGCTCCCGTTCGTGGTGACCTACACGCCGGGGGCGGGTCAGGTGGCCGCGGGCGGCTGGGCGGTGACGAAGAAGCACGGGGACGTGGACTTCGCGTTCACGGCCAGGGGCGGGGCGTTCGGCGGCAGCACGTGGGTCCGCCTTCCCGCCGGGGTCTTCGAGTCGGTCAGCCAGGGACCCGCGGTCGTCCTCGGCTCGGGGGCGGCGTACGCGGGCACCGGGACGATCAACGGGACCGGGAAGTACGCGTTCGCGGTGACGGCCACCGACAGGCGGCAGGGTGACAAGCTCACCATCACGATCTGGGACGCCCGTACCGGCAGGGTCGTCCTCAACCTCGCCGACCCGGGCCAGGTCGGCATCGCGGGCGGTGGCGTCGTCGTCGCGGCGCGGCTCAAGTCCGGCATCCGGTGATCCCACGGCGTCACGGCTGCGCCCGTACCCCCCGCGGCCGTGACGCCCGCCGGAGCCCGGCGTCAATGCCGGAAGCTGCCCACGATCTCGGTCAGGTCGGTGGCCAGCCGGGTGAGTTCGTCGGCGGCCTGCCGGGTCGTCCTGGCGCCCTCGGCCGTCGAGGCCGCCACGTCGGCCACGCTCGAGACCGTGCGGGCCACCTCACCGCTGTTGCCCGCCGCCTCGGCCACCGACCGGCTCATCTCGGAGGTGGTCGCCGTCTGCTCCTCCACCGCGGAGGCGATCGTCGTGGTGTAGTCGCCGATGTTGCCGATCACGCCGGTGATCTCCGCGATCGCCGAGGCCGCGGCGGCGCTCGAACTCTGGATGGCGCCGATCCGGGCGGTGATCTCCTCGGTCGCCTTGGCGGTCTGCTGCGCCAGCTCCTTCACCTCGCCGGCCACCACCGCGAAGCCCTTGCCCAGCTCACCGGCGCGCGCCGCCTCGATCGTCGCGTTCAGGGCGAGCAGGTTCGTCTGCTCCGCGATCGTGGTGATCAGCTTGACCACGGCGCCGATCTCGGCGCTGGCCGAGCCGAGCTCGGCGACCTGGGCGTTGGTGCGGTTGGCGACCGACATGGCCTGCTGTGCCACCTGGGCGGCCTGACCGGCGTTCGAGGCGATCTCGGTGATCGAGGCGCTCATCTCGTCGGCACCGGCGGCGATCGCCTGGACGCCGGCGTTGACAACCTCGGAGGCCTGGGTCGCCGAGGTGGCCTTCTCGGCGACCTCGGTGGCGCCCGACTGGAGCTGGTTGCTGACCGCGGACAGCTCCTCGGCGGCGGTGGCCAGGCTGACCGCGGTCTGCGACATGCGCCCGCCGATCATCACGCGCAGGCCGCTCGTGGTGGAGTTGAGCGCGATGCCGAGCTGGCCGAGTTCGTCACGGCCGCGGACCTCGGCGGTAGCGGTCAGGTCACCCTGCTCGACCCGCCGCAGGGCGCCGACCACTCCGGACAGCGCGGTGCCGATCGACCGGGCGACATAGACACCTGCGGTGAGGGCGATCGCCACCCCCACGACCAGCACAATGATCAGCAGGGTACGGGCCTCCTGGTAGGTGGCCTCGGCTTCCGCGGCGCTCGCCTCGGCCTGCGCGGTCTCCATGTCGTCCAGCGTGCCCAGCGCGTCGCTGACAGCGAAGAAGGCGGGATCGAGCTTGTCGCCTGCCATCACCGCGGCCTGTTCGGACCGTCCGGCACGGCTCGTCGGCAGCACCTGCTCGTCGGCGACCGCGTACATCGCCCCCAGCGTGGTCTCGAACTCGTCCCGGGCCGCCTGCTCCTCGGCTGTCGCCTCTCCCGCGGCGTACTCGTCCCACAGCTTGTCGATGTCAGCACGGAACTTCACGAGCGCCTGATCCAGCTCGGCCATCTCCGCGTCGCTGGGGCTCATGACGTGCCGCAGGATCACGGCCCGGACCTCGTTGACGTTGCCGTCAAGCTCGCCCAGCATCGCGACCGGGAGCAGGTTGCGCTCGTAGATGCCGCCGCCGACGTCGTCCATGTCCTTGAGCTGGAGGATCCCGACGACGCCCGCGACCACGGCCGCGACCACGGCGAGCAGCACGGCGGACAGCACCTTGCCGAGGACGGGCAGGTCAGCCCAGGGGTGGCGGCGCGCCTGTACGGCCGATTCCTGCACTGCTGCACCGGTCATGAACCCAGCTCACACCTTCGGAACGCACTTTGCGGCAATTTTACCAACTTTTCCTGCCGAAACCGGGCAGCATCTGCCCGGTCAGCGTCCGGCCCGCCGTCAGCTGGGCCTCGGCCCGCCGCCGCCGCTCGGCCACCACCGCGACCAACAGGAACCACGGCTGCGTGCCGGGCGGCGGCGCCGGGCTCACCCGGACGGTCACCTCGGCGGCGAGCTGGGCACCGAGAGCGGCCCGGTGGGGTTCACGGATGCGGTACTCCCGGGACAGGAACTGGCGCACCGCCAGGGCAAGATCGTCACCGACCGCGGACAGGTCCGCCACCGACGCCCAGTCGGCCAGGTGCAGCGGCATCGGCGGGACCGGCTGCCACGGCGCGGGCCGGCGCTCGTGCACGACGAGGGTGCCGGCCGCCAGGTCACCGAGCCGGCGTCCCCGGCTCGAGGAGAGCATCGTGCCCAGGCTGACCACCCAGGTGATCAGCGGCAGCAGCAGTCCCGGCCACTCGACCGCCAGGCCCACCAGCGCCCTGGTGAACGCGTGCCGGAGACCGATCGGGCCGCCGTCCTCCCGGATCACCCGCAGACCGACCGCCGCCTTGCCCACGCTGCGGCCGTTGGTGACGGTCTCCACCAGCGTCGGGTAGAGCAGGAGCACCACGACCAGCACCACGCGCCACGTCGTGCTGAAGAGCGCCTCGTCCACCAGACTCCCGGGCAGGAAGTCCAGCGCGATCCGGGTGAGCACCAGCAGCAGAAGCACGAGGGCCAGCTGGATCAGGATGTCGATCATCAGCGCGAGCGCGCGGGAACCGAGCCGGGCCGGGCGCAGCTCGATCTCCACCGCCTCCGCGTTGATCAGACGCGGGGTCTCCGGCACACTCACCCGGCCAGTCAACACGATGCGCACCGGCCAGGCATCGGCGGATAGGCTCGCGCCGTGGATCTCGACGCGTACGTGCTGGAGCGCGCCGGTGAGTGGGACCGGATGGAGGAGCTCGCCCGGCGCCGGCGGCTCACCGCCGGTGAGGCCGACGAGCTGGTCATCCTCTACCAGCGGGCCACCACCCACCTCTCGGTGATCCGCAGCCGCCTCCCCGACCCGGTCGTCATCGCCGACCTGTCCCGCCAGCTGATGGCCGGCCGCGCCGCCATCACCCGCGGCCGCCGCTTCGACTGGCGCACCGTCGGCCACTTCCTCACCGACGGCTTCCCCCTCGCCCTGTACGAGGCCCGCCGCTGGTGGATCAGCCTCGCCCTGCTGCTGCTCGCCCTCACCACCGCCCTGATCCTGTACATCGCCGACGACCCGGCCATCGCGGAACTGTTCCTCTCCCAGTCCCAGATCGACCGGCTCGTGGCGTCGGACTTCGTCGGCTACTACAGCGAGTACCAGGCACAGAACTTCGCCGCCCAGGTCTGGACCAACAACGCCCTGCTCACCGCCCAGTGCATCGCCGCGGGCGTCCTGATCGTCCCGGTCGTCTACCTCCTCGGCTCGAACATGTTCAACGTCGGCCTGACCGGCGGCGTGATGGTCGACGCGGGCGCCGGGTCGACGTTCCTCTCCTACCTGGCGCCGCACGGCCTGCTGGAGCTCACCTGCGTCTTCATCGGCGCCGGCGTGGGCCTGCGCATCGGCTGGGCGTGGATCGCCCCTGGTCCTTTCCGGACACGCCGGCAGGCGCTGGCCTCCCGCGCCCGCACCGGAATGGTGGTCGCGGTAGGCCTGGTCCCCACCTTGCTGGTAGCGGGCTTGCTGGAGGCCTACGTAACCCCCGCACCGGTCCCGACCGCCGTCAAGATCGCCGTAGGCGCGACAGTCTGGCTCCTCTTCCTCGCCTACGCCCTGATCCAGGGCCGAGCCGCCCACACCCGCCGCACCCTCGACTCCACCTACGACCTCCCCACAGCCTGACCCTCCCCCAGCTGGCCCTCAGCGGGGTGTTTCCGGCCGCAACACCCCACTCAGCCCCAGCCGACCCACCCAGCTGGCCGCCAGCAGGGTGTTTCCGGCCGCAAGGCACCACTCAGCCCCAGCCGCCCCAACCGGCTGGCCGCCAGCGGGGTGTTTCTGGCCGCGACAGCCCCCTGACGGCCAGCCGACCCACCC
>NZ_JBHTDO010000054.1:0-60979 GCF_042666575.1 Actinoplanes sp. GCM10030250 | reverse complement strand
CTGCTGCTCAGCCAGGGCGTACCGATGATCGCCCACGGCGACGAACTCGGCCGCACCCAACAGGGCAACAACAACGTGTACGCCCAGGACACCGAGCTGAGCTGGGTCGACTGGAAAAGCGCCGGCCAGTACGACGTCCTGACACAGTTCGTCAAGCAGCTCACCGAGCTGCGCGCCGAGCATCCGATCTTCCGCCGCCGCCGGTTCTTCACCGGGGAGCCGGCCGGCGACTCCAAGCTGCCGGGGATCGCCTGGCTGCGCCGCGACGGCGAGCCGATGTCGGAGCACGACTGGGACGACCGGATCGGGCACACCATCGTCGTGTTCCTCAACGGCGACGGCATCCCGGAGTCCGACGCGCTCGGCGAGAAGATCAAGGACGACTCGTTCCTGCTGCTGTTCAACGCTTCGCCCGAGGAGCACGAGTTCACCATCCCGGAACAGGCGTACGGGCAGATGTGGGAGATCGTGGTGAACACCGCGGACCCGCTGCTCGCCGCCTCGCCTCCCGGGCACGGGCACGTCAAGGCGCAGGGCGATCTGCAGGCGCCGGCGCACAGCATGGTCGTGTTGCGCCGGCGCTACTGATCCGCGGAACGGTGGCTCAGCCGGATGCCAGGCTGGGCCACAGGGTGGCGAGGGTCGCGGCGCCGGCGAGCAGCACCTTGATCGAGGTTCGCTCGTCGCTGTCGTGCCAGCGGTCCTCGGGCAGTCCGGTGCCGAAATACACCACCGGCGCGTGGGCGAGGACCTGGCCCTTCGCATCCGAGCTGCCGCGGCCGTAGACGTACCCGTCCCTGATCACGGCTTTGAACGGGGTGGTCTCGTCCCACTCCTCCTTGGCCGCCCGCACGTCGTGATGACCGTAAATGAGCACCGTCGGCGCGTCCGGAGCGGCGCACCCGGCTCCTTCCACACCTCCACCGTTGGAAATCCGGTGTCGCGCAGCACCGCGGCGAGCCAGTTCGCCGACCGCACCAGGTCCCTCTCGTGCTCCGGGAGACCGGCCACCGACGGTACGCCCACCCAGTCGGCGAGCTGGTTGACGAGCTCGGTGTGATGCTCGGGCAGAAAGTCCTCGGCAGGGGAAGTCATCGGGCCGGGCTACCCGCCTATTCACCTCGCAAACTCCCTGGTCAGGCGTAAATTGTCGAGGGCGGCCCCGTCGGCGAATCGATGCCGCGACACTGGAATGGAAGCGGCGCGAGAGGGAACCTTGCTGATCCCTTCACCGTTGCGGAGGGTCCGCCGGAGACGCTGCGAAGGGTCCGTCGGAGACGCTGCGAAGGGTCCGTCGGAGGCGTTTCGGAGGGTCCGCCGAAGGCGTTTCGGAGGGTCCGCCGAAGGCGTTTCGGAGGGTCCGCCGAAGGCGTTTCGGAGGGTCCGCCGGAGGCGTTTCGGACCGGTCCGTCGGAGAGCAGGAGAGGACGGCAGATGAACGGCCCGTTCACGGTACGCAAGTACGACGAAGGCGACGGCGTCGTCCGCATCGCGATCGACGGCGAGATCGACGGCGACAGCAGCGAGGCGCTCAGCCTGATCATCGTCAACGCCACCGAGCAGAGCGGCATCGAGGCGCTGGTCATCGACCTGGCGCGGGTGCCGTTCCTGGCCGCGGCCGGCATCCGGAGCCTGCTGGAGGGGCGCAGGGCAGCGCTGCGGTGCGGGTACTCGTACTACGTCGTCAACCCGCAGGCGACGGTGCTGGACACGCTGATCGCCGCGGGGACAGCCGGTTCCCTGCTCTCACCGACCACGGAGCTGAGGGCGCATCCGCAGGCCCGGTCGGGTCTCATCACACGGTAAGCCGGCGCCTGTCGCGGATCAGCGGGGCCACCCAGACCAGAATGATCACGAGGGCCAGCAGACCGTGCCGCACGCCCGATCCGGCGAACAGCAACGCCACCAGCCAGGGCGCGAGGATGAGAGTCCGCATCGTCAGGTTCGGTGTCATGCCCGGCCGAGTTCCCGCGCCGGTGACCCGCCCGGGCCGATCGGCGGCCCACACGGGTCAGCCGCTCCGGTAACGGGGCATCGTCGCCTCCATGGCCAGGCCGGCGGGTGTGAGCTGACGGGCGCGTACCTCACCGCCGAGCTCGGTGATCAGCTCGCGGACCACCCACAGGCCCAGCCCGCGGTCGTCCGGCGGCGGGGTCCGCCGTTGCAGGGCGGCGTGCAGGACCGGCGTGGGACGACCGTGATCGATGACGGCGATGCGGACCCGGCGTGCCCGTACCGCGGCACGGAGCCGGACCGGGCCCGGGGCGTGCCGCACCGCGTTGCTCACCAGGTTGATCAGGATCTGCTGGGTGCGCTGCGGGTGCACCGGCCAGCGCAGCGCCGCGCGGCTCGCCGACACCTCGAGCTCTCCCGCCGGAGCCGTGACCGCCACCGCGGGAAGGATGCTGCCGAGCGGTGCCGCCGGTACCGCCCGGTCACCGAGGCCCAGCACGGTGTCCGAAGCCTGACCGAGAACGGCCTCGGCGTACGCGACGTGTTCCGCCGCCAGGCGCGCCAGCTCGGACCGCCGCGGCTCGGCAGGCGCGTTCTCCAGCGCACGGAGCAGTCCGGCCAGCGTCGCCATCGGCGGCCGCAACTCGTGGCAGACGCTGCGGACCAGCAGCATGCCGGGATCGGCCGCCGGCCGCCTCCTTCTCATTCGCATAACTGGCTCCGGGCGGGGCAACCGAGCGCCATGCGCACCGGAATCCGAGTGGCAATCATCGATGACCATGACCTTCTTGTACGGGGACTGGAACTTCTGCTGCCCGAGGTGAGCGACGGGCGGGCCACCGTGGTGGCGACGACCGGGGATGCGGCGTACGCGGCGAGTGTGGTGCGGCACGCGGTGCCCGACGTCGTGCTCGTCGACCTACACATGCCGCCGCCCGGCGGGTTCCGCGCGATCGCCGCGGTACGGCAGGCCGCGCCCCGCGCCCGGGTCCTCGCCATGTCCGGCGACGAGGACCCGTCGATCGCGGTCGAGGCACTGCGGTCGGGCGCGAGCGGGTTCCTGCCCAAGAGCAGCGACGCCGCCGACCTGCTCCAGCCGCTGCTCGCCGCCATCGACGGCTGGGTGGTGATGCCGGAACGCCTGCTCGCCGTCCTCCTGGAGAACAACCAGCGCCAGGTTCATCCGGCGACCACCGCGCTGAGCGACGACGAGCGGGACCTGCTCCGGCTGATCGCCGGCGGGTCGTCGACGATCGAGATCGCGGGGAAACTGCACGTCTCCGAACGGACCGTCAAGCGGCTGACCGCGACGTTGCTGCGCAAGCTGCACGTCTCCAGCCGTGCCGAGGCGGCCGCTCTGGCCGGCAGCGCCGGTCTGCTGTAGGGCAACCATGCGGGGCCGGATTCCCCTTTAAGTTGCGCTCAACCAAGCGTTCTCACCAGCGCTCAACCAAGCATTCTGACCAGCGCTCAACCAAGCATTCTGACCAGCAGGAAGGCGTTCAGGGCGATGATCAGCGCCGCCACGCCCGCGGCGACGACTGTCGTGATCGGATGGTTGACCTGGTCACCGAGGACGTCCCGGCGGCGGGTCAGCCAGATCAGCGGCACCAGCGCGAACGGCACACCGAACGAGAGCACCACCTGCGACCAGACCAGGGCGCTCGTCGGATCGACGCCGATCAGCAGGACCACCATCGCCGGAGCCATCGTGATCAGCCGGCGGGCGATCAGCGGGATGCTGCGCTGGATGAAGCCCTGCATCACCACCTGGCCCGCATAGGTGCCAACGCCGGAGGAGGCGAGACCGGAGGCGAGCAGCGCGATACCGAAGGCCAGCGCGGCGTGCCCGTCCAGAACTGTCGCGAGCCCCCGGTGGATGCCCTCCAGGGTATCGGTCCCGGGGATCGAGGAGCCGAAGAAGAGCTGCGCCGCGATCACCAGCATCGCGAGGTTGACCAGGCCGGCCGCGCCGAGGGCGACGAGGGTGTCGACACGCTGGTAACGCAGCGCCTTACGGAGCCGGGCCGGGCCGGAAGCCGCCGCGGCGCGGGACTTGGTCAGCGACGAGTGCAGGTAGATCACGTGCGGCATCACTGTGGCACCGAGGATGCCCGTGGCCAGCAGCAGGCTGTCGGTGCCGGCGAACGACGGCATCATCCCGGAGGCGAAGGCGGCACCGTCACCGCCGGCGCGCAGGGCGGTGTAGAGGAAGCCGACGAGGATCACCCCGAGCAGCGCGCCGATCACCGCCTCGAACCGGCGGACACCGCGCCGGTGAAGCTCCAGCAGCGCGAACGCCACCACACAGGTGACCAGGCCGCCGAGCGGTAGCGGCATGCCGAAGAGCAGGTAGAGGGCAAGGGCGCCGCCGACTATCTCGGCGAGGTCGGTGGCCATCGCCACCAGCTCGGCCTGCACCCAGAGGCCGCGTGACACCGGACGGGGCAGATGGGCGCGGCACAACTCGGGCAGGTCACGGCCGGTGACCAGGCCCAGCTTTGCGGACAGTGACTGGATCAGCATCGCCATCAGGTTGGCGCCCACGATCACCCAGACGAGCAGGTAGCCGTACGTCGCTCCCGCGGTGAAGTTGGTGGCGAAGTTGCCGGGGTCGGCGTACGCGATCGCGGCCACGAAAGCGGGGCCGAACCACGGCGCCACACGGGCGACCTTCTTCTTCAACGGCGCAGCGAGGTCCAGAACCACCATGGCGCCGGTTTGCCCCGCCACGTCGGCCCGATCGGGCCTCGGCTGACCTCAACAGGTCAATTCCACGGGTAGCCGGATCTACGTGCAACACCCCCACCGAGAGGAGCACTCAGATGTTCAAGCACGTCGACTACCTGCAGTTCCAGGCCAAGCCGGAAAAGCCGGACGCGCTGCTCGCGAGGAAGATGCAGGAGCTGGTGGGTGGCCAGTTCGGTGAGATGACCGTGATGATGCAGTACCTGTGGCAGGGCTGGTCGTGCCGGGTGCCCGGCAAGTACAAAGACATGATCATGGACATCGCGACCGAGGAGATCGGTCACGTCGAAATGCTCACGACCATGCTGGCCCGCCTCCTCGAAGGCGCGCCCGGCGAGGCCACCGAGAAGGCCGCGGCCGCGAACCCCCTGCTCGCCGCGGTGATCGGCGGGATGAGCCCGCAGCACGCCATCGTCAGCGGCGGCGGCGCGCTCCCCCGCGACTCCGAGGGCACGCCGTGGAACACCGGATACATCGTCGCCAGCGGCAACCTGCTCAGCGACTTCCGGTCCAATGTTGCCGCCGAGGCGCAGAGCCGGCTGATGACCAGCCGGGTCTACAACATGACCGACGACCGCGGGGTCAAGGACATGCTCCAGTTCAACCTGGCCCGCGACACGTACCACCAGCAGCAGTGGTTGCTCGGCATCGAGCAGCTGATCGCCGACGGGTTCACCGAGAGCGGCATCGAGGACTCCAACGCCGAGTTCGAGCACCCCGAGGCCAACCACACGTTCTACAGCTTCGACCCGGAGAGCACCGCCGGGGAGGGCCGGTGGGCGCACGGGCCGACGCTGAACGGCAAGGACGAGATCGTCTATGTGCCGGACGCGCAGCCGCTCACTGACGACCGGCCGCTCGGGCCGGCACCGGACCCGAAGCTCTACGTCACCTACGACGGCTCGATGGGCAAGGGCAAGCCGGGTACGGGCGCCGGGGCCCACGCGCAGGGAGTCGCCAACGTGGTCAACAAGATCAAGGGCGCCCTGGACTGAGGCGTTTCGCAGGGGGCCGGACGTTCGACACGTCCGGCCCCCTGACAGCCAGCCCCTCACGCCCAGCTGGCCGTGAGGGGTGCCTCCGCGCCCCCGAAGCACCTCTGACAACCAGCCGAGCGAACCAGCTGGCCGTGAGGGGTGCCTCCGCGGCCCCAAGGCACCTCTGACAACCAGCCGAGCGAACCAGCTGGCCGTGAGGGGTGCCTCCGAGCCCGAAAAGCACCTCTGACAGCCAGCCGGGGTGTTAGGTCAGGTGCCGGGCAGGCCGAAGAGGCCCGCGATCAGGCCGAGCGCGGCGCAGACCCCCAGCACCCGCAGCACCGACCACGACCGCCAGAAGATCAGGACGGCCGCGACGACCGCGATGGCCAGCGGTGCCGGGCGCACCGATGCGAGATCGGGCAGCGTCAGGTGCAACGGCCCGGCCTCCACCTCGCGCAGATCCTCGAAAAGGGTGTGAACCGCGAAGTACAGCCCGAGATTGGCGATGACACCCACCACCGCCGCCGTGATGCCCGTCAATGCCGCCGACAGCGAGCGATTACCCCGCAGCCGCTCGACATAGGGCGCTCCGAGCAGGATGAACAGGAAGCACGGCACAAACGTCACCCAGGTGGTCAGCAAAGACGCCACCACACCGGCGACCCACGGATCGAGGCTGCCGGGATTACCGTACGCGCCGAGGAACGCCACGAACTGCACCACCATGATCAGCGGCCCAGGGGTGCTCTCGGCGAGAGCGAGCCCACGAACCATGTCCCCGGCGGACAGCCACGCGTAATGCTCAACCGCGCGCTGCGCCACGAAAGCCAGCACGGCATAGGCCCCGCCGAACGTCACCACCGCCGTACCGGAAAAGAACAGCCCCTGCTGCGTATAAACGCTGTCCCGGCCGGTGAAAGCGGCAAACAGCACGACCGGGAAGAACCAGGCCACCATTCCGATACCGAGGATCATCGCGGTCCGGCGCCCCGACGGCCCCTCATGATGCAACGCGTCGTCGGAAATCAACGGCTGCGGGCCGTCCGAGGCCGCGCCATGCCCTCCGGCCGACTCCACCAGGGCAGGCCGCCACCGGTGCAACGCCCACCCCGCCAATGCCGCGCCGGCCACCACGACCGGAAACGGCAATCCAAAAATGGCAAGAGCAACAAATGCCACAACAGCAAAGGCGACGAGTGTACGGTTCACGAGCGCACGCCCCGCGACCCGCCACACCGCCTGCACCACGATCGCCACCACAGCCGGCGCGAGACCGGCGAAAATCGCGTTGACAACCGTGGTGTCGCCGAACCGCACATAGACGATCGACAATGCAAGCAAGGCCACTACGCCCGGCAGAACAAAAAGCGTCCCGGCGACCAGACCACCCCGGATACCGTTCAGCAGCCACCCGACGTAGATGGCAAGCTGCTGAGCCTCCGGACCCGGCAACAGCATGCAGTAGTTGAGAGCGTGCAGGAACCGGCGCTGCCCGATCCAGCGGTGCTCGTCGACAAGATGCCGCTGCATGACGGCGATCTGCCCGGCGGGCCCGCCGAACGTCTGCAGCGAGATGGTGAACCAGGCACGCACGGCCTGCCGGAAGGGGATGACATCGCCCGCCGTCGCGGTCGGTACGGGGCTGTCGGGCTCGGTCGTTGTCACTGTGGATTCCTCAACCAGGAGTGCGGTTCAGCAGCACGGCTCGGCGCTGATATTCGTAGAGGCCGTCGAAGAGTGGCCCGGTCAGAGCCAGGACACGCTCGTCGTCGCAGATCATCGAAAGGCCCCGCAGGATCACGTCGAACCCGGGCCCCTCCGGCGCGTCGTACCGCTCGTCGGCCAGGTCCGCCTCGTGCACGATCTCGGCGATCTTCCACAGCACCGGATCATGCAACTCGTACCGGCGCAGAATCGTCTCGAACGAGCAGTCTCCCCGGTGATGACCCAGCTCAACGCCCCGCATGTCGAACGGCGTCGCGTCACCCGGCACCGCGGTGAGATCGCCGACGAAGACGAACTCCGCCTCCGCGTCGATGTGCCGGTGGATCAGCCAGGCACAGGCCGCCCGGTCGATGTGCACCCCGGCCCGCGTCGCCCACCTCATGCCTTCTCCCGCACAGATGCCTTCTCCCGCACAGATGCCTTCTCCCGCACAGTCGTCGACGCCGGCTCGGCCGACGTGGGCGCCGGCTCGGCCGACGTGGGCGCCGGCTCGGCGAGCTCCCGCACCGCGAGCCGGGCAACCTCCCGCTCGGGCGGTGGAAAGTAGTCACGTGCGGCGATACGCCGCAGCTCACCCCGAAGCCGGCGCACCACCCGGACACGCTCGCTCTCCACGGTCAGCGCCGCGCGGGCTTCCTCGCTGACCGCCCGGTACTCGGCCGCCCGCGCCACCCGCAATCCCTCAACGACGGCCCGCTCCTGCTCAGCACCACCGGGTTCGGCGATCCACAGGGTCGCGGTGCCCCCGTTGTCGACAACCTCCTCCGCAACCCAGTCGAGCTGCTCCCGGGTCCGGTCGTCGGCGGGCAGCGCGACAAGCCCGTCACCGAGCCGAGCCACACCGAGCCGCTCCAGCTTGCGCCACACCGCGATCCGCGGCTGCGACGGCTCCCGCGGAATCCGATACGACAACAGCACCCACCGCCCTGTCCCCCTCGCACCCTCCACCCCGACACTGTAACCACGGTTACCATCCAAGAAAAGCCACCCCACCAGCCGGCTCCCGGTGCTGGCTCACCACCTGCGAAACAGCACGCACGCCCGGCCCCGTCCCAACAAAGTGCCGCTCAGCCCTCGATCCAGCGGGCGCGGGATCCGCGAGCCCCGGGAACGAGCGGCGCTACGGCCGGGTCAGGGTGAAGGTGGACTGCTCGATGTAGGCGTCGGTCTTCTCGCCGGGATCCAGGCGGAGCCTGCCGTCCAGGACCCGTACGAACCGGTCGGGGTAGTTGAACGACGTCAGCCGGATGGTGCCTGCGGCGGGGCCGGGATGGGGGCAGAAGGTGGCGTCCTCGCGGAACAGTTGCCGGCCCTCGTCCTCGTTGAGCTGGATCTGGAAGGAGGCGTGCCGGACGTACCGCCCGTCGGCGGAGCGCATCGTGATGCACTTCGGGTCGGTGATCCCCGGGCTCACGGTGACCACGACCCCGGGACCGGCGCCCAGGACCATGAAGTTTCCGTCCAGGGCCACGACGGTGCCGGGTTGTCCCGCCGGGCGGATCAGCACCTGACCGCGCGGGACGAGCCCGGCCGGGCTGGGTGAGGCCGCCGGGCGAGACGGTGTGGCGGAGGGCCGGGTGGTCCGGAAGGACTTGGTGGACTGGGTGGGCACCGGGGCGGGGGCGATGGCGCGAGGTGGCCGGGGTGGGTCTTCGGGCAGGGCGAGGTAGACCCCGCCGGAGACGGTCACGCTGACCACGACCGCGGTGACTGCCTTCGCGCCGGCGAACTGGCCGAACCACGCCGCGACCCCGCCGCCCACCGTCTTTCCCGCCGACGCCGCAGTCGCACCACCGGTGGCAGCAACGCCGGAAATAGAGCCGGACAAAGAACCGGCCGACAAGAAGCCGGCCGATGAAGAGCCGCCCGACAGCAGGCCGGCCGCCGCCAAGCTACCGATGGCCGCCGGCAGGAGCGTCAGCGACGCCCCGATGATTAGGCGTTCGAGCTGAATGAAACCGCTGCTGACAGCACCACATTGATCGCATTCGCGTAGATGGCGAGCGAAGCGTTTGCGCCACCGGGTGCCGGGGGCTCCGTCCCAGCCGTCCGCCACCGCGGTCAGCCGCGGGCAGCGCGGGTCGGCCTCCAGGGCGGCGACCACATGGCGGCTCAACTCCAGCTGGTGGCGCATGCGCTGAATGCGGACCCGGGCGTGTGCCGAGCTGATGCCGAGCGCCGCGACCACCTCGGCGCGGGTCAGTGCGCCGGCCGCCTCCTGCCACCACAGGGTGGCCAGTTCCTGGTCGTCGGTGTCGAGCCAGCGGGCCGCCTGGGCGACCTGGCGGCGCTGGGCGGACACGTCCAGGCGCAGCAGGGTGGCGTCGGCGAACTCGGCGTCCGGATCGGCGACCTGCGTCGCGTCCTCGAGGGACGCGGACCGGTCACGGTCGTGCTGCCACTGGCGGAGCCGGGTGCTGATCTGGCGCATGGCGATGGCGATCAGCCAGGACCGGAAGCTCTCCGGCGCCCGCAGCGACGGGAGATCACGGTGTGCTCGCAGCACAGTCTCCTGCACCACGTCGTCGACGTCGGCATGGCTGCCGAGGGCGCGGCCGACGACGCGGTACAGGAGGGGGAGGTGAGCGGCGATCAGCGCCTCGGCGGCCTGGCGGTCGCCGGCGCGGGCGGCGAGCACCATGGAGGTGATGTCGCCGCTTTCTGTTACGGCGTCACCCCGCCCGCCGCCTCCCAGACGGGCGTGGCGCCCGGCTCCGCTGCCAGTTGTCGACACTCACGCCTCCACGCGCCCGGCCCTGCCCATTTCGGTGACGGCTGATGATACCGGGAATTGTCCGTGTTGATCATCGCGGTTCAATGCGCCGCGAAAGGCCGCCTAACCGCGGGAAGAAAGGCTCATTGGGTGAACTGCCACCAGTCCACATTGAGCAGATATCCACTGCCTCCGGTGAATCGCAGATACAGATCCTGGGTGCCTGTCGCACCGGTCACCGGACAGGAGACCGTGGCCCACGACTGCCAGCCGCCGGTGGCACCGGCGGTGCAGGTGCCGGCGAGGGTTCCGGTGGGGCCGCCGAGCCGCAGTTCGATGCGGCCACCGGTCGTGCCGGATGCCACCCGGGCGCTGAACGAGCGGGCTCCGCCCCCGAACGCCACTCCCCTGACCTTGAGATAGTCACCGTTGTTGACGTAGCCGACGTTCATCCCGCCGGATGCCGCGGGCTCGGTCTCGACACCGGAGGACCACGCCGCCGTCTCCGCCTCCTGCCGCACGAAGGGGTTCAGGGTGCCGACCTGGGGCGGTCCCGCGGTGCTCATGTTGATCGTCGGGATGGTCCCGTCGGAGCGGTAGGTGAACCGTTCCACGGCGACCGAACGGGTGAAGCCCCCGCCGCCGGGCAGGGCGCCGTTGTGGTAGAAGAAGTACGAGCCGCCGTTGAAGTCGATGACGCCGGCGTGATTGGTGAAACTGCTTCCCTGGCGCGGCATGACGGTGCCTCGATAGGTCCACGGACCGGTCGGTCCGGGTGCCGTCGAATAGCCGATGAACTCCGAACAGCATTCGGCCGCGAATACGTTGTAATACAGGCCGTTGCGCTTGTAGACCCACGGGCCTTCTTCGTACAGGGTGGGCCGGCTCGTGTTGCCGGTGCGGGTTCCGAATCCGGCGGTGGTCAGTGGGATCCGGGTGGCGGCGCCGGAGTAGGAGATCATGTCGGTGTTCAGCCGGACGTACCAGAGATTCGGATTGCCCCAGTACAGATAGGCCTGACCGTCGTCGTCGAGGAAGACGTTGGGGTCGATTTCGCCGTTCTCCACGAGGGGCCGGCCGATCGCGTCGACGAACGGGCCGGTGGGGCTGTTCGCGACGGCGACGCCGATGGCCTTACGGCCGGTGGCACGGTTGTTGACCGGCACGTACCAGTAGAAACGGCCGTTGCGCTCGATCACGTGGCCCGCCCACGCGTCGCTGCTGGCCCAACTGAAGGTGGCCAGGTTCATCGGGGAACCGTGGTCCGTCCAGTTCGCCATGTCGGTCGTCGAGTAGACGCGCCAGTCGCGCATCGTGAAGTAGGTCGAGCCGTCCTCGTCGTGCCCGGTGTAGACGTAGACGCGGCCGTTGTGGACCAGCGGCGCGGGGTCGGCGGTGTAGATCGTCTGGACGATCGGGTTGTCGGCTCGGGCCTGCCGGGCGGTGCCGGGCAGCATTGCCGCCAGCACAGCGAGGACGGGGATCAGCGCGAGTCGAGCGTTCGCCGCGAGTCCGCCGCGGCGGCTGAGAGATCTCATCGGCACACTCCATGTGAGCGTTAACAGGGGCAATGTCGCTGAAGGATTACAGAATGCCGCCGCCGCTCGCAAGGTTTCCACGACATTTCGCAATGCACGCACGGCAGGCGCCGAAAGGCGACTCGGCGAAGGTAGCCAGCATAACGATTTTCGAAAATGCTTCCCCAACACATGCTTCAGATCAAGAGCTTTCTCCGGTACGCCGGAAGTGTTACGGGGGCCGCCCGGAAGCAGTCCCCGACCGCATCGACGGACACCACTTGAGTGACCCGAAATCTTCTGGCAACATTGTCAGCCCGGCGCAAGTTGTTATCGCTAACAAGACACGGAGCGTCCACCATGACCGATCCCCCGCGGCGCACCTCGCGCAGCCGGCTGCGTCTGAGCCTGATCGCCCTGGTCGCCACCACGCTGGCGGTGACCGCGGTCGCGGCCGGGGCGCCGAGCGCCTCCGCCGCCACCGTCGACACGTCCGCCTGGTATGTGCTGGTCAACCGCAACAGTGGCAAGGCCCTCGACGTCTACAACCTCGCCACCACCGACGGCGCCCGCATCACCCAGTGGACGCGCAACGACGGCAACCAGCAGCAGTGGCAGTTCACCGACTCCGGCGGCGGCTGGTACCGGCTGAAGTCACGCCACTCCGGCAAGGTCCTCGACATCACCGGGACCGCCAACGGCGCCGCCGTCACCCAGCGCACCGACACCAACGCCACCAACCAGCAGTTCCGCCTCGCCGACTCCGACGGCGGCCAGGTCCGGCTGATCGCCCGCCACAGCAGCAAAGCTGTCGAGGTCCAGAACGCCGCGACCGCCGACGGCGGCAACATCGTCCAGTACGACGACTGGGGTGGCGCCAACCAGCAGTGGCAGCTCGTCCGCATCGGCGGGTCGACACCGACCACCCCGCCGCCGACCGGCACGTTCACCAACCCGGTCGTCTGGCAGGACTTCGCCGACGGCGACATCATCCGGGTCGGTGACACCTACTACTACTCGGCGTCGAACATGCACTACTCCCCCGGAGCGCCGATCCTACGGTCCTACGACCTGGTCAACTGGGAGTACGCGGGCCACTCGGTGCCACGCCTGGACTTCGACTCGGCAGCCTACGATCTGGGCAGCTCCCGGGCGTACGTCAAAGGGGTCTTCGCCTCGACCTTGAATTTCCGCCGCAGTAACAGCACCTATTACTGGATCGGGTGCATCGAGTACAACCGGACCTATGTCTACACGGCGTCCGCCGTCGACGGGACGTGGACGAAACGCGCGCGGATCAACGGCTGCTACTACGACGCCGGTCTGCTCATCGACGACAACGACACGATGTACGTGGCCTACGGCAACAGCACGATCAGCGTCGCCCAGCTGTCGGCCGACGGCCTGAGCCAGGTCCGCGCCCAGCAGGTGTTCCAGACCCCGTCCAGCGTCGGCACCCTCGAAGGGGCCCGCTTCTACAAGCGCAACGGCTACTACTACATCTGGCTGACCCGCCCGGCCAACGGTCAGTACGTGCTGCGCTCGACCAGCCCGTTCGGCCCGTACGAGATGCGCCAGGTCCTGCTCAACATGCCCGGCCCGATCTCCGGCGGCGGGGTGCCGCACCAGGGCGGCCTGGTGCAGACGCAGAACGGCGACTGGTACTACATGTCGTTCGTCGACGCGTTCCCCGGCGGCCGCGTGCCCGCCCTGGCCCCGATCACCTGGAGCAGCGACGGCTGGCCGGCCATCCAGACCGTCAACGGCGGCTGGGGCGCCTCCTACCCGAAGCCGAACATCTCCACGACGAAGACCGTGCAGCCGATGACCGGCGCCGACACGTTCGGCGGCACCAAGCTCGGCCCGCGGTGGGAGTGGAACCACAACCCGGACAACAGCCGGTGGTCGCTCAGCAGTGGCCTGCGGCTGGAGACCGCCACGGTGACGAACGACCTCTACAACGCCCGCAACACCCTCACCCACCGCATTCAGGGACCGAGTTCGACGGCGACCATCGAGCTCGACCACAGCACGATGCGCGACGGTGACCGCTCCGGCCTGGCCATGCTGCGCGACTCCTCGGCGTGGATCGGCGTCAAGCGCGACAACGGCCAGACCAGGGTCGTGATGACCAACGGGCTGACCATGGGCAGCGGCTGGACCACCACCGGGACGGGCAGCGAGGCAGCCGGCGCCGCGGTCTCCGGCGGGCGGATCTGGTTGCGGGCCCGTGCCGACGTCCGGCCCGGAAGCGGGCGGCAGGCGACCTTCTCCTACAGCACCGACGGCACGAACTTCACCACGCTCGGACCGGCGTTCACGCTGAACAACGCCTGGCAGTTCTACCCCGGATACCGCTACGCGATGTTCAACTACGCCACCCAGGCGCTCGGCGGCTCGGTGACGGTCAAACGGTTCGAGATGTCCACTCCCTGATCGCCCCTGTCATCCCCGGCCGGTCCGGCTCTACGCCGGACCGGCCACTTCCCCCTGGAGCGCTGCCATGTCCTCTCTTCCGCTGAGCCGCCGGCACCTGTTGCAAGCCGTCGGGGCCGGCACCGTCGTCTCCGCGACCGGCGGCGCCGTCCTCGGCGCCGCCACCCCGGCGCGCGCCGCCATCGTCCCGCCCGCCCGCGCGGACATCGGCGTCGCGGCCCAGCCGTTCGACCCCGGCCAGGTCCGGCTGACCGCCGGCCGGTGGCTCGACAACCAGAACCGGACGCTGAACTACCTGCGCTTCGTCGACGTCGACCGGCTGCTCTACAACTTCCGCGCCAACCACCGCCTGTCGACCGGCGGCGCGGCGTCGAACGGTGGCTGGGACGCGCCCAGCTTCCCGTTCCGCACTCACATGCAGGGCCATTTCCTGACCGCCTGGGCGCAGGCCTACGCCGTCCTCGGCGACACCACCTGCCGCTCCAAGGCCGACCAGATGGTGGCCGAGCTCGCGAAGTGCCAGGCCAACAACAGCGCTGCCGGGTTCACCGCCGGCTACCTGTCCGGGTTCCCGGAGTCCGATTTCGCCGCGCTGGAGGCACGCACGCTCAGCAACGGCAACGTGCCCTACTACTGCGTGCACAAGACGCTCGCCGGGTTGCTCGACGTGTGGCGGCTGACCGGCAACACCCAGGCCCGCGACGTGCTGCTGCGGCTCGCCGGCTGGGTGGACACCCGTACCGCCCGGCTCACGGCCGCTCAGATGCAAGCCATGCTCGGCACCGAGTTCGGCGGCATGAACGAGGTCCTTGCCGACGTCTACCAGCAGACCGGCGACAGCAGGTGGCTCACCGTCGCCCAGCGCTTCGACCACGCCGCCGTGTTCAACCCGCTCGCCTCCGGCCAGGACCAGCTCAACGGGCTGCACGCCAACACGCAGGTGCCCAAGTGGATCGGCGCCGCCCGCGAGTACAAGGCGACCGGTACCACCCGGTACCGCGACATCGCGAGCAACGCCTGGCGGATCACGACCGGCACCCACACGTACGCCATCGGCGGCAACAGCCAGGCCGAGCACTTCCGCCCGCCGAACGCCATCGCCGGGTACCTGACCAACGACACCTGCGAGCACTGCAACACGTACAACATGTTGAAGTTGACCCGAGAGCTGTGGGTGCTCGAACCTGATCGGGCGGCGTACTTCGACTTCTACGAACGCGCCCTGCTCAACCACGTGATCGGCGCGCAGAACCCGGCCGACAGCCACGGGCACATCACCTATTTCACCCCGCTGCGGCCGGGCGGGCGCCGCGGCGTCGGGCCGGCCTGGGGCGGCGGCACCTGGAGCACCGACTACACCACCTTCTGGTGCTGCCAGGGCACCGGCATCGAGGTCAACACGAGGCTGATGGACTCGATCTACTTCCGCGACGGCACCACGCTGACGGTCAACCTGTTCACGCCGTCGGTGCTGAACTGGACGCAGCGCGGCATCACCGTCACGCAGACCACGGGCATCCCGGCCGCCGACACCACCACCCTCGCGCTGTCCGGCACGATGAGCGGCTCGTGGAGCATCCGGATCCGCATCCCGTCCTGGACCAGCGGCGCCACCATCACGGTCAACGGCACCACCCAGAACGTCACCGCCACACCCGGCTCCTACGCCACCGTCACCCGCACCTGGGCCTCCGGGGACACCGTCTCCGTGCGCCTGCCGATGCGGGTGATCATGCAGGCCGCCGGTGACAATCCCACGATCCAGGCCATCACGTACGGGCCCGCGGTGCTCTGCGGCAACTACGGCAGCACGGCGCTGTCCGCCCCGCCGACGCTGTCGACCGGCTCGATCACGCGTACCAGCAGCACCGCGCTGGCCTTCACCGCCACCGCGGGCGGCGCCACCGTCAACCTCGGCCCGTTCCACGACGCGCACGGCTTCAACTACAACGTCTACTGGAACACCGGTGCCGCCGCCACGGTCTACAAGCTCGTCAACGTCGGCACCGGGCTCGTGCTGGGCGTCCAGAACATGTCCACCGCCGACGGCGGCCTGGCCGTGCAGTGGAACGACACCGGGACCGCCGACCACCGGTGGACCGTGGTCGCCAACGGCGACGGCACGTCCAAGATCCGCAACGTGAACAGCGGCAAGGTGCTCGGCGTGGAGAACATGTCGACCGCCGACAACGCCCGCGTCCTGCAGTGGTCCGACACCGGCACCGCGGACCACCGGTGGACGCTGCTCGCCGCCGGCGACGGCACCTACCGGATCCGCAACGGCAACAGCCAGAAGCTGCTCGCCATCCTCAACGGCTCGGCGTCGGCGGGAGCACAGGTCGTCCAGGACCAGGACAACGGGAGCGCCGACAACCGGTGGCGGCTGACTCCGGTGACATAAAAGTGTTACGGAAATAGGGCGGGATTCGTCGGGGTCGATCCTCGTTGAATCCCGCCCTATTTCCTGGCAACCTTTTTATATGGGAGCGCTCCCAATTCCCCTCCTCCCGTTTTGAAAGGCCATGTCCGTGAAGAGAACCCGTCTTATCGCCCTTTGCAGCGGCCTGCTTGCCGTCGCGGGCGCCGTAGCGGTCATGCCCTCGGCCAGCGCCGGTACGACATTGCGCGCTGCCGCCGCCGAGAAAGGCCGCTACTTCGGCACGGCAGTCGCCACGTCCAGGCTTTCCGACTCCGCGTACGCCTCGATCATCAATCGTGAATTCAGCTCCCTCGTCGCCGAGAACGACATGAAATGGGACGCCACCGAGCCGCAGCAGGGCCGGTTCTCCTTCACCAACGGCGACCGCCTGGTCAGCCACGCCCAGGCCAACGGCATGACCGTGCGAGGCCACGCACTGCTCTGGCACGCGCAGCAGCCGTCCTGGGCGCAGGGCCTGTCCGGCTCCGCGCTGCGCTCGGCCGCGATCAACCACGTCACGCAGGTCGCGGCACACTTCCGCGGCAAGATCCACTCGTGGGACGTGGTGAACGAGGCGTTCGCCGACGGCGGCGGTGGAGGCCGCCGCGACTCGAACCTGCAGCGCACCGGCAACGACTGGATCGAAGCCGCCTTCCGGGCCGCCCGGGCCGCCGACCCCGGCGCCAAGCTCTGCTACAACGACTACAACACCGACGGCGTCAACGCGAAGTCGACGGGCATCTACACCATGGTGCGCGACTTCAAGTCCCGCGGCGTACCGATCGACTGCGTCGGCTTCCAGTCCCACCTCGGGACCGGCATCGCGTCGGACTACCAGCGCAACCTCCAGCGCTTCGCCGACCTCGGCGTGGACGTGCAGATCACCGAACTGGACGTGGCGCAGGGCTCCAACCAGGCGAACATCTACGCCACCGTGACCCGCGCCTGCATCGCGGTCAGCCGCTGCAACGGCATCACCGTGTGGGGCGTCCGGGACTCCGACTCGTGGCGCCGCGACGAGAACCCGCTGCTGTTCGACAGCAACGGCAACAAGAAGCAGGCCTACACCGCGGTCCTCAACGAGCTGAACGCCGGTGGCCCGTCCAGCCCGCCGCCCTCGCCGTCACCCAGCACCAGCACGTCCAGCAACCCGCAGCCCGGCGGCGGCTGCACCGCCACCGTCTCGCTCAACTCCTGGACCGGCGGGTTCGTCGCCACCGTCAAGGTCACCGCGGGCTCCGCACCGGTCAACGGCTGGACGGTGACGGTGAGCCTGCCGTCCGGCAGCGCGGTGACCAGCGCCTGGAGCGCGACGAACACCGGAACCACCGGCAGCGTCGCCTTCCGCAACGTCTCATACAACGGCGGGATCGCGGCCGCGGGCAGCACCGAGTTCGGCTTCCAGGGCACCGGCAACGGGCCTGCCGCAACTCCGGTGTGCCAGGCGGGCTGACGCCCGCACCTTTCGGCTTCACTCTCCGGTGGGCGGGGCGCCGGCATCCAGCCGGCGCCCCGGCCTTTACATCGTTCGTCCCCGGGGCGGCCGGGCCCGATACAGTGACCGTTTCCGTACGGACCTTCAAGCCGGGCTTCCGTGCGGACAACCGGAACCCGGGAGAGGCTCGCCGTGACGCGGACACAGCAACGCAGCAGGCTGGACGCCGTCCGGGAACACGTGCGCTCACACGGCCGGCGCTGGACCGTCGCCAAGGGCGCGATCGTGGAGGCCCTGATCAGCACCGACTGTCACCTGTCCGTGCAGCAGGTCCACGACCGGGTCACCACCCGCTTCCCGCAGATCGACCGCTCGACCGTGCACCGGGTCCTGCTCACCCTCGCCGAGGAGCACGTCGTCCACGTCCTCGGCAAGCAGGGCGAGGCCCGGTACGGCATGGCCGATCAGCCGCACCACCACGCCGTCTGCGCCCGCTGCGGCCAGGAGGCGGAGATCCCGTCCACCGCCGTCGCGCCGGCACTCACCGCGGCCGCGGCGGCCACCGGCTTCAGCTTCGACACCGGCAGCATCACGCTCACCGGCCTCTGCGAAACCTGCCGCGCGGCATCGTGAGGGG
Source organism: Actinoplanes sp. GCM10030250 (assembly GCF_042666575.1). NCBI lineage: Bacteria > Bacillati > Actinomycetota > Actinomycetes > Micromonosporales > Micromonosporaceae > Actinoplanes > Actinoplanes sp. GCM10030250. The sequence goes on along the minus strand of NZ_JBHTDO010000054.1, from coordinate 42,416 downwards.
TTATGCCAGTGCCCCCCTGACCCGGTACCGGCGACATAGCGTGGGGTAGGTCCTTCGACGACAGGAGTCCTTCCATGCATTCGCGCACACTGGGCAGCGGGCTCGAGGTTTCCGCCCTCGGATTCGGCTGCATGGGCATCAGCCACGGCCTCGGCCCCGCCGCCGACCGGTCCGACGGCATCGCGGTCATCCGCGCCGCGGTCGAGGCCGGCGTCACGTTCTTCGACACCGCCGAGGTGTACGGCCCGTTCGTCAACGAGGAGGTCGTCGGCGAGGCCCTCGCGCCGTTCCGCGACCGGGTCGTCATCGCCACCAAGTTCGGCTTCGGCTTCGACGCCGACGACAAGCAGACCGGCCTGGACAGCCGCCCCGAGCACATCCGGCAGGTCGCCGACACCTCACTGCGGCGGCTCGGTGTCGACCGCCTCGACCTGTTCTACCAGCACCGGGTCGACCCCAGCGTACCGATTGAGGACGTCGCCGGCGCGGTCAAGGAGCTCATCGAGGCCGGCAAGGTCAAGCACTTCGGTCTGTCCGAGGCGGGCGTACAGACCATCCGCCGCGCCCACGCCGTCCAGCCGGTGACCGCCCTGCAGAGCGAGTACTCGCTGTGGTGGCGCGAGCCCGAGGCCGAGATCCTGCCGGCGCTGGAGGAACTGGGCATCGGCTTCGTGCCGTTCAGCCCGCTCGGCAAGGGCTTCCTGACCGGCAAGATCGACGAGACCACCACGTTCGCCACCGGTGACATCCGCGGGACCATCCCCCGGTTCAGCGCCGGGGCACGCCAGGCCAACCAGGCCCTCGTGGACCTGCTCGGCACGGTGGCCGCCCGCAAGGACGCCACTGCGGCCCAGGTCGCACTGGCCTGGCTGCTCGCGCAGAAGCCGTGGATCGTACCGATTCCCGGCACCCGCAACGTCCAGCGCCTCACCGAGAACGTCGCCGCGGCCGACCTGGACCTGACCGCCGCCGACCTCGCCGAGATCGACAGCGCCGCCGAGAAGATCACGGTCGAGGGTGACCGCTACCCCGCGCATCTCCAGAAACTGATCGACCGCTGACCGGATCGCGTGAGACCGACGCTCAGGGCGCCCCGGCTGCCGGATCGTCGGCGGCCGGGGCGTCCTGCGGGATCTGGTCGCGGCGGCGCAGCACCCAGAAGAGGCCGCCGCCGATCGCGAAGGTGATCAGGACGCCCAGGACGCCGGAAAGGCCGGTGGAGAGGAACTCGTTGTTGATGCCGCGGATGCCGTAGTCCGCGAGCGGGCTGTCGCCGAGCTGGTGCTCGCCCTCCTGCTGGAGCATGCAGGTGCCGCCGGTGATCTCGTCGTCGGCGTTGAAGGTGCAGCCCTCGCGGGCGGCGTAGTCGAGGCCGTCGGGGCTGCCGGAGGCGAAGCTGCTCACCACGCCGGCCAGCAGCAGGGCCACCAGCAGGCCGCCGGCCAGAAACCATCCGAGCTTCCGGCTCATGCCGCCACCTCCGCTGCGCTCCGGCGTCGCCATGAGCTGATAACTGAGCCTGATGATTCGCTCGCAAGCTCACTCATACCGCCACCTCCGCTGCGCTCCGGCGTCGCCATGAGCTGACAACTGAGTTTGATGATTCGCTCGCAAGCTCACTCATGCCGCCACCTTTGCCTTGTAGACGGGGTTGGAACTGCGGCGGAAGTGGCGCAGGGCGTAGACCAGGTCCGGGCGGACGCGGGCGACGGTGACGACGGTGGTGGCGGCGATCAGGCCCTCGCCGATACCGATCAGCACGTGCACGCCGGCCAGGGTTCCGGCGACACCGGCCAGGGAGAGGTCGGTGGTGCCGCCGAGCGCGTACTGCAGGACGAAGCCCTGCGAGGCCAGGACGACACCGATGACCGAGGCGATGAACGCGGTGGCGCCCAGGCCCCTGGCGTTCTTCGGCAGGACCCGCAGGAGCAGGGCGACAAGCAGGTAGGCGGCGGCCGTACCGATCAGGGCCATGTTGGTGATGTTGAGGCCGATCGCGGTGACGCCGCCGTCGGCGAAGAGCAGGCACTGCACGATCAGCACCGTCGCGACACAGAGCGCGCCCACCCACGGGCCGACCAGGATGACGGCCAGGGTGCCGCCCAGCAGGTGACCGGAGACACCGGGCAGAACCTGGAAGTTGAGCATCTGCACGGCGAAGATGAACGCCGCGACCAGACCCGCCATGGGTGCCAGCCGGTCGTCGAGGTCGGCTTTGGCCCGCCACACGCAGACGGCCAGCCCCGCAACGGCTATCACCAGGAACAACATCGACACGGGACCATTGATGATCCCGTTGGCGATGTGCATCGCCACCACGTCCATAACATGCCTCCCGGAGCGGGCCGGGCCGTCGGCTCAGCTCCCCGGAGCATATTGACAGCAGTAGGCTATTGCCAACACCTTGCAACTGTCGGATACGCCGCACTGAGCGAAGTCGGGCGACCCAGCAAGTTCACCGCGGTGCGTGACCCTCGGGCGTGGCGACGTTCGTGCGCTAGCATTGCTATCAGCTGCGAGCGACGGGGAGATGAGGCAATGGCGGCCCTCAGTATCCGAGATCTGGATGACGCCGTGAAAGAAAAGCTACGTCTCAGAGCCGCCCGGCACGGCCGCTCCATGGAGGCGGAGATTCGCCTGATCCTCACCGCGGCCGCCACCGAGGAAGAAGGCTCGCGAACTGACCTGTTCAGCGCGCTGACAGCTCGATTCGCGCAACTTGGCGGACTCGACCTTGAGCTTCCGGCCCGGGACACCCCGCCCCGCGCGACGGACTTCGACGACTGATGATCGTCCTCGACACCAACGTTGTCTCCGAACTCATGCGCGCCGCCCCGGCCCCGATGGTGCTCGCATGGCTTCAGCAGACATCCAGCACCGGCCTCTATACAACCTCGGTCACAGTCGCGGAGATCCGCTACGGCATCGCCCGACTACCGGACGGCCGCCGCAAACACGACTTGCATCAGGCCGCCAACGAAATCTTCGCGGCTTTCCCCCGTCAGGTTCTACCGTTCGACCTCGCCGCCGCCACCGCCTACGCGGACGTGGTCGCCGGCCGAGAGCGAGATGGCAGCCCGATCAGCGGATTCGATGCCCAGATCGCCGCCATCTGCCGGTCGCGGGCCGCGACGCTCGCCACGCGTAACACCAAAGACTTCACCGACATCGGAATCTCGATCATCGACCCGTGGCAGCCGGCGACCACCTGACATCGCCGGCTCGATCGGCGATCGAGCCGACTGTAGCTGGGCCGCGATCCGCTCCGCGACGGTATGTGCGCGACTGGCCGCTGGAAGCTGGGCGCCGCTCCGGCCAACGCTGTCACGCAGCGATTCAAGAACACAATGAGCAATTTTCAACCTGGCATCGGGCCTGAAGCTGCCGGGCCGTTGTCCGGCGCCGGCGGCCGAGGCCCTCGCCACGTTGAAAAAGGCTCAATGCAAACCGGTGGGCTGAACCCGTGTCGGCTTCATGGCACAGGGGCGAACTCCGGTGATAGCGGGCGGCGCTGAGCGACAAGCGCCGCCCCCGCGCCCAGGAGTGAGGGATTCGCCCCCTGGAATGTCTCGGTACGTGAAGTTACCTTCCGGTAACACGGCGGTTCCATCGACGTAAACCGCTGAATTCCGAGTCAGTGGAGGGCACATGTCCCTGGGTTTCCGCACGTCCGCGGTACTCCTGGCCGCAACGGTCGTAGCCATCACCGTCACCGCAGTCCCCGCGCAGGCCGCCACCTCGCGAGGGGTCACGATCCCCGCCTTCTACACACCGCCGGCTGATCTGCCCGCGGCTGACGGCTCCCTGATCCGCACCGAACCGCTGTCGCTCGCGCTGTCCCTGCCCGGGATTACCGGCACCCTGCCCGGCCGTGCCACCCGGATCATGTACAAGTCGACTGACTCCAACGGCCGGCCCGTCGCGGTCACCGGCGCCTATGTCGAGCCGGCGGCGTCCTGGCGTGGCGCCGGGCCGCGGCCGCTGACGGTGCTGGCGCCCGGCACCATGGGCCAGGGCGACCAGTGTTCCACGTCCCTTGCCCTGCAGAAGGGGCTCGTGCTGGGAACCGAGGACAACCAGACCACACTGTCGATCGGTTACGAGGTCCTGGCCATCTATCGGCTGCTCGCCAAGGGCATCGCCGTCGTGACGACCGACTACATGGGCCTGGGTACGACCGACAGGCTGCACACCTACGTCAACCGCGTCGACTCCGGGCACGCCGTGCTCGACGCCGCCCGCGCGGCCAAGAAGCTGTCGGGCACCTCGGTCACCGCGGCCTCCGCCGTCGGCTTCTACGGCTACAGCCAGGGCGGGGGCGCGGTTGCGGCGGCCGCTGAACTTCAGCCGTCGTACGCACCGGATGTCAGCCTCAAGGCGACCTATGCGGGCGCGCCGCCGGCGAACCTGGCCGATGTCACGGCGGCGATCGACGGCAGTGAGCTCGCCGGTGCGCTGGGCTGGTCGATCAACGGTTTCATGCAGTCCGAGCCGTCGCTGCGGGGGCTCGTCGACGAGTATCTCAACGACGCGGGCCGGGCGGCGCTGGCCGACCTGTCCACCATGTGCGTCGGTGATGCGCTCTTCGCCTACGCCAACAAGCGCAGTACGGCGTGGACGAAGAACGGTCAGTCGCTGGCCGCTGTCATCACGGCCGAGCCCGCCCTGAAGGCCTTCGTCGGCGACCAGTTGATCGGCACCCGCAAGCCGGTGGGCGTGGTCCGGGTGGCCACCGGGGTCAGTGACAACCTCGTCAGCCACGGACAGGCCCGCACGATGGCCGCGGACTGGTGCCGGCGAGGCGGGAAGGTCGTCTACGACCCGATCCTCCTGGTCGGCACCGTCAGCCCGCTGCTGAACCATTTCGGACCGCTGCTCACCGACCAGGGCAACGCCGTCGACTGGCTCACCAACCGGCTCGCCGGCCTTCCCGCCCTCTCCAACTGCGCGATGATGCCCGTGCTGCCGTAAGGAAAGGCCCTGAAAGCAGTGGAGCAGCTCAGCGGTCCAGCGTGATCACCGCAGCCGAGCCCGCGGCCAGGTCCAGCGACAGCGTGCCGTTGCGGACCTGAGCCCGGGCCGGCTTGCCGGGGTTGAGGCGGCCCGAGCCGTCGACAGTTGCGCCCTGCACGGCGGTGTCCACGCCGGTCAGGCTGCTGCCGGTCATGGTGAGCACGTCCGCCGCGCGGTTCGGGCCGCCGACGGTGATGGCGAGGGTGACCGGGCCGGCCGCCGGTTCCTCTTTGCTGACGACTGCGAGACGCAGTTTGCCGTCGTCACCTCGTACGGAATAGGCAGTCAGATTTTGATCGGTGGTCAGGGTGACCGGCAGGAAGCGGCCGGCGCCCAGCTGCCGGGCCATCCACAGCCCGTAGTAGATCGGCGTGACCCGGTAGATCTGTGCCAGCTCACCGGCCTTGCTCGCGGCGCAGATCGGGGTGTAGATCTGCCACTTGCCGTTCCAGATCGGCTGGTCGCAGACGCCGAGCCCGCCGTGGAAGTTGAGGCCCGCGACGCCGGCCTGGCCGAGCTGAAGGCTGTAGTCGAGGGCCCACAGCGCGGCACCGTGTTTGTTGCTGACGCCGTCGATGCCGCCGCCCCAGGCCGAGTTGGTCTCGTCGACGCGCAGCGGCTTGCCGGCCTCCTTGGCGGCGTTCAGGTTGGGCGTGATGGAGCGCAGCTGGCTCGCGTAGGTCTCCGGGGAGAGCAGCCGGGTCATCGTGCCGGTCGGGTCCATCGCGTACTGGTGGAGCATCACCATGCCGAGCCGGGACTCGTCGCGGGCCAGGCTCGCCGCCCAGGTCGAGCCGGGTGAGGCGGCGTCCGGACCGGCCAGCGCGATGTTCGGCCCGACCGCCGCGGCGCAGGCCTGGAAGTCGGCGCGGTAGTCGGCGTAGGCGAACCCGGCGGGCCGGAATCCCTTGCCCACCCACTGATCGGGCTCGTTGCCGCACTCGGCGGCGACGAGCTTGTTGCCGAGCACCCTGGTCATCACCCGCGCCTGGTCGGCGGCGGCGGCCGGGTCCCACCGGCCCAGGCTGATGCCCACCTCCGCCTTCCATCCGGTCGCGCCGAGGAACTCGTCGAGCCGCTTGATGTCCGACGGCGTCACCACGTGCTGCAGCCAGTCCGGCTGCGGGCTGGGCAGGGCCTGACCCTCGGGCAGCCAGATGCCGTCCCGGTCCAGGGTGTTGCCGGAGATCCGGACGTTGCTGCGGCCGAGGGTCTTGAACAGCTGGACCATGTTGCCCTTGCGGGCGTCCAGGTTGCCGATGCCCAGCTCACGCATCTCGAACGACAGGCCGACGAGGTCGCCGGGCAGGCGGGCTCCCGGGTGGGCGAGGTCCACCGCGATGGTGGCCGTCGCCGGTGCGGTTGCCGCGCCGGGACTGGCGGTGAGGCCGACGGTGGCGACCACCGCCAGGCCCGCGGCGGCGGCGCAGATCGAGCGGATTGTGCGGGTTCGCATGGTTACTCCAGGGGGCCGGGACATCGATGGCTGACAACGTAACGCCCAGGACTCGGATACGAAACCCTCACCTGTCGACCGTCCATGTATGTGGATAGCTCTTGACCCCGTGACAGCACCCTCCCTAATATCGAGACCCATCAGTTAGGAAGCTTAATTAACTATCCCCGGGACGGACATGAAGCTACCCAGAATCCGTACGCAGATCGCGACCCTCGCCGCTGCCGGGCTGGTCGGTGCCGGCCTCACGGTGTTCGTCACCAGTGCTGACGCCGCGACGGCCAGCTACGAGGCGGAATCCGCCACCATCACCGCCGGTGTCGTCGAGTCGAACCACGCCGGGTTCACCGGTGCCGGCTTCGTCAACACCGACAACGCGGTCGGCAGCGCCGTGCAATGGTCCCCCCAGGCCGTCGCCGGCACCGCCACCCTGCGCTTCCGCTTCGCCAACGGCACCGCCGACAACCGTCCGATGCGGATCACCGTCAACGGCGCCGTGGTCAGCAACGCCCTCACCTTCGCCGGCACCGGCGCCTGGACCACCTGGCAGGAGGCCACCGTCACGGCCACCCTGCGGGCCGGCGCCAACACGGTCCTGGCCACCTCCACCACCGCGACCGGCGGCCCGAACCTGGACCGGCTCACCGTCATCGACGGCACCACCACACCGCCGCCCACCAACGGCACCCCGGTCGGCGTCAACGGCCAGCTGCGGGTCTGCGGCGTCAAGCTCTGCAACCAGTACGGCAAGCAGATCCAGCTGCGCGGCATGAGCACACACGGCCTGCAGTGGTACCCGCAGTGCGTCAACAACGCCTCGCTCGACGCACTTGCCGGCGACTGGCAGGCCGACCACCTGCGCCTGTCGATGTACATCCAGGAGGGTGGCTACGAGACCAACCCCCGCCTGTTCACCGACCGGATGCACAGCCTGATCGAGCAGGTGAGCGCCCGCGGCATGTACGTCATCGTGGACTGGCACCAGCTCACACCGGGCGACCCGAACCACAACCTGGAGCGCGCGAAGACCTTCTTCGCCGAGATCGCGCAGCGGCACGGGAACAAGCCGAACATCCTGTACGACGTCGCGAACGAGCCGAACGGAACGGCCTGGTCGCGGATCAAGGCGTACCACGAGGCGATCATCCCGACGATCCGCGCGGCCGACCCGGACGCGCTCATCCTGCTCGGCACCCACGGCTGGGGTTCGCTGGGTGTCTCCGACGGCGGCAGCGAGACCGACGTCATCAACAACCCGGTCAACGCCACGAACGTCATGTACACGTTCCACTTCTACGCCGGCTCGCACGGCACCGAATACCTGAACACGCTGTCCCGCGCCGCCGACCGGATTCCGGTGTTCGTCACCGAGTTCGGCACCCAGACGGCCTCCGGTGACGGTGCGAACAACTTCACCCGGTCACAGCAGTACCTCGATCTGATGGCCCAGAAGAAGATCAGCTGGACCAACTGGAACTACTCCGACGACAGCCGGTCGGGTGCGGTCTTCACCCCGGGCACCTGCCCGGGCGGCCCGTTCGCCGGCACGTCCCGGCTGAAGCCGGCGGGGACCTGGATCCGCGACCACATCAAGAACCCGGCGGACAACTTCCCGACGTCCTGACCGACCGATTCCGCCGACTCCCGTGCCCCGGCATCACGACCGGGGCACGGGTTTCACCAGCGGGTGGGTGAGGGTGCCGGAGAGCCCCAACGGCCTCGAGCTGCTCGGCATGCTGCTGGCCCGGCGGCGGACAGGCGCGCTATCGGACGGCGGTGAGGACGTCGGCCAGCAAAACCTGCTGCTCGGCCGTCGCGAGCCCGAGGTGGTAGAGCGCGAGGTGTGTGGCGCCGGCACCGACCAGGCCACGGGCGTGCCGCACCACCTCACCGGATGCGGCGCCGGACAGCACGGTGAGGTAGGCGCCGACCGGTTTGCCGTGCGCGGCGGCGGCCGTGACCAGCGGGGCCGAGTCCAGCGGCCAGGCCGGGACCAGTAGGGCGTCGACGTCACCGGCGGCCGTGGGGGTGAGCCCCGGCGAGGGCCCGGTCGCCCACGGATCCGGGCTGGCGTGCAACGTGATCGGGGCATCCGGGAGCTCCGCGCGGATCGCCGCGAGGACCTCGGCGCGCAACGCGTCGGTGTGCGCCTGCCGGGTGGGCAGGACGACGTCGTGGATCCGCTCCGCGCGCAATCCCCGGACCACCTCGTTGTCGTCGGCGCCGGCCCGGCGCCACGCCGCGCGGCAGGACCGGCAGCAGCACACCGACAGCACCTTCCGGCTGTGCGCGTTCCAGGCGCCGGCGGTCTTCTCGTGGTGGCCGAGATGGTCCACGCCCATCTGCCCGCAGGCCTCCAGCGAGACCGCGTCGACCGGGGCGCCGCGCACCGCCTCGGCGGCGAGCGTGGCGGCATACCGGCGCACCCGCGAGCTTGCGGGGCAGAGCGCGTACCGGTATCGCTCGCCGAAACAGTTCACCACCGTGTCGTCCGGATGGGCGGTGCCGAGCCGGGTGTTGTGGGTCAGCACGATCCAGGCGGTGACCCGCAATCCGCTGTCGCGCAGGATCCGTGCCGCCGCGCCGAAGGGGTCCGTTTCGGTCAGCCAGTCCGGCCCGGCCGCCCGTAGCGGCTGTCCGGCCCAGGCCTGCTCGCGGACCGGGCGGTACAGCGCCGCGTACCGGGCGTCGACCAGCCGTCGCGCCGGGTGCAGTGGGGTCGCGGCCCTGGTGCCGTGGTAGGCCGCCGCCAGCGTGACCATGTCCAGGCCGGCCTCGCGGACCCGCGCCGGGAAGTCCGGATCGCCGAGGACGTCCCAGACGTACGCGTGCCCGCTCGCGCTCACCACCGCGGCCTGCGCTTGCGATGGTCCGGCCGGAACTGCTGAAGGTAGCGGGTGTCGTCACGCTCACGGATGCCACACGCGAGGTAGTCGGCATGCATCCGGGCGAGCGCGTCCCGGTCCAGGGTCACACCAAGACCAGGACCCTGGGGTACGGCGACCGAGCCGTTGTGGAACACCAGCGGCTCGGTCACCACATCGGCACCGAGCTGCCACGGCGTATGGGTGTCCACGTCGTACGTGAGGTGAGGGGTGGCCGCACTGAGATGCACCATCGCGGCGAGGCTGATCCCCAGGTGGCTGTTGGAGTGCATGGACAGCCCGAGGCCCCAGGTGCGGCAGATCGCCGCCAGGGTCGCCGACTCGGTCAGCCCGCCCCAGTAGTGGTGGTCGGCCAGCACGATCTGCACGGATCCCCGGCGTACCGCCTCCGGCAGGTCACCGAACTCCACGACGCACATGTTCGTCGCGAGCGGCATCGACGCGCCGGCCGCCACCTCGGCCATCCCGGCCAGGCCGGGCGTCGGATCCTCCAGGTACTCCAGCAGGCCCGCGGTCTTGCGGGCGACCCGCAGCGAGGTACCGACCGTCCACGCGCAGTTCGGGTCGAGGCGCAGCGGGTGGTCCGGGAAGGCGTCGCGCAGTGCCTCGATGGCGCCGATCTCCTCGTCCGGCGGCAGCACTCCGCCCTTGAGCTTGAGCGACCGGAAGCCGTACGTAGCGACCATCCGGCGGGCCTGCTCGACGATGCCCGCCGCGTCGAGAGCCTCGCCGTAGACGTCCGGTTCCTCGCCCGGATGGGCGGCCCACTTGTAGAAGAGGTATCCGGAGAACGGCACGCGGTCGCGGACCAGGCCGCCGAGCAGCGCCCACACCGGCCGCCCGGTGGCCTGCCCCTGGAGGTCGAGCAGGGCCACCTCGAACGGCGACACCACCCGGGCCAGGGTCTTCGCCGAACCGGCCGCGCCGATCGCGGTCGCGGCACGGGAGCGAGCGCCGGACAGGTCGAAGATGTCCAGCCCGCCGAGTGCGGGCGCCACCCTGCCGAGCAGCTCCAGGTGTGCGGCGTCGCCGTAGGTCTCCCCCAGGCCGACCGAGCCGTCCGCGGTGGTCACCTCGATGATCGAGCGCAGCGCCCACGGCTGGTGTATGCCGGCCGAGTTGAGCAGCGGCGGGTCCGGGAAGGCGATCGGGGTGACCCGTACCCCGGCGATCGGCGTCCTCATGCGGCCACGTCCGGCACGGCCACGGTGCCGCCGACCCGGCGCAGGGCGGCGCGGCCACTGTCGATCAGCGCCGCGAGCTGCTCCAGGTGTTCCGGATAGACGTCCACCAGCGGCGGGCGGACCGAGCCCATCGGCAGGCCGCGCAACGTCGCACCGGCCTTCGGCAGGCTCACCGCGTATCCGGCGACCCGGTCGCGGAGCGCCACGAGCGGCAGGTAGAAATCGGTCAGCAGGGTACGCGTGACGGCCTCGTCGCCGTGCTCGATCGCGCGGTGGAACGCGGTGGCCAGCTCCGGAACGAAACACAGCGCGGCCGAGGAGTAACTGGGCACCCCGATCGCCCGGTACGCCGCCGCGGACACCTCGGCGGTGGGCAGGCCGTTCAGGAAGCACATCTCGGCAGCACGGGGATGTCCGCTGGCCCTTACCGTGGTGACCAGCCGGTTCATCGCGTCCACGTCGCCGCGACCGTCCTTGACGCCGGCCACCGTCGGCAGGTCGAGCAGCGCGAGCGCGGCGGCCGGGTCGAGCACCGCGTTGGCCCGCTGGTAGACCACCACGGGCAGCCCGGTGGCACCCGCCACGTAGGCCACGTGCCGCACCAGGCCGGCCGGCGTGCAGCTCACCAGGTACGGCGGGAGCAGCAGCAGACCGTCCGCACCGCACTCGGCGGCGGCCCTGGCGAACTCGCTCGCCGTACGCGGACCGCCGCCCGCCCCGGCGAAGACCGGCAACCGGCCGGCCGCCTCCCGGACCGCGGTCCGCACCACGGTCCGGTACTCGTCCCGGCCGAGCGCGGTGAACTCGCCGGTGCCGCACGCCACGAACAGCGCGGCGGGCCCGGCCGCCACCTGTTCGGCGACGTGGTCGGCGAGCACGCCGGTGGCCACCTCGTCGTCCGGGGTGAACGGGGTGAGCGGGAAGGAGAGCAGGCCGTGCAGCAGCATGGACGTCCTTGTCTGGGTTCAACGGGGTCTTGGTTTTCGCGGGCGTCAGCCCTTGACGGCGCCGGAGGTCAGGCCCTTCATGAACTGCCGTTGCAGTGCGAGGAAGGCCAGCACCGACGGCAGCAGCGCGAGCAGGGCCGCGGCGAGCAGCACACCCAGGCCGGCCTGTTCGTCGGTCCGCAGCGTGCGCAACGCCAGCGGCAGGGTGAACTGGCCGGCGTCGCGCGCCACCAGCAGGGGCAGCATGTACTGGTCCCAGATCATCGTGAAGCCGAAGATGCCGATCACGCCGAGCGCCGGCCGCACCAGGGGAAGCACGATGGTCATGAGGATCCGCAGGTCACCGGCGCCGTCGATGCGCGCGGCCTCCTCCAGCTCCATCGGGATCTCCCGCATGAACTCGGTCATCACGAGGATCGAGAAGGCCCACGCGGCCACCGGGACGATCATGCCGGCCAGCGTCCCGATCAGGTTGACGTGCACGACCGGCACATCGGCGAGGACCAGCGACAGCGGAATCGCCAGGATCTCCTCGGGCAGCATCATGGTGGACAGGATCAGCAGCATCACCAGCCGCAGCCCGGGAAATTTGTGGCGGGCCAGGGCGTAGGCGGCGGAGACGCTGACCAGGATCTGCAGCAGCAGACCGACACCGACCACGACGAACGAGTTGAGCAGGTAGCCCAGCACGCCCCGGTCGAACGCGGCGGTGAAGTTGTCGAGGGTCAGGCTGTCCGGCAACAGGGTGAGCCGGCTCGGATCGGCTACCGGGCTGAACGCGCCGACCATCAGCGCCACCAGGGGGCCGGCGAAAACGGCGACGAGAACCGCGTACAGGAAGATCTGGACGACGCGGGCAAGTGGCCCGCGCAGCGCGGTGAAGCCGAGCGCGGAGTCGAAACGGTCGGCGCGGGTTCTCATCACGCCTCCCGGCGGCGGAGGGCCTGGACCGCGAGGGTGAGCACGACCGTCGCGCCGAGCAGGACCATCGATCCGGCGGCGGCGACGCCGAGTTCGTTGCGTTCCAGGCCGAGCTTGTAGATCAGGGTCATCAGCACCTCCGTGGAGCCGTTCGGCCCGCCGTTGGTGAGCAGGAAGATCTCGGTGAAGACGCGCAGGCCACGGATCGCGGCCAGGGTGAACAGGATGGCGAAGACCGGGCGCAGCGAGGGCAGGGTGACGTGCCAGAGCCGGCGGAGCGGTCCGGCGCCGTCGGCGGCGGAGGCTTCGTACAGCGTGCGGTCGACACCGGCCAGGCCGGCGATGAAGATCATCATGTCGTACGGTGCGCCGCGCCAGACGCCGACCGCCATCACCGACCACAGTGACGTGTCCTCGGAGTTGAGGAACGGCGACGGGCCCATTCCGGCCCAGCCCAGGATCGAGTTGGCGATCCCCTCCGGTGCCGGGTAGTAGATGACCCGCCACACCTCGGCCACCACCGCCATCGCGGCGACCGTCGGCAGGAAGACCGCGGTCCGTACGAACCACAGGTGCCGAGCCGTACCCTCGAGCAGCAGCGCGAGCACCAGACCGAGCAGCAGCGAGCCGCCGGTCTGTCCGGCCGCCAGCACGACGGTGTGCCAGATGGCCGATCGGAAGGCCTCGTCGGTGACCACCGCGGTGTAGTTGTCGAAACCCACCCACCGGTCACCCAGGTACGGCCGGACCTCGTGGAAGCTCATCTCGATGGCGCGCACCATCGGGACGAACTTGAACACGGCGAACAGGATCAGGGCCGGCAACAGGAAGAGCCAGGGCAGCAGGTACCGGGTCAGCGCGACGCGGCGCCGGCCGGCCGGGGAGGGGCGCGCCGGCTCACCGGGGTTCCTCGTACCCCGGCGGGCCGACGCCTCGGTCAGGGACGTCACCCCTTGACCGCTTGCTTGGTCAGCTCGTCGGTGTAGGTCTGCGCCAGCTTGTCCAGCGCGGCCCGGGTGTCCGTCGAGCAGTCGGCGAAGACCGTGTTGAACGTGTCCGCGGCGCTCTGCCGGAACGGGGTCCAGTCCGGCACCGCCGGGGTGAACCGGCCGGCCGACGTGAAGACGGTCTCGAAGACCTGCCAGCGGGTGTCCTTGCGGACCGCGCCGAGCTGGACCTTGGTGTTCACCGGCAGCCGGACGATGGTGCCGTCGGTGTCACCGGCCATGCCGATGGTCTGCCCCTCGGGGGAGACCGCGAACTCGGCGAACCGCTGCTGGCCGTCCTCGTTGTCCGAACCGGCCATCAGATAGACGTTCTCGCCCTCGGCCAGCGACGACGCCTTGCCGCCCGGGCCCGCGGGCAGCGCCAGGATCTCGTACTTGTCCTTGCCGAGGTTCTTGTCGAAACGCGCCATGTTGTACGGCCCGGTGAAGTAGATACCGCCCTTGCCGCTCTCGAACGCCTGGTGCGCCTGGACGGTCTCCATCGTGATCGCGCCCGGGACCACCGTCTTGTCGGTGCAGAACTGCGCCTTGAGGTGGTTGACCGCTTCGGCCGACTGCGGGGTGTTGACCGCCGGGGTGAACTTGCCCGGCGTCCCGGTGAGGAAGTCGCCGCCCGCGGACCACAGGAAGCTGGTGGCGTACCAGGAGGTGTAGCCGCGCTTGGTGGAAGCGGGGATCACCCATCCGTACGTGTCGGCCTTGCCGTTGCCGTCCGGATCGCCGGTGGTGAACTTCCTGGCCAGGTCGTCCAGCTCGGCCCAGGACGCCGGTGTCCCGGCGCCGACCTTCTCGCGCCAGTCCTTGCGGATGAACAGGGCGAAGGACTGCACGGAGAACGGCGCCGCGTGGAACTTGCCGTCCGCGCCCTTCGCGGCCTCCCACGCGACCGGCGCGAGGTCGGCGCTGCCGGCCAGGGCGGCCTGGTCGACCTCGCGCACCAGGCCCTGTTTGACCAGGCTGCCCAGCTGGGCGGTGTCGTTGATGACGATGTCCGGCAGGTCCTTCTGCGCCGCGGCCTGCTGAAGCTTCGTCTCGAAGTCCTCGAACAGGGCGGTCACCTGAGCCGGTACGCCGCTTGCCGCGGTGAACTTGGCGGCCAGGTCCTTGGCGGTCTTCTCCGAGTTGGAGCCCGGGGGCTTGCGGATCCAGATCTGCAGTGGTGCCTTCGCGTCCTGTTCCACGCCGCCGCTGTCGCCGCTACAGGCGGCAGCGCCGCCGGCGACAAGGGCGAGGGTGAGCAGAGCGGTGAGACCGTGGGGAGCGGAACGGCGAATCACGCTTCTGACTCCTGTCCATATATGTGGATGGTCTTCTGTAATGTGTATTTACAGCAGGGCCAAGTTAGCGTCCGGTAGCATGACGGTCAACACTTGGACATAGACAAACTTGAGGGTGGACGCATGCCAGAGACCCGCCGCCGCCCCGGCGGTCGCCCCGCCGTTCACGTCGCACCGGCCGCCGCGGAGATGTCACCGGTCAAGTCCGCCGAGCGGACGGTGAAGATCCTGGAGACGCTCGCCGCCTCACCGGCCCGCCTCACGCTGTCCCAGCTCCACGAGCGCACCGGCTATCCGCGGTCGAGCCTGCACGCGCTGGTCCGCACGCTGCGCGAACTCAAATGGGTGGAGACTGACGACGCCGGCTCGGCCTTCGGTGTCGGCCCGCACGCGCTGCTCGCCGGCACCGCCTATCTCGACCGCGATCCGGCCCTGATCTTCGCCTACGAGGCCCTGGAAGACCTGCGCGCCGAGCTGGGCTACACGATCCACTACGCCCGCCGCGACGAGAACCACGTGCTCTACCTGGCCAGTCGCGAGTCCCGCGACAGCGTGCACGTGGTGTCCCGCGTCGGGCGCCGGCTGCCGGCCCACATGACCGCGCTGGGCCAGGCCCTGCTCTCCGACCTCACCACCGACGAGGTCAAGGCGCTGCTGCCGGCCACCCTGGACGGCTACACGCCGAAAACGATCACCGACCGGGCGGTCCTGCTCGACGAGCTGGACGCGGTGCGCCAGCGGGGCTGGGCCTTCGAACGCGAGCAGGGCACCGAGGGTGTGGCGTGCGTGGCCGCCGCCGTGGCCTACCGCATTCCGGCCACCGACGCGATCTCCTGCTCGATGCCCGCCGAGGCGGCCAAGGGCAACGAGCTCAAACGGGTCACGGCCGCGGTGACGGCGCGGGCACAGTCCCTCGCGACGGCACTGCGCCGCGAGGGCATCCGCTGAGAGTCAGAACGGTTCGCCCAGGGGCAGGTCGCACCAGGAGCCGCCGATCAGGTTCTGCGCCGGGTCAGGCTCACCACAGTTGGCGAGAATCTTTTCGGCGTACGCCTCCGCGTCATCCTCCGGCCGATAGCCGATCGCCTCGCCCTCGGCGAGCGAGAACCATCGCCGGGTGTTACGGCTGATTCCCCACACCTGCCGGAAACCCGGCTCCGGCGCGCTGATCGCCGCCTCCACCAGGCGCGCGCAGTCGTCGGGGGACAGCCACATCGCCAGGCCGCGATGGCCGCGCGGAGTCGCGAAGCACTGGCCGATCCGCAGGCAGATCACGTCCATGCCGAACCGGTCGTGGAACAGCCGGCCGGCCGACTCGACCGCCACCTTGCTCCAGCCGTAAAGGGTGTCCGGCCGCGCCTCGACGTCACCCGGGACCTCGCCCCGCTGCTCATCGCGGCGATGGAAGCCCGCCACGTGGTTGGAGGAGCCGAGCAGGATCCGGTTGACGCCGGTGCGGCGGGCGGCTTCGAGCAGGCAGTAGGTCCCGTACGCGTTGACCCGCAGCACCTCCTCGGCGCTCGCCTCGTGGCTGTACCCGCCGAGGTGGAGCACCGCGTCCACGCCTTTGAGCGCCGCCACCAGGACGTCGAGGTCGTCGATCGATCCCGTGACGACCTCCTCAGCCCCGGTCCCCGGCAGCGCCGGCGGCTCTATGAGGTCGAAGAGCCGTAGCACCCGTCCGGGCCGGGCCAGCCGCGCGCGCAGCAGGCTGCCGACCCGCCCCGACGACCCGGTGACCAGAATCCGCTCTTCCGCCATCCGCCGACTCCGTTCTCGATAGGTCTTGATCGATGGGCATCGTACCGGCATCATCCTCAACAATGAACGATAAACAACCCGTAGAGATGCATCCACATATATGGACACTCTTTCACTCAGGAGGCTCGATGCGCCGCGCCCCGCTCATCGCTCTCAGCGCCGCCGCTGTGCTCGTCGCAGCGGCGGCAGTGCCGGGTCACGCCGGTGCCGCCGTGCCGGTGTCCAGAACCGGTCCATCCGCGGCACCCACCTCGTTCACCACGGTCGCCACCAACGTCGCCGCGCGCAGCGACCGCCGGCCCACCAACGGCGGCGTCTACGACCGGACCGCCCAGAAGACGTTCATCTCGTGGGCGGGTCAATTCGAGGACAACTACGTGCAGGCGTACGACCACCGGGCGAAAATCTGGTCCGCACCGGTCAAAGTGGCCGACGGGGGCAACGACACGCACAACTATCCGACGCTGATCCAGGCCGGCGACGGCCACCTGCTCGTCTTCCGCGGCATGCACAACCGCGAGCTGTGGTTCGCGCGCTCGGAGCGGCCGCACTCCATCGAGGGGACCTGGACCGACACCCAGATCCCGGAGGGCCTCGGCGCCACCTACCCGATGGTCTTCAAGTCCACGGCCGGCCACCTCTTCGTGTTCGTCCGGGAGACCGCGGGCGACCTCGACAAGCAGTACCCGACCGACTTCCGGCCGATGAAATACGTCAGGTCCACCGACAACGGGCGCACCTGGCAGAGTTCGGAGACGCTGACCGGCGAGCGGTGGAACATCGCACCGCAGACGCGTACCGACAACATGAACGAGGTCTACATCGGGCAGCTGCGGCACGAACCCGGCGCGCCCGGACGCCCGGAGCGGGTCTCGATCGTCTACACACTGGCCGGCGGCGGGCCGGAGGGTCACCTGCACGACAGGTATCACAAGAACATCTACCACGCCTACTTCAGCCCGGCCGACCTCAAATTCCGGTCGGCCGCCGGCGCCGACCTCGGCGTGAAGATCGACGACGCGGACCAGGAGCGCCACCTGAAGGTCGCCGAGACGCCGCTCCAGACGGTGAACCCGCGCTCCCCCGACTACATCCAGCTGGTCGGGTCGACGGTCGGCGGGTTCACGCCGTTCGTGGTGTGGATGCAGCTGGACGAGGCGGCGGTGGTGCACACGTACACCGGGGTCTTCACCCCGCTCGGCTGGCGCAACCGCGAGGTGGCGTCCGGCATCCGGGTGCGCGACATGGAGCGGGTGGATGCGCTGACCTGGCGCGTGTACGCCACCACCAACGATCCGGCGGTCACGGCGATCTCCACCTTCAAGCTGTACGCCGGAGCGTTCTGGCAGAGCGAGGCGACGATCCCGGTACCGCGCGCCGTCCAGCGCATCGAGGTGATCGACGGCTACCGCGACCCGGCCCGGATCATCGTCTCCGGCGCGAGCAGCGCCCGCCCGGCCGACGTGGCCGACGGCGACATCTATGTCGCCGGGGCGGGTCGCTGAGCCGCTCCTCCAAGCCGCCGGCGCCCCGTTTCCCCCAGCGCGGGGCGCCGGCTCCCCACCGCACGAAGGTGACGATCGCTACGCGCCGAATCCGCGCATCGCCGGATCCGTCTTTCATACCTGGTCGATCGTGCTGTGGAGCAGACGTCTGACAGTCGCCCGCGACACCAGCAGAGCGATGACGAGGAGCGTCACGGGTATGAAGCCGCCCAGACTGACCGAACCACCGAACGTGATGTCGATCAGCCAGAGCACGACGAGCTTGCTCCCCGCCGCCACCACCCAGAGCATGAGGGCCGATGTCGTCTTTGCCAGCCGTGTCGTTGCCCCGCGCAGCCGAGCCAGAACGGCGCCCTTGAGAAGGAGCACCAACTCCAGCGTGACCTTGAGGAGGACGGCCGTCAGCAACGAGAGGGTGAACGTTTCGCTGATGACCGCCGGGACGTACTGAACGGCGAGGTTCAGAACGACCACGTAGACGAACACATCGATCACGTCGGCCGGATTGGCGACGGCCCAGGATCGCAGCGGCCCGCGCCGGGGGCCGGTCTCGCCAACGGCGTCCGGCTCGGGTCTGCCTGTCACAAGGCTGAATCCTGCCGGACAACGCCGCCCGCGGACAACCGGTCATCGGCAGGTGCACGCACCTCCGCCATGCGACAAGGCACAACGCACGAGGAGCCGCCGCGAACTCAGCGCTCGAAACCAGCACTCACGTCCAGCTGGATCGCCGTGGCCGGCTCCCGGTGCTGCCTCGCGGCGCCCGGCACAGCACTCACCACCAGCCGGATCCGGGTTGCGTGCGCGCCCACGGTCGCTTGCGCCGCCCGCCACCCGCTCATCCCCGCGGGAGTCCGCGAGAGCCCGCGCGCGGTGAGCCGCTCAGCAGCTCGCCGCGCGCACAGCGCATGCCGTCGCCCGGCGGTAACCGAGATCGCCCGGCGGGCGTGACTGCGGGCACTCGACGCCTCCCGGAGTGGACGTCCGCGTGGATCGGGCGGGCTGACGCGGCTCCAGCTGCGACCAGATGAGGATGTCGGCCGGCGGGCGTGTTCTACTCCGCCGAGTTGAGAGTTTCTTCGCCTTCGGGCTCCTGGAGTAGCCGAAGAACGCTCTCGGAGGGTTGATACCCGAATGCGTTCGTAGCGGCACTCGAGTCGTAGACGCGATCGATTCGCCGGGGTAGCGGCCAGCCACGGTCGTGGAATGCCGCTGCCACCTGTGGAGCGCGCTCGGCGATCACTTCGGCTGCGTCTTGGTGCAGGGCGACGCAATCGGCTCGCGTGAACGGGTATCGTCCGGCGATGTTGAAAGTGCCGGTCACAGCGTTGTGCAGCGCGGCGGCTGCCGTTGCGGTTGCGACGTCGGTGAGGCTGACGGATCGGTGCAGCAGCCGGGTGGCCCACACCGGCAATGGCTCCGGGAAGCAGCGGGCGATGCGCAGGATCGCGGACGATATAGAGCTGGATGCGACCAGTTGCTCAGCGGCCAGCTTCGTCTCGTCGTAGATGTCGCGCGGCTGCGGCAGGAGCTCCTCGTCAACCCAGACCGCTCGGTCTGCCGGCACCAAAGCGTGCCCGTACACGCTCGTGCTGCTGATGTATACGAAACGCCGCACGCCGGCAGCCCCGGCATCGTCAAGAAGGGCTGCCGTGGCGTCGATGTTGACCGCCCGGAACTCCGCGTCGTCAACGAGCCCGACATGTGGCGCATGCAGAGCCGCTGCATGGACGACGATGTCGGCATCCTGGACGAGTGCCCGACGCACCGTCGCGTCTCGGAGGTCTCCAACGATGGTGGTGCGGCGGCCCGGTGACCGGTCGACGCCGTGAATCCTCCATCCAACGGCTTCGAGTTCCCGCGCCACGGCGTTACCCACGCGGCCAGAGGTTCCGGTCACCGCGGCCACCCTGGGTAAGGACGCTCCTGCTGATTCGGGTCTACGCAGGCTCAGGGACGCCTTCCCGGCGGGAGGACTGGGCGCCATCAGGCTGATACTAGGGGCCGCCGCCGCCGTAGATTCCTGATCGCGACCGTAGCCGTGACTACCAGTACGACGCCGAAACTTATTGCGTACGCGTGCGATAGACCGGTCCTCAGGCACAGTGCGATGAGCCCTCCGAAGAACGGCACGCCGATGCCCAAGCCGACAATCGCTCCACGATGAGCCATCACGGCCAGGATCACGCATACCGCAGCATACGGACCGGGCGGCCCACCGAGCCGGCCCAGCAGTGCCTCCCGACGGGCTGATCTGGCGCGCTCTTTCTCCACGGATTGACACTTTCCCAGCATGCGCCACACGCATTCACATCAGCAGATGCGCTCCGGCCGGGTGCTGCCAGGATCTGCGTCGCCCTGGGAACGCCCGGTGGCGCCGCAACCGCCCCGCTGGACTGGTCAGGCGCTGGACGTGCGGGCCTTGTGGGCGCGGGCCAGGATCAAATAGGCGGCGGCGGTCCAGGTGTAGGCGCGGTCACGGAGGCCTGCTCCCGTCTCGGCGTCGAAGTTCTCCGCGAAGCCGGACTTCTCGCAGAGGGCGCGGAACCGGCGGCTGATCTCGTCGGCGAGATCGGGGTGGCCGCCGCGGCGCAGGCCGTCCTCGATCAGGACTGTTGACGGGGCCCAGATCGGTCCCCGCCAGTAGCCGTCGGCCGAGTAGTCCGGTGAGTCGACCGGCTCGGTGGCGAGGCCGTGCGGCGTCAGGTGAGCGCTCAGCCGGGCAGCCAGAGCGTCCCGAACCTCGGGCGGAAGATCGTCGCCCAGGGTGATTGCCATCAGGTCGAGCAGGCTGCGGCTGCTGCTCTCCTGCCCGGTGGCCGGGTTGCGGGAGACGAACTGTCCGTCCCGCCACAACTCCCGCAGCAAGGCGCTGCGGACTTCCTCAGCGATCGCGGTCCAGCGGTTCGCCTCGCCGGCGCGGCCCAGTTCAGTGGCGACGGCGGCTAGCTCCCGCAGCTGCAGGATGAGGAAGCCGGCCAAGTCGGCGGTCTCCAGCGTTCGATGGCTGTCGAAGGTGGTGGCGTTGTCCCAGCCGCTGTCGTTGCCGTGCTGGTAGTGCGGCAGATCGTGGCCCGGCACGCGACGCCGGTTCAGCCAGAATTCTGTCCAGTGGGCCAGCCGCTCATACGTGTCAGCGAGCGCTTCCGGTGTCACGGGCAGCAACTGGCGGAGGCGGCTGAGAGCCCAGCCGTGGATCGGTGGTTTGACGAAGTTGTAGAGGACCTCGGAGTGGGTCACCGAGTCGGGCAGGGCACCGGTGGGGTCCTGGTGGTCGAAGGGCAGCTGGAACTGGTGCCAGGCCAGCTCCGGATCACCCTCGGCCAGGGCGAGGGCGTTGAAGCAGTGGTCCCAGCTCCATACCTTGTCCATCCAGTGCTTGGACATCAGCACGGCCGGGCGCGCGAGGAAGCCGCCGGGTGCGACGGTGGCCGACCAGATCACGTACGCGGCGAGCTCGGCTGCCGGAGTCTCGGGGCCGCGCCACGGTGCGACAGCGTCGGCGAACTCTTCGAAGGCCGTCCGCGCGGTCGAGGCGACCTGGTCGAAGGCCGCCCGCGCCCGGTACGGCTCGCGGGCCGTCTCGTACTCCTCCACGGCGACCTCCCACGGTTCCCCGGCCGCCAGGTCGAGGTGGCGTGGGAAGTCGCCGAGTCGTTCCACCCCGGCCGCGGTCAGCGTGCCGGTGATGACGGTGACCCGGTAACGCCGTCCGGTCTCGTACGAGGTGAAGACGTGTGAGCCGTCCACCGGATCGCGGTAGAGGTAGCTGCCGCCGAACGGGGTGAGGCTGGTGGTGGCCGCCGCGATCCGCAGTGCGGCGCCGGTGCTGCGGATCCGGATCGTGCTGGTGTCCTCGTAAGCGAGGTCGATCACCCCTGAGCTGTGCTCCCACGACAGCATCGCCGGCGTCGCGGTGACCGTCGCTCCGGATGGTGCCCCCAGGCGCAGCACGGCGTGCATGCCGGTCTGGTGCGAGACCAGGTGCAGGTCATCGGCAGACGTCTTCTCGGCGATCACCGGGGAGATGCCGAACCAGGACTCCCGATAGCTGAAGGGGATGTCCTGGACCGAAAACCTGGGGTCCTGTGCAGCGAGGGGCATGGGTGGCGGCCTGCTTTCCGAGCTGTATGTCGAATCGGTTCGCTGGATTGAGCGTACCTTTGACCGCTTCATTGACACCGATGAACTTCGATGCCTATCGTTCGCAGCGAA
This sequence comes from Actinoplanes sp. GCM10030250, assembly GCF_042666575.1. NCBI lineage: Bacteria > Bacillati > Actinomycetota > Actinomycetes > Micromonosporales > Micromonosporaceae > Actinoplanes > Actinoplanes sp. GCM10030250. Next base: position 20,245 of record NZ_JBHTDO010000054.1, on the reverse strand, counting down.
CCGATTCGACAGGAGCCGGCATGAACATCGGCGAGATTGCCCGGCGGGCCGGCGTGTCCCGCAGCACGGTGTCCTACGCGCTCAGCGGGAAGCGGACGGTGTCCGAGGAGACCCGGCGCCGCATTCAGGCGGTGATCGACGAGCTCGACTACCGGCCCAACGCCGCCGCACGGGCGCTCAAGGAGGGCCGCACCCGCACCGTCGGCCTGGTGATCCCGCCGGCCAGCGCGCGGCTGACCGACATGCAGCTCGGGTTCGTCGCCAGCGTCGTCGAGGCCGCGGCCCGCGCCGACCTGGACGTGCTGCTGTCACCCTCCGGCGGCGACCACGACCGCTCGTTCGAACGGATCGTGTCGGGGCGGCGGGTGGACGGCGTCATCCTCATGGAGATCCGGCTCGAGGATGAGCGGGTCTCCCGGCTCCACCAGGCCGGCCTGCCGTTCGTCACGATCGGCCACACCGCACACCCGCACGGGACGTGCTGGGTCGACGTCGACTTCGCCGCGATCATCGCCCGCTGCGTCCACCACCTCGCCGATCTCGGCCACCGCCACCTCGCCCTGATCAACCGCTCCCCCGAGCTGGTCGCCGCCGGATACGGACCGGCGCACCGCGCGAGAGACGGGTTCACCGAAGCGGTCACCCAGCGCCGCCTTGCCGGCATCGAGCTGCCGTGCGGTGACGACGCCGCGGCCGGCGAGGACTGCTTCGAGCTTCTCCGGGAGCGGCACCCCGAGATCACCGCCATCGCCACCATCAACGAGGCCGCCCTGCCCGGCATCCAGCGCGGCGCGGAACGCGCGAACGTCAGCATCCCCGGTGACCTGTCGATCGCCGGCATCGCCGCCCGTCACTGGGCCGAGGAGTTCCGCCCCCAGCTCACCGCCGCCGACTTCCCCACCCTGGAGATGGGCACCAGGGCCGTCGAGCTGCTGCTGGAGCGCATCGCCACACCGGACACCACACCCAAGCACCTGCTCCTGACGCCGCCGATCTCGCTGCGCGCCAGCACCGGACCGGCACCCTCCCGCTGACTCCCCTGCCATCCCCGCTCCCCCGGAACAGGAGAAATCATGGCGATCCGATCCGTACGGCTGCTGGCCGCCGCGCTGGTGGCCACCTCGGTCGTGGCGCTGCCCGCGCCCGCCCGAGCCGCCGACGAGAGCATCACCGTCAACTTCGCCGTCGCCGGTGGCACGCCGGCCTATCGCGCTTCCGGCTGGATCTACGGGATGACCGAGAACGGCAGCGGACCGGCCGACCACTTCTACACCGACGTGAAGTTCCGGGCGATGCGAGCCGGTGGCGCCCAGCTCGACCAGCCCGGCGGCTGGGTCTCCGGCAAGTACGATCGCCGCTGGAACGCCACCCGCGCCCAGATCCTGCGGACCCGCGCGCTCGGCGGCACCTTCATCCTGCTGCCCCACGACCTGTGGGGTGCCGACGGCTATCCGATCAGCCGCTTCCCCGGCGACAACGGCAACTGGGCCGATTACGACAACTTCCTCACCCGCCTGATCGCCGACGTGCGCGCGACCGGCGTCACCGTGCAGTGGGACATCTGGAACGAACCCAACCTCGGGCTCTTCTGGAACCGGTCGCAGAGCCAGTACTTCGAGCTGTGGCGGCGCACCTACCAGCGGCTGCGTGCCGACCTGCCCGGCACGCTGATCGTCGGGCCGAGCTTCGCCGGGGTACCCACCACGAACGGCACCTGGTGGAACCAGTACCTCGACAACGTCCGCGCCAACAACGTCGTCCCGGACATCTTCAGCTGGCACAGTCTGCCCAGCGACCCGGTGGCCAACGTCGCGGCGGCCAACACGACTCTCGGCAACCGCGGCATCGCGCACCCGCGCCCCTACCAGATCAACGAGTACGGCGCCTCGAACGAGCAGAACCCCGGCGACGGATCGTGGTACATCGCCCGCCTCGAACGCGCCGGCGCCGACGGCCTGCGAGCCAACTGGGCCAGCACCAGCAACCTGCACAACGACCTCGGCAACCTGCTGGTCCGCAACTCCGCGGGGCAGCACCTGCCCAAGGGAGAATGGTGGGTCTACCGCTACTACGCCACACAGACCGGCACCATCTGCTCGGTCACTCCCAGCCCCGCCTACGACGCCTTCGCCACCAAGGCCACCGGCAACGCCAAGATCCTGGTGGGCGGCGGAGGGACCACCGGCGACATCGCCGTCAACATCCGAGGGCTCGCCTCAACCACGGGCATAGTGACCAACAACCAGATTCGCGTACGCGTTGAGCGCATCCCGCACAACGGAGGAGGCGCGGTGGCCGGCCCCGTCATCGTCCGGAACTCGATCGTCACGCTCAACGGCGGCGCCACCGTCGTCAACCTCGCCCACACCAACGCCGACGAGACCTTCACCGTCACCCTGCTGCCGCCCTCCGGCACCTAGCAGCGCGTTTCCTCGCTGAGGCGGTGCTGCCGAGAGGTGGTAGCTCAGCCAGGCAGCTCCGCCCGGCGGTCGCGGCACCGGGCGCGCGCGGGCACCTGCTCGCGCGGCTCCGGCAGAGCTGTCGTCCGGTCGTACGTCTGCGTCAGCTTGAAGCTGACGCCGTATCAAGCACCTCAGCGACGCGCAGTGTCCGTCGCACGGCTTCGTGCAGGCCGGCCTCGGTCAGGCCCGATTCGGGGCGCTGGAAGGTGAACAGTTCGGAGCCGCGCGCTGTCCAGGGTGGGATCTCGCCGCTGAGGAAGGCGACGTTCAGGCTGACCTGCTGGGAGCGGGCCGATTCGCCGACGTGCTGATATGGGGTGCGCATTCCCACCGTGCCGATCGGGCGTGGCAGGTTAATCAGGACGAAGACTATCGAACCATGGCCCGCGCCGACCGTGCCCTCGAGGATCGTGCCGGTCGACGTGACCTCGCCGGCGACGGCCGGGACGCCGTCGACCTCCATGTGCCACGCGGACCGGACCCGGATGCTGCCCTTCGCCTCCCGCGAACGGACCTCGTCGCCCGCGTGCAGATCGTTGTCCCACGGCCAGTCCCGGCTGCCGGGATCGACCGACTGCCATCCGGCGGTGGCGGCGTAACGGTGCAGTTTGCGGCGGCTGAGCAGGTTCTTGATCGGCCAGAAGGCGAAGATGCCGACCAGCAGCAGACATCCCAGGGAGCCGAAGACCTCCTGGCCGATCGCCACGAAGAAGATCGAGAAGCCCCACCAGAGCATGGCGACGATCAGGTTGACGGCCGCGAACCCGACGACGGTGCGGAACATGTTCTCGCGGAGGGACACGGCTGATCATAACGATCTACGACAAGCGATGCCGTCGAGCAGAAGATCGAGCGCCGCGGGGTAGGCGCTGCGGACCATCTCGGCGGCCAGCAGCGGTGCGACCTCGGCGACGTGCGGGTGGGTGCTGGCGGGCAGACGGGCGTAGGTGGACCGCCAGACCTCCTCCTCGGCGAGCAGGGCGGCGTTCGGCAGCGCGAGGGAGGCGGCGTCGAGCGCGGCGAAGGCCAGGGTCTGGTCGATGAAGGCGTGGTAGACGCGGACGGCCTCGGGAACCGGCAGGCCGGCGCCGTGCAACACGGTGAGGACGGCCTCGTCGGCGGCGAGCTCGTTGGGGCGGCCGGTGACCCGGCTGGTGGTGAGGACGGCTGCCTGCGGGTGCGCGGTGTAGGCGGCGTGGATGCGCAGGCCGAGAGCGCGCAGGTCGTCGCGCCACGCGCCGGTGGGTGACCAGCCGCGCAGGGCCTGGCCGATGAGCTGGTCACCGATGGCGAGGATGACCTCGTCCATGCCGCGGAAGTAGCGGTAGAGGCTGCTCGGGTCGCAGTCGAGGGCGAGGCCGAGCCGGCGGGCGGTGAGGCCGGCGCTGCCGTGCTCGCGCAGCAGGCGCAGTGCCGCCTCGACGATGAGCTGCTCGGACAGGACGGTGCCGCCGCGGGTGGGCCGGCGCCGGCGGCGCTTCTCCTCGGGGACCACGGGCTTCGGCACGCCCTTATGCCAACACAGTTGACCTTAGTTCGGCAAGCCGCGTTTCATCTGGTCATGCGAATCCTTCTGGTGGGTGCTGGGGGTGTCGGCACGGCGATCACCCGGATCGCGGCCCGGCGCCCGTTCTTCGACGAGATGGTGGTCGCCGACTACGACCTGGCGCGGGCGGCGGCTGCCGTGGAATTCGTGCGGGACGGGCGCTTCCGGGCTGTTCAGCTCGATGCGAGCGACAGCGCGTCGGTAGCGGCGTTCCTGCGTTCGTCCGACTGTGACGCCCTGCTCAACGCGACCGACCCGCGGTTCGTGATGCCGTTGTTCGCCGCGGCCCGCGAGGCGGGCGCGACCTATCTGGACATGGCGATGTCACTGTCGCACCCGCACCCCTCGGCACCCTATGAGCAGTGCGGTGTCAAGCTGGGCGACGCCCAGTTCGAGCAGGCCGCTGATTGGGAACGGTCAGGCCTGCTCGCCCTGGTCGGCATGGGTGTCGAGCCGGGCCTGTCCGACGTGTTCGCCCGCTACGCCGCCGACGAGCTGTTCGACGAGATCGACGAGATCGGCATCCGGGACGGCGCGAACCTGACCGTCGACGGTTACGACTTCGCGCCGTCGTTCAACATCTGGACGACGATCGAGGAGTGCCTGAACCCGCCGGTCGTCTACGAGCAGGAGCGGGGCTGGTTCACCACGGCGCCGTTCAGCGAGCCGGAGGTGTTCGAGTTCCCCGAGGGGATCGGGCCGGTCGAGTGCGTGAACGTGGAGCACGAGGAGGTCCTGCTGATCCCCCGGTGGGTGGGCGCGCGGCGGGTGACCTTCAAGTACGGGCTGGGCGAGCAGTTCATCGGGACGCTCAAGACGCTGCGCCAGCTGGGTTTGGACCGTACGAAAACGGTCACCGTGCCCGGGCCGCGCGGTCCGGTCGCGGTCTCACCGCGAGACGTGGTCGCGGCCTCACTGCCGGATCCGGCGACGCTGGGCGAGCGCATGCGAGGCAAGACCTGTGCGGGCACTTGGGTACGGGGAACCCGCGCCGGCGTCGAGAAGGAGGTCTACCTGTACCACGTCGTCGACAACGAGTGGTCGATGGCGGAGTACGGCAGTCAGGCGGTCGTCTGGCAGACAGCGATCAACCCCGTGGTGGCCCTCGAACTGCTCGCCACCGGCGCCTGGTCGGGAACGGGTGTGCTCGGCCCGGAGGCGTTCCCGCCCCGGCCGTTCCTGGACCTGCTCACCGCGTACGGCTCGCCCTGGGGCTTGCGGGAGCAAGCCAATTCCGCGCTATTGGACGCGGTGGCACCACCCGCCGCTGCGTAACGTCGGGCCGGTGACCACCGGATTCCTCGGCCTCGGAGTGATGGGTCAGCCGATGGCCCGCAACCTCGCCCGCGCCGGCACCGACCTGATCGTCTGGAACCGCTCCCCGTCGTCTCTCGATGCGCTGGCCGCTGACGGTGCGGTCGTCGCCGACTCCCCCGCCGCCGTGTTCGCCGCCGCCTCAACCGTGATCATGATGCTCGCCAACGACCGTGTCACCGACTCGGTCCTCGACGGCTGCGACGTCGCCGGCCGCGTGGTGGTGAACATGGGTACCGCGGCCCCGTCGTACTCGGCAGGGCTGGCGGCCCGGATCACGGCGGCCGGCGGGGATTATGTCGAGGCGCCCGTCTCAGGATCGCGAGGGCCGGCGGCCGCGGGGCAGCTGGTCGTGATGCTCGCCGGGGACGATGCGGCGGTCTCCCGGGTGGCGCCGCTGCTGAAGCCGATGTGCTCGTCGGTCGTGAGATGCGGACCGGTTCCGGGCGCCCTGCGGATGAAGCTGGCGGTCAACACGTTTCTGATCAGCATGGTGACCGGGCTGGCGGAGGCGTTCCACTTCGCGGACCGGCACGGGCTCGATCGGGAGGTGCTGCTGGCGGCGCTGGACGCGGGGCCGATGGCCAGCGCGGTGTCCGGGGTGAAGGGGCGCAAGCTGGCCGACCGGGATTTCGAGGTGCAGGCGGCGGCGCGGGACGTGCTCTACAACGCGGAGCTGATCGTCCAGGCGGGCGTCGAGTCGCCGCTGCTGGCGGTGTGCCGGGAGCTGTTCGCGGAGACGGTGGCGGCCGGGCACGGCGAGGAGGACATGGCGGCGGTGGTGCGGGCGTTCGAGGCCCGCTCCCGGTGATCGCCGACTGCGGTGCCGCGCGAGAAGGTGAGACGGCCGCGAGCGAGACGGCCGCAAGGTGAGACGGCCGCGAGCGAGACGGCCGCAAGCAAGGCGACTTCAGCGAGCGGCGTAGGACACGAGCCGCTCCGCCAACTCCCCCGGCCGGCTCAGAGCCGGCGTATGCCCACCATCGATCTCGTCGGGTGTGATGCCGAGTCGCTCCTGGGCGACCCGGCGCAGGTACGCCGGCGGGAACAGCCGGTCGTCCCGGCAGAGCAGAACCCGGGTCGGAACGGCGGGCCAGGCCCGGAACGGCACCGGTTCCGCCATTCCGGCCTCGGACTGGTCGCGTCCCCGCTTCAGCGCCTCAGCCGCCAGCTCCGGCGGGACGTCCTGATAGAACAGGCCGATCGTGTCGCTGACCTCTTCCCGCTCCTCCTCGCCGTACCGGGTGTTGGCCCAGTAGTCGGCGGGTGCCTCCCCCGGCGCCGGAATGATCGGCGCGACCAGGACGATCAGCCGCACCGTCAGCCGATCGCAGACGAGGGGAACGGTCAGGCCCCCGGACGACTGCGCCACCACCACGAGATCGCTGCGATCGCCGGCCGCGCGGGCAACAGTGTCCGCATACTCCGGCAAGCCCGCCGCGTCGTCGTCGCAGGGCAGGTCCGGCGCGACGGTGTCATGGCCTCGCGCACGGAGTTCCGCCTCGACAAGGTGCCAGTACCAGCCGACATCGCCGGCACCGTGGATCAGGACGAACGTGGACACTCCCCGGCCTCCTCCCGTAGGGCTCGCGCCAGCCAATTCAACTCCATGGTGGCGTCCGGCGCACTCCGCTGACCGCGCACCCGGCCGACAAGCACCCGATATTGCTCCGCACCGGCCTCGATCCCGGCCTCCAGGCACCTCAGCACGGCGACCAGGTCGGCATCGCGGAACATCTGGGCGATCACCTCGGCCGCGGCGGGCGTGCCGGGTTCGATCCCGCGCTCCCTGGCCTCCGCGACCGTGTTCACGACCTGCCGGGCCCAGAAGATGTTCGCCCCCGGCAGCGTCTTGCCGGAGACGCCCGGCGGCGGTGTGCTGAGCTCCAGGAAGGCGCGCATCCGGGCGCGGAAACCGGGGTCCCGTACCAGTTCCGCCAGCTCGATCCAGGCGTCCACCTGCTCCGGCGTGGGATCTTCGGGCAGGTCGATGCGCAGGTCGCGCAGGCGGTCACGCAGGCGTGGATCGAGGTCGAGGCCGCCGATCAGGTCGCGCTTGAAATCATCGATGATCTGTACGCGCTCGGCAGCCGAAAGCCGCGCCAGCCGGTTCATCAGTGCTGTCTCCTCTGCTGTGGAACCACGTTTCGACACGGTGGACAGCACCGCCCGGCTGGTCCTCAGCGACCGGATCCGGGCGTCGAGAGCGGCCACGTGGGCGTCGGCGATCTCGGCTATCGAGGCCCGGCCGTCGAGTACCCGGCACACGTCGTCGAGGCCGAGGCCCAGCTCACGCAGGGTGCGCACCAGTTCAACGCGGGCCACCGAGCCGGCGTCGTAGAGCCGGTAGCCGCCGGCCGAGCGTGCCACCGGCGGGATCGCTCCCTCGTCGGACCAGAAGCGCAGGGTGCGCACGGTGAGCCCGGTGCGCTGCGCCAGCCGGCCGATGGTGAGGAGGTCGCTGTCGTCGTCCATGGGGAGATCCTGGACGCTCCAGCCGCTGGAGAGTCAACCCGGCTTTCATTTCAAGACACAGCAGATGTACGCCTCAGAGCCGGCCCGCGTTGTCAGCGTCCCGCGTCCACCTGTCGTGTGCACGGCGCCACTTGTCGTAGCGGGGTGCGTGGCAGCCGTGCGCGGGAGCGGGGCGGGCCCGCCGCAGGATGCAGCGTTTGCCCCGGCCTGCTTTGCACCGCGGGCAGGTGAAGTCCTCGAAAGCGGGCTCGGGATGCGCCGCGACATAGGCGGCCCGCGCCTGATCAGCGGTGGCGGCATGCGGGTCGGTTACAGGGCCGGCGGAAGGGTCGGTGACAGGGGTGGAGCTGCCGGGCACGGGTGCCTCCTGGTCTCGGGAAGCCGCATATGCCCGGAAAACGCCGGATGATTCGAGCCGCTCGGGGTACGTCCCGAGGGTGACGCTCCCTTCGATCGACGTGACGCAACCGCTGGCACCGGCCACACCGCCCGCACCGCACAGTGCCAGCGGGGAAGCGGTCGAGACCCATGACCTCGGTGCGGTGGCGCCGCCGCCACGGCCCGCGCGGCGGTGGACGCCGAAGCGGGTGGTGGCCACGCCGGCGGCGTACGACCACGCGCACGGGCTGCGGATCATGGCGCTCGTCGAGGCGCGGGGCATCGAGGTGGAGCGGCTGCGCGGCAACCGGCTGACCGGGGTGCGCGGGGAGAACGACCGGGAGACGTACGCCAGGGCCAAGTCGACCATGGCGATCGTGGTCAGCCCGCCGTCCCGCCGGAAGTTGCAGCCGATCGCGCCGAGCGCCGACTGGCGGTTCGACCTGGCCGAGGGCTGCCCGGCGCACTGCCAGTACTGCTATCTGGCGGGTTCGCTGTCCGGGCCGCCGGTGACCCGGGTCTACGCCGACGTCGACGACATCCTCGCCGGGCTGCGTGACTACGAGGGCCGGGGAACGATCACCAGCCGCCGGGAGGCCCGGCGGGACGAGGGGACCACCTTCGAGGCGTCGTGCTACACCGATCCGCTCGCGCTGGAGCATCTCACCGGCAGCTGGCGGCGGGCCGTCGAGCACTTCGGCGAGTGGGACGCCGCGGTGCAGCTGCGCTGGACGACGAAGTTCGACGACGTGGACAGTTTCGTGGGTCTGGCGCACTCCAGACGTACCCGAGTGCGTTTGAGTGTCAACAACCGCCCGGTGACCACCCGGGTCGAAGGCGGCACCAGCCGCCTGGAGGATCGCCTCGGCGCACTGCGGCGGCTGGCCCTGGACGGTTATCCGGTCGGCGTCACGATCGCGCCGATCATCGCGGTCCCGGACTGGCGGACCCACTACGGCGAGCTGCTGGACGGCATCGCCGGCGCGGTCCGCGACGTACCGGACCTGGATCTGACCGCCGAGCTGATCACCCACCGGTTCACCCCGGGCAGCAAGGAGGTGCTGCTGGGCTGGTATCCCGGCACGAAGCTGGAGATGGACGAGGCGGCGCGCACCCGCAAGCACGGCAAGTTCGGCGCGGTGAAGTACGTCTACCCGCCCGGCACGATGGCCGAGCTGCGCACCTGGTTCCACACCGAGCTCGCCGAGCGCCTCCCGTCCTGCCGCATCCTCTACTGGACCTAGCGCCCGCCGTTGCCATGGAGTTACAGTCATCGATGCATGGGAGCGCTCCCAGGCGCCAGGGCCACAGTAGGAGGCAACACGGTGCAGCGGCAACTTCTTGCGTCAGCGGTGACAGCGGTGCTGGCCGGCACCGGTCTTGCGCTCCTTCACAGCCCGGCCGCCACCGCCGCTCCGGCGTGCACCGTCGACTGGACCGCCAACCAGTGGGCCACCGGCTTCACCGCCGAGGTCCAGGTCACCAACGGCGGCGCCCCGGTCACCTCCTGGGCGCTGTCCTGGACCTTCGCGGGCGACCAGCGCCTGGTCAACGGCTGGAACGCCACGGTGACCCAGACCGGCAACGTCGTCACCGCCGCGAGCCTCGGCTGGAACGGCACGCTCGCCACCGGCGCCTCCACCCGGTTCGGCTTCCAGGCGACCTACTCCGGCACCAACACAAAACCGTCCGCCTTCACCTTCAACGGCGTCTCGTGCAGCGGTGACACCCCCAGCCCCAGCCCGTCGGTCACGTCGCCGTCGTCGTCACCGTCCGCATCCACGTCACCGTCCGCATCCACGTCACCGTCCGCGTCCGCTTCCGCGTCGCCGTCGGCCTCCACCTCGACGCCGCCGCAGCCGGGATGCGTGCCGACCGCGATCTGCGACGGCTTCGAGACGCAGGCCGGCTCCGTGCCGGGCGGTGACTGGGCGGTCACCAACCCCGACTGCTCCGGCACCGGCAGCGCGGCCATCGACCGTACTGTCGCGCGCAGTGGCAGCACGTCCCTGCGGATCAACGGTGCGGCCGGCTACTGCAACCACGTCTTCGCCGGCAACAGCAGGATCCTCGGCACCGCCGGCTCGGTCTGGTACGTCCGCTACTGGGTACGGCACACCACAGCCCTGCCCACCTCGCACATCACCACAGTGGCCATGCGCGACTCCGCCGACGGCAACCGAGACCTGCGCTTCGGCGGCCAGAACGGCGCCCTCCAGTTCAACCGGGCCTCGGACGACGCGACCCTGCCCGAGCAGAGCCCCGCCGGTGTCGCCCTGTCCGCCCCGCTGCCGGTGAACACCTGGAACTGCGTCGAGTTCAAGGTCGACGGCCGGGACGGCACGATCCAGACCTGGCTGAACGGCACGTCGGTCCCCGGGCTGCTGGAGGACGGCGTGCCCACTCACGACATCGACGGCCAGTGGCTCAACCGGACCTGGCGGCCCGCGCTCACCGACCTGCGGCTCGGCTGGGAAAGCTACGGCGAGGGCGCCGACACCCTCTGGTACGACGACGTGGCGGTCAGCGGCGCGCGCAACGGCTGCTGATCCTGGTGCGGCTCGGCTCTCGCGGCGCGTTGATCGCCCTGGCGGAGAGTCGAGCCGAGCACGCCCGACAAGAGTAGGGTCACCCTCAACGGCACAACGTCGGGTGGCCGGCCTTCCCCAGCGCAAGGGTCCTCTCCTCGGCATCGTCCACTGACACGGGCGATCAGCACGAAGCGACAACGACCTCCATGCGCCGAAGGCCGAGGGTGATCCATCATGTCTTCCCGAAATCCGCTCGACCGCGCGGACCTGCTGGTGCAGGCACCGCCGCCGACATCACCGGACTCGATCGTCATCGCGCTCAGCGGTGACATCGACAGGGAGAACTGCTCCGAGATGGTCCTCGCCGTCACGGACACCCTTCATCGCCATCCGGGCCGCGACGTCAGCCTGGACATGTCCGAGGTGACCTTCCTGGACTCCTCCGGTATCCGTGCACTGCTGATCTGCCGCCGCACCGCCATGGAGCTCGGCACCCAGCTGAAGATCAGCAAGGCGCACCGCCACGTGCAGCAGGTCCTCTCGATCACCAACCTGCTCGGCGTGTTCCACCTCCCGCCCGACCTTTAGACGCCCTTCAGCGTGGCTGTCCGGGTCCCTCGACCGATGAGTTTTCGTCGCGGGCGCCGTCTCATCCTGGTACGAGCGAATCAGCGCACCGGGAGGACGGCATGAGCGACTTCGAACCGCAAACCGCGAACGGCAAGGTCCTGTGGCACTTCACCATGTCACTGGACGGGTTCGTGGCGGGTCCCGACCACGACATGGACTGGATGAGCACCGGCATCTCCGAGCGGCCCGGCTTCATCGACCAGTACGTCGAGACCACGGGCGCCGTCCTCGGCGGCAGGCGTGGCTGGGACCGGTTCCCCGACGCCGGCACCGTCTACGGCGGTGCCTGGACCGGGCAGGTCTTCGTGCTGACCCACCACCCCGAGGACGCCAAGCCCGCCGAGCGGGTCACGTTCCTCGACTGCGACGTGGCAGAGGCGGTGCGGATCGCGCTGGCGGCAGCCGGTGGCAAGAACGTGGAGGTGCTGTCGCCGGACATCGGCCGCCAGCTTCTCGAGCGGGGACTGATCGACGAGATCGACCTGCACATCGCGCCGGTGCTGCTGGGTGACGGCATCCGGCTCTATGACCACACCGGCGGCCGCCCGGTCTACCTGCACCGCGTCGGAGCCGGCGACCCGACGGCCGAGCTGGACGTGCGGTACCGGCCCGCGGCCGCGTAGCACGCCGGAGTCCGGTGGCGGCCGGAACTCTCGGATCCGATCCCCAACTGCCGATCATCCCGCTCAGGCAGGCGTGCAAGCGCGCCTCGGGAGGGTCGGGAACCACATGCTGCGCACCAGGGGCACGCACCGCCGCCGCACCAGCGGACTCGTCAAGGGAGTCCGTGCCGCGGTGGTCGCCGCCCTGGTGGGCACTGCCGGGGTGGCCGTCCCGATGCTGTCCACCACGGCGAGTGCGACGCAGTCGGCCTGTAACAACATGGTGAGCCTGGCCAACGGCGACTTCGAGACACCGGTGATCGCCAACGGCACCGTCAACATCATGCCGCAGGCGTCGGTACCCGGCTGGCTCACCACAGCGACCGATGCCAAGATCGAACTCTGGCGCGGTTACAACAACACGCCGTCCGCCACCGGCAGCCAGCACGCCGAGCTGAACGCCAACCAGGTCTCCACGCTCTACCAGGACCTGCCCACGGCGAGCAACCAGGTCCTGCGGTGGGAGCTGAAGCACCGCGGCCGCACCGGCGTCGACACGATGTCCCTGCAGATCGGCAAGCCCACGGGCACGCTGGTCCAGCAGGGTGCGAACATGCTGGACGGCAACACCGCGTGGGGCTCCTACTCCGGCATCTACATCGTGCCGGCCGGGCAGACCACCACCCGCTTCGCGTTCAAGTCGATCGCGTCGGCGAACGGCGACCCGACTTTCGGCAACTTCCTCGACACCATCTCGTTCGGTACGGCGGCCTGCCTGGTCACCACCACCGCCGTGGCCAACGGCGCCGGCGCGGCCACCGCCAACCCGGGCGACGTCCTCACCTACACGGTCACCGCCCGTAACGACGGCGGCAACCCGGCCAACGTCAGCAGCATGGCCGACGTCCTGCCGGCCGGCACCACCTATGTGCCCGGCTCGCTCAAATCGGTGAATGGATCCACCACGGTCAAGCCGACGGATGCCGCCGGCGACGACACCGGCGAGTACGACGCCGCCGGGCGCACCGTGAAGGTACGTGTCGGCACCGGCGCGTCCCCGGCCACCGGCGGCACCCTGCTGCCCGGCGAGTCCCGCACGATGTCGTACCAGGTCAGGGTGAACACTGCGGCCGCCGGTACGGCGATCGTCCACGACGCCGTGAGCACCTACACCGACCCGCTGGCCGGGGCCGCCAGGACGTCCACCTCCAACGAGGTCAGTACGACCGTCAACCCGGCCGCGGACCTGGTCGTCACGGCCGCCCTGTCCGGCTCGGCGGTGGTGGCGGGCAGCCCGGTCACCTACACGGTCACCGGCACCAACAACGGCCCCAGCAGCGCGTCGGCCGTCCAGCTGACCGGGGACGTCCCGTCCGGGCTCACCGGCGTGACCGCCACCTCCCCCGGCGGCACCTGCACGGTCGGCGGAACCACAGCGCAGTGCACCTACCCGTCGGTGGCCACCGGCACCAACCGGGCCATGACGATCACCGGCACGGCACCGGCCGCCGCCACCCCCGGCGCCCAGTACCAGCTCTCCGCCGCCGTCGCCTCACCGACCTTCGAGCTGAACAGCGTCGACAACACGACGTCGCTGAGCAACGCGGTCACCACCAGCGCCGACCTCGCCGTCACGCTGACCCCGCCGGCCGCCCCGGTCGCCGGGGCGATGGCGACCTACCAGGCCGTCGTCACCAACAACGGCCCGTCGACCGCCCGCGGCATCACGCTGGCCAACCCGGTGCCCACGCTCGACGCCGGCGCGCCCGACCCGGCCGCCACGGTGACCGGCGGAACCTGCGTCTACGTCACCGGCGCCCGCACCCTCGACTGCGCACTGCCGAACCTCGCACCGGGCGCCACCAGCACGGTCACCGTCAGGTTCCAGCTGCCGGCCGGCGGCGCGATCAACAACGCGGTCTCGATCGCCTCGTCGACGCCCGACCCGGTCATCGCGAACAACAACGCCTCGGTGAGCACCGCGGGCACCGAGATCGCCGACGTCGGCGTGGACCTGAACATCACCGACGCCACCGCCAAGCCCGGCGACCTCGTCGACTACACGCTCACCGTGACGAACCACGGCCCGTCGGTGGCCCGCAACGTCTCGTTCAACACCGTCGTCCCGCCGGGTGTCACCATCCTGCGCACGCCCAGCTCGATCTGCACCACCTCCGGCTGCACCATTCCGGCGCTGCCTCCCGCGCCGCATCCGAGCAGCACCGTGGTCATCACCGGCAAGGCACGGATCGAGGCCGGCGCGGCCTCCGGGCCCGGCTCGACGAGCACCACCGTCGTGTCGCCCACCACCGACAACGTCAGTGCGAACGACACCGACACCGTCCACCTGACGATCCTGCTCGACGCCGGCCTGCGCGTCGCCGAGACGCTCACCAACCTCGACCACCCGGGCGGTGCGGTCGCCGGCGAGCGGATGCGGGAGCAGATCACGGTCGCCAACGACGGCCCGACCCGCGCCGAGGGCCTGGTCCTGCGCCAGTCCATCCCGGCCGGCGCGATCGTACCGTCGGTCTCGGCCGGGGCCGGGCACTGCGACTTCCTCGGCACCGGAGCCGCCGGCACGATCACCCCGGACGGCGGCAACTTCATCTGCACGCTCTCCGCCCTCGCCGACCAGTCCAGCTGGCAGATCACCTTCACCGGACACCTCCCGGCGAACTTCAACGGCAACACCTTCTCTCGTACGGCAGTCCTGACCTCGTCGTCACCGGACTCCGACAGCTCGGACAACTCGGTGACGGCCAATACCCCGGTCGCCCACGTCGCCGACCTGGCCCTGACCCAGACCACCAGCACCCCGCAGGTGATCCAGTCGAGCCCGGTCCAGTTCCAGGTCACCATCCGCAACGACGGCCCGTCCGACGCGACCGGTGTCATCGTGCGGGAGCAGCCGCAGAGCAGCCTGGCGATCAGCGGCGGCACACCGAGCACCGGCACCTACGACGACGCCCAGCGCCGCTGGCAGATCCCGGTGCTCGCGGCCGGCGCCACCGCCACCCTGACGCTGAGCGGGGTCGCGCAGACCGCCGGGACCGGCAGCAACACCGTGCAGGTGCTCTCCGCCGACAGCACCGACCCGGACAGCTCGAACGACACCGCCGTACGCACTGTCACCATCGACCCGTCCGCCACGTCCCTGGCCGTCACCGTCACCGCGACGGTGTCCCCGGCCGCGCACCAGGGCGCCGCCGAGGCCGGCGACGCGGTCAGCTTCGCCTACCTGGTGCGCAACACCGGCAACGTCACCATGTCGACGATCGCCGTCACGGCCGGGCTCGGCGGCACCGTCTCGTGCCCGCAGAGCTCCCTGGCCGCCGACGATCGGATGACGTGCACCTCCGGTACGCCGTACCTGATCCGCCAGGCCGACATCGACGCCGCGCAACCGGTCTCCGATACGGTCTTCGCCTCCGGGTTCGCGCCCGGCGCGACAAGCGCCTCGAGTTTCGGGCCGACCCTGGCCTCCGTGCCGGTCGCCGCACCGGCCCCCGCCGTCACCGTCGTGGTCGACCCGGTCGTCGCACCGGCGGCACACCAGAACGCCGCCGAGACCGGTGACACCGTCACCGCGCACTACCGGGTCACCAACACCGGCAACGTCACGCTGACCGCCGTCGCGGTCGACGGCACCCGTGGCGGCACCGCGACCTGCCCCGCCGGCCCTCTCGCGGCCGGCGCCGGGACCACCTGTACCGGACAGCCCTACCAGGTCACCCAGGGCGAGGTGGACGCCGGTCAGCCGCTCGCCGACACGGCCACCGCCACCGCGCACGGCCCCGGCAGCACCACGGCCACCGGGACCGGCACCAGCTCGGTCGTGCTCGCCGGCGCCGCCGCGGCCCTGACCGTCACGGTCAAGCCGGCCGTCGCACCGGCCGTGCACCAGGGCGCCGCCGAGGCCGGTGACACCATCGGCTACGAGTACGTCGTCACCAACAGCGGCAACGTCTCGATGAACACCATCGGCGTCAGCGGTTCGCTGGGCGGGACCCTCACCTGCCCGGCGACCACCCTGGCCGTCGGCGCCTCGATGACCTGCGTCCGCACCACGGCGTACCCGGTCACTCAGGCCCACATCGACGCCGGCTCGCCGATCACCGAGACCGCCGCGCCCACCGGTACCACGCCCACCGGCGTGACCAGCACCTTCGGCACCGGTAGCGCCGCTGTCGCGGTGGCACACGCGGTCCCGTCGCTGATCGTGGCCGTCACCCCGTCGGTCACGCCGAGCTCGCACCAGAGCGCGGCCGACGTCGGCGACACGATCACCTTCCGGTACTCGGTGACCAACAACGGCAACGTCACGATGACCGGCGTGGCGGTCACCGACTCGGCCGGCGCGCCGGTCACCTGCCCAGCGACGTCGCTCGCCATCGGTGCCACGATGACCTGCACCTCCACCCAGGTGCACACCGTGCTGCAGAGCGACATCGACGGTGGGCAGGCGATCGCCCGTACCGGATCTGCCTCAGGCATGGCGCCGGGCGCCCTCGGCGTGACCACGTCGCTGCCCGCCACCGGCAGCGTCCCGCTGGCGATCGGCGCCGCCGCACTCAGCGTGATCGTCCACCCGGCCGTCGCGCCCGCCGCGCACCAGAACGCCGCCGCCATCGGCGACGTCGTCACCTACACCTATGCGGTCACCAACAACGGCAACGTGACGATGGTTCAGGTCGGCGTCACCGGCAGCCACGGCGGCACCGCCAGCTGCCCGGCCGCACCCCTGGCCGTCGGAGCGGCGGTGACCTGCACCGGAGCGCAGACCTACACGATCACCCAGGCCGACCTGGACGCCGGCGCCCCGATCACGGAGAGTGCGACCGCCGCCGGCCGGGAGCCCAACGCGGGCGGCACCACCTCGTTCGGCCCATTCACCGGCGTGGTGTCGATCGCCCCGGCCACCGGGCAGCTGAACGTGGTCGTCACCTCGACCCGGTCCGGTCCGGTCGCGGCCGGGAACACCATCGGTTACCAGTACGCGGTCACCAACACCGGCAACGTCACGATGAACACCATCACTGTCGGTGAGGCGTCGACAGGTGCGGCCATCTGCCCGGCGGGACCGCTGGCCGTGGGTGCCTCGATGACCTGCACCTCGACCGGCACCTACCTGGTCACCGGCGCCGACATCGACGCCCAGCTGCCGATCGCGGGCTCGGCCTACGCCACCGGCCGCATCCCCGGCTCGGCCGTCGCCCGCAGCTTCGGCCCGTTCACGACCGGCACCGCGGTCGCCGCGGCCGCACCGGCGCTGAACATCACGATCACGCCGTCGGTGGCGGGGCCGGTCGCGGTCGGTGACTCCATCGACTACCAGTACGTCATCACCAACACCGGCAACGTCACGATGAGCGCGATCACTGTCGACGCCGGACTCGGTGGCACCGTCATGTGCCCGCAGACGTCGCTGGCTGCCGCCGGGTCGGCGACCTGCACCGCGGCCCAGCCACACGTGGTCACCCAGGAGGATGTGGACGCCGGGCGGCCGGTGGAGGAGACCGCCTGGGCGACCGGCCGGGCGCCGGGCGCACCGGGTGGCACCACGTTCGGCCCGGTGACCGCCGATGTGCCGGTCGTGGCCACCGGTCCGGCCCTGACCGTCGCGGTCGAGGCGGTCGTTGCTCCGGCCGCGCATCAGGACGCCGCTGAGCACGGCGACACCGTGGCCTACCGATACCTGGTCACGAACACAGGCAACGTCAGCATGCGTACGGTCGGCGTGACCGACTCGGCCGGTGCCGCTGTCACCTGCCCCACCGGTGTGCTGCGGGTCGGCGCCACGGTCACCTGCACCTCGACGCTGGCACACGAGGTCGGCCAGAGCGATGTGGACGCCGGACAGCGGATCAGCCGGAGCGCGACCGCTGAGGCGTACGCCCCGGGTGCCGTGCTGCCCACCGCATCGCCGGTGGCCAGTGGTGGCACCGGCGTCGTGGCGGCTGCCGAGCGGCTCAGCCTCGCCGTCACCGCGTCGATCCCGGGTGGGCTGCGGGCCGGGGATCAGCTCGGTTACTCGTACCGGGTCATCAACACCGGGAACGTCACGATGAGCGGGGTCGGTGTTCAGGACAGCCGTACGGGTGCCGCGTCCTGCCCGGTCACGGTGCTGGCCGTGGGAGTGTCGGTGACTTGTGTGTCGGGTGGCGCGTACCGGGTCACCCCGGCCGACGTCGACGCCGCGGCGCCGCTGACCGGGACCGCGACGGCGGCCGGGCGCAAGCCGGGCGTGGTCACCGCCACCACGTTCGCGCCGGTCACGACCAGCGTCACTGTCGCCGCCGCCGCGCCGGAGCTGACCGTCACCGTCCACCCGGTGGTCGGCCCGGCGTCCCACCAGGGTGCCGCCGAGGCCGGTGACACCATCTCGTACGAGTACGTCGTCACCAACACCGGAAACGTCACGATGACCGGGGTCGGCGTGGGCGACGCCCGGGTCGGCGCGGCGAACTGCCCGGTCACCACCCTGGCCGCCGGTGCCTCGGTCACCTGTGTCTCACCGACCGGCTACCGGGTCAGCGCCGCCGATGTGGAGTCCGGAGAGCTGATCCGCAACGACGCGCACGCACAGGGCCGTCCCGCCGGTTCGTCCACGCCGGAGCGGTTCGGGCCGTTCAGCGCCGCGGTTGCCGTGGTGCAGGGGTCGCCGTCGCTGACCGTGCTCATCTTCCCGGTGGTCTCACCGGCCGAGCACCAGAATGCCGTGCAGGCGGGTGACCGGGTCTCCTATCGCTACCTGGTCACCAACAACGGCACTCGGCCGATGAACGACATCGTCGTCAACGACACCACTGGCGCATCTCTCGTCTCCGCAGCGTCCCGCAAGATCAAAACCGCCGCGCCGGCGGTCGACTGCCCGGCCACCACGCTCGGGGTCGGTGACTCGATGAACTGCACCTCGGTGGGTTCGCGGCCGGTCACCCAGGCCGACATCGACGCCGGCCTGGCGCTGCCCCGCTCGGCCACGGTCACCGGCGTGCCGACGGGCGGCAGCGCACCGCAGACGTACGGCCCGACGCGCACCGACACCCCCGTCGTCGCCGCCGCACCCGACCTGGCCGTCAAGGTGAACCCGCTGGTCACCCCGGCCGCACACCGGAACGCCGCGGTGGTCGGTGACCGGGTCACCTATGAGTACGTGGTCACCAACGACGGCAACGTCACCATGCGCAGCGTGGCCGTGGCCGACGCGTTCGGCGGCGACGTCGAGTGCCCGGCCACCACCCTGGCCGTCGGTGCCTCGATGACCTGCACCGCCACCCGCACCTACCTGGTCACCCAGGCCGACCTCGACGCCGGCCTGGCACTGCAGCGCACCGCGGCGGCCACCGGCGTCCGGCCCGGCGCCACCGCTCCGGCGTCGTTCGCGCCCCACTCGGCGAGCGTCCCGCTGACCCCGCCCGCGCCGAAGCTCACCGCCGAGCAGAACGCCGTCTGGCAGGACATGGACGGCGACGGCATCCTCGGCCCGGCCGACGTCATCACCTCCACCCTGGTCGTGGTCAACACCGGCAACGTGACCGTCCGCGCGCTGACCGTCGCCGGCCTGCCCGCCGATGTGACCTGCTCCCCCACCGTGCTCGCGCCGGGTGAGCGGGCGACGTGCGTGTCCCTGCCGTACCACCTGACGGCCGCTCAGATCGCCGAGGGCGTGCACCGCAACGAGGCCACCGTCACCGGCAGTACGCAGGCCGGGCCCCAAGTCCAGGGAAGGGCACCGGCGACGATCGTGGCGCCCGCACCGACCTCCTCAGCAACCGCGACCGGCACACCCACCTCCACCCGCTCCGCAACCGCCACCCCGACCAGCACCGCCACCGGCGCACCCACTTCGGCCCCCTCAGCTCCCACCGGCGGCCCCTCGACTCCCACCGCCGACCCCACCTTCTCCGTCACGCCTGCTCCCAGCGACACCGCTACCTCGACGCCTGGCCCCGGCGGCTCCGACGGCGCCTCCCCGTTGCCCACCACCGGCAGCAACATCGCCGGCATGGTCCTCGGCGGCGCCGGCCTTCTAGCCGCGGGCATGGTCCTCCTCCTGCTCACCCGTCGCCGCTCCGGTGGCGCCCACCGCCGCGCATGACACCCCTCCCACCCACCGCCGCGCATGACGCCCTCCCCACCGACCAGCCCCGCTCAACCACCGCGCGGGCCCGGTTCTGGCGTTGGTAACCGCACATGTTGGGGTTGCGTGCGCTGTGACATGGCCCCTGGAGCCTGTTGCTTTTTGGTTTCGGCGGGTTCAGGCGTATAGATACTTTTATGCATGTTTGAGATCATTGGTGGATG
>NZ_JBHTDO010000053.1:3621-63415 GCF_042666575.1 Actinoplanes sp. GCM10030250 | reverse complement strand
AAGACAGGCCGGGGTATTGCCATAAATGGCACTGGCTTATCAAGCACCCTGTTGAGTTCTCAAAGAACAACCGCACATCGAAAGAAACCTCAATCAGAGGCCCGCTTTCAAGGCAACCGCTCAAGCTTACCTGGTCGTTGTCGCCGCCCAGAATCCAGGACCCTGTCGGCATCGCCCAAGTGTTTCCCCGGTGAAGGGAAAGAGTGATTTTCTAGCAGACCGGCCGACGATCGTCATCTGATCAGTCCGCCCGGCTCCCTGCTGGCTTAGCCACTCTACCCGGTTGGCCCCGCGGCCGCAAACCCAATTTCTTGGATCGTGCCGCACCACCCGGCGCTGAGTCCAAGCATAGCTCGCTCTCAACGACCCTCGAGTTACCTTCCGGAATGTCACTTTCGTGGCCGTCCGTACCGGTTTCCCGCTGGCAGAGAAGAAGTTACGTGACACAGCGGTGTGACCGCAAATCGACGTTCGTACCCGCCTGGGCGGCGCGGCGGCACATCGCGATAGGAAACCGTGACAGAGTGGCGTCATGGACGCATCCGAGACGCTGGCGGTCGACGCGTTTCTCGGCCTCCTCGTGCCGCTCTGGCAGATCGTGATCGGCCTGCTTGTGCTGGTCACGGTCGTTCTCTCGGTTCACAAGCTGTTTCTGCGCGGCCCCTCCCGGATGGGCGGGGCGCTTCTTCTGGTGGGCGGCGCGGTGGTCGGTCTGGCCGTCGTCAGCTACCTCGTCCAGAGTTTGTGACCCCGGATACATCACCGGCGTAGACGCGGGCGAACCCTTCCCCGAAGGCGCCGAGCAGTACACCGGAAGCGATTCAGAGACGCCGGTTGGCCAGGCTGGGAAGCTCTTCCCGGATGGTGTCGAGCCGCTCCAGGTCCAGATCCGCGATCGTGACGCCCACCGTGTCGGGTGCCTGCGCCACCACCGTCCCCCACGGGTCGATGATCATGCTGCGGCCGAAGCACGTGCGCCCCGGCTCGTGGTCACCGATCTGCCCCGCGGCCAGCACGTAACACTGGTTCTCGATCGCACGTGCACGCAGCAGAACCTCCCAGTGGTCACGCCCGGTGTGCATCATGAAGGCCGCGGGCACCACGAGGATCTTCGCGCCGGCTATCGCGAGCCGCCGGTACAGCTCGGGAAACCGCAGGTCGTAACAGATGCTCAGCCCGACGGGGACGCCGTTCACCGCCGCGACGACGGTGTCCTTCCCCGGTGCGACAGACCGTGACTCTTGGTAGGAGACACGACCGGCGAGCTCCACGTCGTACAGATGGATCTTGCGATATGTCGTTTGGAGCGTGCCGTCAGGCGCGAAGATCAGCGTGGTGTTGAAGGTCCGGCTCTCGTCCGGGCCGATCTCGTGGAACGAGCCGGCGTGCACCCAGATGCCCAGCTCGCGGGCCGCCGTGGCGAAGAACGCACCGAACTCGCCGTCGACAGGTTCCGGCTTGGGCGCGTCGGCGGAGCGGCCGAGGTAGTCGGCATACTCCGGCAGGACGGCGAGCTCGGCACCGCCTGCGGCGGCTCGCTCGAGCAATTCCCGGGCAACAGCCAGGTTGTGGGCACGGTCTTCGCGGGAGTTCAGCTGGCAGACGGCGACGCGCATAAATCTGAGGGTACGACCCACGGAGCACTTACCGCCGGATGAGTCCGCCCCCACTCAAGGCGACACGGAGACGCCCGACTGTCCGAGCGTCCCGGCCCGACACGGAGCCGCGCGACCCTCCAAGCCTCCGACCCCACCCGGCACACCCCGGAAACGCCACCACCGCCGCCCAGACGGGACGGCGGTGGGAAAGAAACTCGGTGGCCCGAGGATCAGGCGGACTTCTCCTCGCGGTCAGGACGACGGCGCCGGCCGACGAACTCGCGCGGGACGATCGTGGGGTTCACATTCTCCAGGACGACCTCCCGGGTGATCACCACGCGGGCGGCATCCGGGTTGCTCGGCACCTCATACATCACGGAGAGGAGGACCTCTTCCATGATCGCGCGGAGGCCACGGGCGCCGGTGCCACGGAGCATGGCCTGATCGGCGATGGCTGACAGTGCACCCTCGTCGAACTCGAGCTCGACACCGTCGAGCTCGAACAGCCGCTGGTACTGCTTGACATACGCGTTGCGCGGCTCGGTGAGGATCTGGATCAGGGCTTCCCGGTCCAGGTTGCGCACGGTCGTGATCACCGGGAGACGGCCGATGAACTCGGGGATCAGCCCGAATTTCAGCATGTCCTCCGGCATGACCCGGCTGAAGATGTCGTCGGTGTTCCGCTCGGAGATCGACCGCAGGCGAGCGCCGAAACCGACGCCGCTCTGACCGACGCGCTGCTCGATGATCCGATCCAGCCCGGCGAACGCGCCACCGACGATGAACAGCACGTTCGTCGTGTCGATCTGGATGAACTCCTGGTGCGGGTGCTTCCGGCCGCCCTGAGGCGGAACGTTCGCCACCGTGCCCTCAAGGATCTTCAGCAGGGCCTGTTGCACACCCTCGCCGGAGACGTCCCGGGTGATCGACGGGTTCTCACTCTTTCGAGCGATCTTGTCGACCTCGTCGATGTAGATGATGCCCTGCTCGGCGCGCTTGACGTCGTAGTCCGCGGCCTGGATGAGCTTGAGCAGGATGTTCTCGACGTCCTCGCCGACATAACCGGCCTCGGTCAGCGCCGTGGCGTCCGCGATGGCGAACGGCACGTTCAGCATGCGGGCCAGGGTCTGCGCCAAGTGCGTCTTACCGCACCCGGTGGGGCCGATGAGCATGATGTTCGACTTGGCGACCTCGACGTCGCTCCCGCCGCCGGGTGCGCCGTTCGACTCCGCCTGGATGCGCTTGTAGTGGTTGTAGACCGCGACGGAGAGTGCTTTCTTCGCCTGCTCCTGGCCGACAACGTAGTTGTCGAGGAACTGGCAGATCTCCATCGGCTTGGGAAGCTCTTCCCACTTCACCTCGCCGGTCTCGGCCAGCTCCTCTTCGATGATCTCGTTGCAGAGATCGATGCACTCGTCGCAGATGTAGACCCCTGGGCCCGCGATGAGCTTCTTGACCTGCTTCTGCGACTTGCCACAGAAGGAGCACTTTAGTAGGTCGCCACCGTCGCCGATCCGTGCCACCTACGTTCTCCTTGCTTTGGATGCCGGCCGTCAACCGGTCATGTCCGAGGCTGATTGCCCCGTTGCCATCTCATCGTCCGCCGACCCGCGTAACTGAGGCTGCGGACTCGACGTTACCCGCAAAGGGGCTGTTCTCCGACCCCCCAAAACGGGCGTGTCAGGGGTCGGCCAGTTTAGCTGCACCCGGCCGGCCCCTGACATCGCACTCCCGTGTTCAGACGCCGGCGGTCTGAAGGCTCTTCTTGCGGGTCGCCAGGACGACGTCGACCAGGCCGTACTCCTTGGCCTCGTCCGCCGTCATGATCTTGTCGCGATCGATGTCCTTGCGAACCTTCTCGAGCGGCTGGGTGGAGTGGTGCGAGAGCATCTCCTCCAGCTGCGTACGCATGCGCATGATCTCGCGGGCCTGGATCTCGATGTCCGAACCCTGGCCGTAACCACCCTCGGTAGCCGGCTGGTGGATGATGATCCGCGAGTGCGGCAGCGCCATCCGCTTGCCCGGGGTGCCGCCGGCGAGCAGCACCGCGGCCGCGCTGGCCGCCTGGCCGAGGCAGACCGTGCTGATGTCGGGACGCACATACTGCATGGTGTCGTAGATCGCCGTCATCGCGGTGAACGAGCCACCGGGCGAGTTGATGTACATCAGGATGTCGCGGTCCGGGTCGGTGCTCTCCAGTGTCAGCAGCTGGGCCATCACGTCGTTGGCCGACGCGTCGTCCACCTGGACGCCGAGGAAGATGATCCGGTCCTCGAACATCTTGTTGTACGGGTTCGACTCCTTGACACCCCACGAGGTGCGCTCGGAGAACGAGGGCAGCACGTAGCGGTTGTGCACCGGAGCGAACCCGGGAGGCATGGAAAGGTCGGTCATGGTTCAGCTCCTCAGTTCAGCGTTCCGGCGCCATCCGGGACCTGCGTGGCCCCGGTGATCACCTTGTCGATGAAGCCATAGTCCTTGGCTTCGGTTGCCGTGAACCACCGGTCACGATCGAAGTCAGCCGCGATCTGCTCCGGAGACTGTCCCGTGTGGTGGGCGATCCGCTCCTGGAACATCCGCTTGGTGTACAACATCTGCTCCGCCTGGATGGCGATGTCAGCAGCTGTACCGCCCATGCCGCCGGACGGCTGGTGCATCATGATCCGGGCGTGCGGCAGGGCGTAACGCTTACCGGCGGCGCCGGCGCAGAGCAGGAACTGCCCCATCGACGCGGCCATGCCCATCCCGACGGTGGAGACGTCGTTGTCGATGAACTGCATCGTGTCGTAGATCGCCATGCCCGAGTAGACGGAACCACCGGGCGAGTTGATCCAGAGGTTGATGTCCCGCTCCGGGTCCTCGGCGGAAAGCAGGAGCAGCTGCGCGCAGATACGGTTGGCGACCGCATCGGTCACCTCGCTGCCGAGGAGGATGATGCGCTCACGAAGCAGGCGGTTGTAGACCGAATCGTCGAGGTTGCCACTGAGTGCTTCGCCCCGCCTCAGCGAGGGGCTCGCGGGGATGTGGAGATCGGTCATGGCAGCCCTTCACAGCTGACTGTGTCGGCCGAGCTTCCGGCCGGCAAGTTGTCCGTCGTACGACCAACCTAACTGGTCGGATGCGCATCAGCTTCCCGCTCGGGCAGGTGTTCGCTGACAGCGCACGCGCGTCGGTCGTACCCAAGAAATGACACCGGCCACCGCGCAGCGAAAGCGCTGCACGGTGGCCGGCCATGCTCAAACGTCAGTGATTGCTCGTCAGTGATTGTGCCCCGCGTGCTCGTCGTCGCCGTTGCGCAGGTCATCGAGGGAAAGCGTGTTGCCCTCGGTGTCGGTCATGGTGACCTGCTCCATCAGCGAGGCGAGCGCCTTGCCCCGGCGCACGTCACCGAAGACGGCGGCCGCGGCACCCGAGCGGACCAGCTGGTCGTAGTACTGCTGGGGCTGCATCTGGGCGCGCTGTGCCCGGTGCACGATCTCGTGCCCGAACTCGTCGTCGGTGACCTGAACGTCCTCGGCGTCGGCGACGGTGTCGAGCAGCAGCTGGATCCGGACGCCCTCCTGGGCCGCCTCGGTCAGCTCCTGGTCGATCTGCTCCTCGGTCTTCTCCTCCGAGGCGAGGTAGTCCTGCAGGGTCGCGCCGATCCGCTCCAGCTGATCGGTCATCGCCTGCTTGCGACCATCGACCTCGTCCTTGACGACGCCCTCCGGAGCCGGGATGTCGGCGGCCTCGACGAGCTGCTTGAGCGCCTCGTCACGGGCCGCGTAGATCTGCTCGACCTTCTTCACCCGGCTGAGCCGCTCGCGCAGGTCGCCCTTGAGCTCCTCGAGAGTGTCGAACTCGCTCGCCAGCTGCGCGAACTCGTCGTTGATCTCGGGCAGCTGCTTGTCCTTGACGGTTCGCACGGCGACCTTCACGTCAGCGTCACGGCCGGCGAAGTCGCCGCCCACGAGCTGGGTGGTGAACTCCGCCTCCTCGCCGGCGGAGAGGCCGACGAGCACCTCATCCAGGCCCGGCAGCAACTGCTTGCTGCCGACCTCGTGCGAGATGTTGGTGGCCGAGCCGCCCGGCACCTCTTCGCCGTCGACGGTGGCGTTGAGGTCGAGCTGAACGTAGTCGCCCTCCGCAGCCGCACGCTCCACGGTCTTCAGGGTCGCGAACCGCTCACGCAGGCCGTTGATCTGCTCATCGATCTCGGTGTCGCCGATCTCAACCGCCGGAACCTCGACCTTGATCGTCGACAGGTCCGGAACGGTGATCTCCGGGCGCACGTCGACCTCGGCCGTAAACTTCAGCGGCGCGTTGTCAGCGAACTCCGTGATCTCCACCTCGGGCCGGCCGAGCGTCTTGACGTCGTGTTCCTGGACCGCGGCGAGGATCTGCTGGGGGATCGCCTCCTGGACGGCCTCATTGAGAACCGCGCCCCGGCCCACCCGCTGGTCGATGACCGCGGCCGGCACCTTGCCCTTGCGGAACCCGGGCACCTGCACCTGCGCGCCGATCTCCCGGTACGCCTTCTGCAGGCTCGGCTTGAGCTCGTCGAACGGCACCTCGATGGCGAGCTTCACCCGAGTCGGGCTCAGAGTCTCGACGGTGCTCTTCACAGGCGTACTCCTTGTTGCTGCGGATAGATAGTGGCAGTCGGGGTGGCGGGATTTGAACCCACGGCCCCTCGCTCCCAAAGCGAGTGCGCTACCAAGCTGCGCCACACCCCGTGGCGACGGCCAGTGTATGCGGTCGGCTCACCCGCGTGTGCGCTGGAGTCACCTGGTGGGGAATCCGGTTCGCGCGGACGGTAGATGATTCAGTAAGCTGTGCTCGAGCCCCGGGCGATCTCGGGGCTCATGCGGGCGTAGCTCAATGGTAGAGCCTCAGTCTTCCAAACTGATTACGCGAGTTCGATTCTCGTCGCCCGCTCAGAGACATCGGCCCTGGTCAGGAGGAAATTTCTCCTACCAGGGCCGACGTGTTTCACCCCTTAGTGGATCTTGCGTGCCATTAGCCGCGCTTCTTGGGCTTGCCGGGCTTCCTGGCCTTCGGGGGCCGGATGCCCTTGGCGATCCACTTGTCCATGCTGTCGGCTATCTCGCGGTCCCGGTCGCTGGTGGCGTGGCCCATCCGGTGCATCAACTCGCGGTCACCACATATCCGTTGCGGTTCGGGCGGCGGCCGTTGGGCTCAAGGCCTGGCCAGCCGCAGGGGGCCTACGGCTTGACGGCGATCCGTCCCGGGCCGAGGGGAATCAGCAAAAGGCGCGAGCCAGTCTCCGCGATGAATTCGTCGACCGCCTGCTTCGCGCCCTGGAAACTGCCGTAGTCGTCGACGATCAGGACGCCGCCGGGTACCAGCCGGTCGTACATGGTCAACAGCTCGTGGCGGGTGGACTCGTACCAGTCCGTGTCCAGGCGCAAGATCGCAATTTCGTCCGGAGCCTGCTCGGGCAGAGTCTCCTCGACCGGGCCCTTTATGAAGTGGATCTTGTCGTCCGGGTACGGGATCTGCTCGAACCCATGCTTCACGTCCTCAAGGCTCGCGACCGCCCAGATCCTCGCGGTTTTGGGCTGACCATCCAGCAGCTCAGAGACCGGCTTTCCGCTGAAGGTGAGATCCTTGTCGGTCGGCGGCGTCATTCCCTCGAACGTGTCGAAGAGGTAGAGCTCTCGCGAGGTGTCGCCGATCGCGTCCAGCGTCCGCGCGACGATGTGCATGCTGCCGCCCCGCCACACCCCGCACTCCACGATCGCGCCGGGAATCTCGTTCTCGACAACGTAGCGGGTGGCCAGGTACAGCGCGTACTTCTTCTCCTTGCGGGTTCTCGTGTACGGCGCCGCGGCGCGGATGATCGGCAGCGCCATCTCGTCGTAGTCGACGGGAAACTCCGGCTTGGACGTCGCAGGCCCACGAGCCGATGCCTTGCCGTTCTTGTTCGGATGTGCGCGAACGATCCGGTATCCCGTCGTCTTGACCAGGGCCTTGTTGACGCGGGATCTCCATGCCATGGCCGCCATGCTAGTTATCCGGCCCGTCGCACCACCAGCGTTGCGGCATTCCGCCGGTCGCGGCCTCGGGATTTTCTTTGCCACCCGCGCGGGACCAAAAGGAAGCGATCGACGTGGGCGCCTCGTGGCTCGCGTGGCCCATCCGGTGCATCAGTCCTGGGTGCGCCGCTGATTCGGCGGGCCGAGCTCCGGTGGGAACGCGATCTTTGGAGCGGCCCTGGCGACGGCATGCGCCTTTCGGGCGGAGAGCCGCTTCTGAGCGGCTCTCCGCGCGCGGACTCTCGCGGGATGAGCGGGCGGCGGGGGCGTTGCAAACGACAGTAGGCGCGCACGCAACGCCGTCCACCCACGCCCCCAACGACAGCCAGCTCGCACACAACCCGACCGTGCGCTTCTACCCACGCCGGAGCAATAACCAGCTCTCACACAACCTCACCGTGCGCGCCTGGTACCCCCGCCAGACACTCCCGGGGGTGAAAGTCCCGAATGCTGACGTGGTCCATCCGGCGCCTCAGCTCCCGGGCGCTGGCATCGGACGGCGCCGCGATGTTTGTTGCTGGACTTCCCGCCACACGCGGGTCAGTCGGGGCGACGCTCGCCGCCCGCGTCGTTCAGGCCGTCGACGAGCATCTCCGCCTCGTCTACCGAGATGACCATCGTGATGCTGAGCAGCTCGACCGCCTGCTCCCGCTGCCCGGCCTCCACGAGTGCCGCGATCCGGAGCCAGGCGAACGTGTCGGCCATGGCGTCGATCTTGCCGCCGGGCGCCGACGGCCACCCCTCCGGCGGAGCAGTGGCGTCCTGAGCCGACCGGTCTCCCGCCACGAAATCCGAAAATCCCGCGCCGGGTGACCCAGCAGACGCATCCGCAGCAGACGCACCGGAAGTCGGCGCGTCAGGAGTGGCTTCGGGAGTGGCTTCGGGAGGGGCTTCGGGAGGGGCTTCAGCAGGGGCGGAAGCACGGGTGGAAGCACGCGAGGCGGCTTCGTGAAGGCGGGCGCCGGCGATCCGGGTGGCCGCGTCCCGCAGGTGGGTATCCGCGTCCGGGGACGCAGCGGCGGCGGCCCGTGCCTCCATCTCACGTACCTGGGTGCCCAGCAGGTCCTAGCGGCCGCTGCGGCGGCGCAGGATCGCCGTGATCACCGCGATGAGCGAGGCCGCGGCGAAGAACCCGACAACCAGCTCCAGCAGGCTCGCGTCAGTGCCACCGGGACTCATGAGGTCAGGCACCCTCGAGCGGGGTCACGATCGGCAGGTTCGGGTCGACGATGTCGCAGTACGCGGATGCCGGATCAACGGCCACCGAGCTGCCATTTCTCTTGGAGGCCGACATGCATCGACAGTAGCCGGTATGGCTTTCACGCGGGAACTCGAAGCGGCCGGACCGCAGCCCGGCCACAAACAGGCGAAAAGCCTCTACGTCCGGCTCATCGGCACCTGGGTGGTTCTCCCCTAACGGACGCACGGTGACGCCGATCGGGTGTCCCGGCGAGGACGGCGACATCGTCCAGGAGGGCAGCCGCCTCGACGGCACCGGGGTTCGCTGCTTTTCACCGACCTCACAGACGGCAGTTTCCGCTGGCTGGGATATCAACGGGCGGCCGAGGAGGACCCGTGGGATCTGGAGCAGGAGATGCTGGCACGTCGCCGGCCGTTGACAGGTGACCAAAAGGTCACATAACTTGGTGTCATGACGGACGACGACCGGGTGTTCAAGGCCTTGGCCGACCCGAGCCGCCGTTTCCTGCTTGATCTGCTCTTCGCGCGTGACGGCCGCACGCTCACCGAGCTGGAGTCGGAGCTGGAGATGACCCGGTTCGGCGTCGCCAAGCATCTGAAGGTGCTCGAGGAGGCGGGTCTCGTCGTCGTGCGCCGGTCGGGCCGCGAAAAGCTGCACTTCCTCAACGCCGTCCCGATCCGGCAGATCCACGACCGGTGGATCGACAAGTACACCGAGCACCACGTCACGACGCTGATCGATCTCAAACGAACGTTGGAGGACGAGTCATGAGCACCACGCAGGTCTACCGCATCTGGATCAAGGCTTCCGCTGACCGGATCTGGACGGCGATCACCGACCCGAAGTGGAACGAGCGCTACGGCTATGCCGCGCCCCAGCACTACGAGCTCAGGAAGGGCGGCCGCTACCACTCCACGGCCAACCAGGGAATGAAGGACTACGCCGCCGCCAACGGCTTCGAGATGCCCGAGGTCATCGGCGACGGCGAGGTCCTCGAAGCCGAGCCGCCGCGCCGGCTGGTGCAGACCTGGCGGATGCTGATGGACCCGACGACCGCCGCCGAGCCGTTCACCACTGTCACCTACGAGATCGACGACTCCGGCCCGGGCGTCTGCCGGGTCACCGTCACCCACGAGCTGACCGGCGCGCCGGCCACCGCGGCGATGGTGCAGGGCAGCCCGGAGGCGGGCGGCGACGGTGGCGGCGGCTGGGCGTGGGTGCTCAGCGACCTCAAGTCGCTCCTGGAGACCGACAAGGCACTCGCCGACGCCTGAGCGGGTCATCATGACCGGCCCGCGCCTCACCGGCGCGGGCCGCGACTACATGCCGATAGCGGAGTTGAGCTGATCGATCCCATGCTGAGCCAGTTGCTGCACCTCGTTCCGCGCGGCGTTCGTGGCGATCGGCATCAGGAAACCGCGGAGACCGGCAACCGCCCGGCGCACCCGGCGCGGCTCCGGTTCCGGGTTGCCGACCTCGGCGAGCACCTCGTTCGCCGCGTCCTCGGCGTCCCGCAGATCCTCCGGGGCCAGGCCGAAAGCCGGGAGTTCCCGAATGATGGCGGCCACCGCCTCGGCCAGCGGCTCGAATCCGGGAGCGACCTCCTGGACCGAGTGATGCTGCGTCACGTCACGGTTGCCCCACGCCCACTGCCCGCCCGTGGCGTTCCCGTGGATCACCGGGCCGTTGTTGACCGTGGAACCGTACCCACGCTGATCGCGGAGATAGCCGGCGATGTCCCCCGCCCAATCGGTGACACAGTCCATGCCGTCGGTCGTGATCTCGGCACGGACCGGTCCGCGGACCTGGGCCACCTCCACCCCCTTGATCAATCCTTTGTGCGACAGGTACTCGGCCGCTTCCTGAACCTCAGCCACGACGAACCGGGCACCTTCCCAGGTTGCGCCGTCGTCCTTCACGAATTGATCGGTGATCGGCATATGGGCTCGCTCCGCCCGCTGCTCGAAGAACCAGCGCAACAGGCCCGCACGGCAGGCGCGGGCTCGCTGAGCCGGCTCGGCGATTGTTTGATCTCCAGAGCCGTCATAGTGCCGCATGATGGATCTTCCTGATAGTTGGTGACCCGCCGACAGGCATCGTACGAGGCGATGTCATCCGCCCAGACTGTTGCCGATGATCGAAAGGCGGTTGGAGGCATTCAACTGCGCTCGGTCGCGAATCGGCCGCAGCGCATTGTCGATAGAGGCGAGCCGGTGACGGTAGGTCAGGATCAGATGTGCAGAAATTGAGGTCAGAGCGGCCAGAACCGCGATTGCGGTCAGCCAGCCGGTCCATCCCGCAATGGCGCTCGACGCCATCAGCGTCAGACCACCGACCGAGAAGGCAGCCCAAAGAAGAAATACCCACAGGAAATTCGCCATGACGGTCTCCAGGCGGTCCACCAGTGGATCGGCGAAGTCAAAGGCGTCATAGATGTCGTTGATGAACGCAAAGAACGCGAGGGCCAGGGCCGGAATAACGAGAATCGCGAGCACAACGCTGAAGATGCGTGAGCCCCATGGCCAGAACCCGAATACGGTTCCGAACGTGCGCGCGGTTCCCAGTCCGACCAGGGCGGCGACCAACAGCCCGGAGGAGAGGTAGGCACCCAGTTTCAGGGAGCCCGGCTTGGGTGGGTCGTCCTGCACCGCCAGCCACTGCTCCTTGGACGCTCGCGGTTGGAACCGGCAAAAGATCCGTACGATGGCCTCGACATAGGTCCGGTCGTCCAGCATGCCGATTATCCGCTTTCGATATGGATGCACTTCATGGGCGTCGAGGATGTGATCGCACACCGAGGCGACGCGAGCCGGCATCGTCGTCTGGTAGAACTCGCTCAAGGCTCGCTCGCCCGCCGACCAATTTGGAAACTGTCGAACGTTGAGTCCGAGCGACTCGAACTCACGCATCAATTGATCGCTCGGAGTGGTGTCCTCAGAAGTCGTCTCGGACACCGCCACGACGATGCCGAGGGGAATCGCCAATCTTGGGTCTATACGCTCCACGCCGTGCGGGATGTGCTCGATGTCACCGTGATCAATGAGGTAGGCGATACGCCCGGCGATGATCCGAAGCTTTTCGGACCCGCTTTGATGGAACGGCTGCCACACCCAATCCAAACATCTGCTGTCCGGACGAATGGTGACATCGCTCAGGATCAGGCCTGCTTCTATCTCAGAATTCTGGATTAGCGTCGCCAGATGCCAGGCGGATCGCAGCGCACTGGCATCGTCGTCCCAGAGCATGGAGGCGAGCGCCTCGCTCGCTGCCGGTGTACCGACAACCGCTAGATCGTCAAGGGCCGGGAGCGAGCCCGCTCGTGCCAACGACGTCAGCGCGGTTATCGCTTGCTCACCCATGGACCGCAACGCCGCGCGAGCTCGCTGGTCGCCGGCTGCGGTGAGCCGGGAGAGAAAGTCCGCTGCCTGGGGGATCCGTGTGCCTGCGAGAGCCGCCATCGACCATCGCGCCGTCGAGGGCGGACCGTGTTCCGCCTGCGCCACCAAGAGGCTGAAGACGAACTCGCCCCGTGGCCGACCATCGGCTGCAACGGCCGAGAAGGCGGCCGCCACCGCTCGTTCGTCCCAACCTTGTGTCGTCGCGGCATGCAACGACTCGGTGATCACCTGCCGGGCGAAAATGTCGTCGATACGTTTCGCCTCAGCCAGGCATTCCAGTGCGAGAAGCTGATCCTCGCGGCGCCCGGTGGCCAGGATCCGTTGCACCACTTCGGTGCAGTCTCGGCTTGAGGCACCGCACCAGAGCTTGACCGTCTCCCGCCAGGCTGAGCGATCCGCGAAGTAACGGTAAAGCAGTGTATCGGGCTGCGCCGTCAATTCCACCGCGGCGAGATACTCCTGCAAAGTCAGATGCGGAAAAGCGTAACGCGAACTACGCCGGTCAAGCCGGACCAGCAGCTGGCTACGCTGATCGATCTCGTCGATCAGGGGTTTCGCATGCTCCGGCCCCATGTTGAGATCCGGCAATATCTGCTTCGTGATAGCGATGAGTTGTGCACCGTCAATCGACCTTCGATCCGGATGACTTGCGGGAGTGTCCTGAAGCGTCAGAGCGATACGCTGCAGCACTGCGAGTTTGTCCTGCCAGTCGTAGACGGAGATGGAGTGGTGCCGTACCAGATCATGGTCTCGTCGCAGTAGGTGGTCGATCGCCATCTCGTAGAACGCCGGCCGGGACCCCGGCAAGCTGCGCCGGCTCTTGGCCAGTACTTCGGTGTGGATGTACGCGATCATGGTGAGCAGGAGCGGGCTCGCCGCCAGGCGCATCAGGTTCTGGTTGTGCTGGAGGTCGGAGAAAAGCTTCGTGGAGTCCGACGCCGTCATTCCCGGCCAGTTGCTCAAGAATCGCCGGATGTTCGCGTCGTCGAAGTCCGCCACCTGCACATGTTCGACGAACTCGGTCTGAAGTTGTCCGAAGTACGCAGCCGTACGGCAGGTGACCAGCATCTGGCAACCCGAATAGGCGCGGGCGAAATCTTTCAGCAGGTTCGCCACTCGGCGCTGGTCATCCTGCCCCACCTCGTCCAGCCCGTCGAGCAGAAGCGCCAGCTTGCCTTCGCGGAGCGAGATGTCGAGCAGTACCGGGTTCATCCGGACGTCGTTGCGCGCCAGTTCGTCGCGAATCAACTGATCGAGAGGCACCTCGTTGCCGTTGCAACGATGCAGATCGATGAAGACCGGGAGTCGGGCCGTTCTGGGCGTGTTGTCGCCGGCCCAAATCAGCATCGAATGCTTGAGCAGCATGGATTTCCCGGCCCCTGGAGGCCCTAGAATGACGACGCGCATCTGTCGGCGCAGCCATTCGTAGACGTCCCGCCGTTCGCCGCCGGCCTGATATTCGAGCGGGACGTATATCTTCATCACGTCCACAGTGCTCATCCCGGTTTGCTCATTGACGAATCCGAGACGGTGCCTTGCGAAATTCTCCCGGACAGCCTTGCGATACTGCCCGACCAGGCGGCTACGCAGCGGACGACCGGAGGCGGCCCGGGCGAAGCGGCGGGAGAGCACCTGCATTACCCGACTCGAGGATCTTTTCGCAAGCCAGGTCACCAGTATTGTCAGCGAGACGACAAGCAGCCCTACCCACAGCACGCGCCAAAGATCATCGCCATTCACGAACGTATTATGCAAATTTGATCATGCAATGGGCAACTCGACCCTTTCGTGAAACCCTGTCACATTCATTCATTGCTTCTGGATCTTTATTTTCACGCTCCACCGCCCGGCACCAGACGTTGCTGCCGGGCGGTGAAGCGGGTCCGGTCCAACCCCGGGATTCAGCCCGGCTTTCAGCGCCGGGGTTCAGCCCACGTAACGGCGGGCGGTGGAGCGGCGCTGGGTCTCATCCAGGCGGCCGAGCCGGGCTTCGACGACGGCTGGGCGGGGACGGCGTTCGGCGAGCAGCCAGCCCAGGCCGCGGACCGCGTCGAGGGCGCCGAGCAAGGAGGTGCGGTCGCGGGGGACGGTTCGGGCCAGGAAGGCGGTGCGGCGTACGGCGGGACCGACCGGCCGCCGCAGCCAGGTGAACCAGAGCGTGTTGCGCAGCCCGACCCGGCGCCGGTGGGTGGCGTCGCGCAGCACCGAAGCCCGGTGGTGCACGGTGAGGTCCTCCAGGTAGCAGAGCTCCCACCCGGCGCTGAGCAGGTCGGTGGCGAGCAGCTCCTCCTCGCCGCCGAGCCAGAGCCGGTCGCTGAACCCGCCGGCCGCCTCGAACGCGTCCCGCCGTACCACCGAGGCACCCGCCAGGAAGCTGCCCAGTGCCGGGCCCGGCAACCAGTCCGGGCCGGGCACCGGCGAGTCTCGCAGCTCCGCCACGATCGGGTCCTCCACGCCGGCGGGCTCCACCACGATCCGGGCGTTGAGCAGGGCCAGCCGCGGGCAGGCGTCCAGCACGTCGGCGGCCCGGGTCAGGGAGCCGGGACTCCACCAGGTGTCGTCGTCGCAGAACGCGACATAGGGAGTGTGCATACGCCGTACCCCGATGTTGCGACCCACGGCACCGAGGTTCGCGCTCAGGGCGACCACCTCGAATTCCGGGAACTGCTCCCGGACCGCGCCCGCGGTCCCGTCGGTGGAGCCGTTGTCGACGAGCACGACCTGCGGGCGTTCCGGTAGGTCGCGCAAGCGCTGCAGGCAGGCGAGCGCCTCGTCGCGTCGCTGCCAGGTGATGACGACAACGCCGACCCGCTGATCCCCCATGGAACCGCCCCTTTCGTGACGGCGCCTCGGTTACCCCGGATCTGGCGATTCGCACCTGGTTATTCGCTGGTGTCCTGGGCAAGCGTTCCTTGGTAAGGCCGTACACGACTGAAGGGGCGGTGCCGGATGGATCCGCGTAGCAAGTACCCGAAGCCCGAACTGGACGGCGGCGACCTGGAGCCGCCGGGCCTGACCTCGCAGATGCCGGACCGGCCGGACCACGGCGAAGAGACCTACAAGGGCAGCGGCAGGCTGACCGGCCGGAAAGCGGTGATCACCGGCGGCGACTCGGGAATCGGGCGGGCGGTGGCCATCGCGTACGCCCGGGAGGGTGCCGACGTCCTCATCTCCTACCTGCCCGAGGAGGAGACGGACGCTCAGGACACCGTGCAGTGGATCCAGAAGGCCGGCCGTAAGGCGGTGGCGGTGCCCGGTGACATCCGCGACGAGGCGCACTGCCGGTCGATCATCGAGACCGCGCGGACCGAGCTTGGTGGCCTGGACATCCTGGTCAACAACGCGGCCTATCAGATGGCGCAGCCGGGCGGGATCACCGACATCACCGACGAGCAGTTCGACCGGGTGATGAAGACCAACCTGTACGCGATGTTCTGGCTCTGCCGAGCCGCGGTGCCCCACCTGCGACCCGGTGCCACGATCATCAACACGGCTTCGATCCAGGCGTACCAGTCGTCGAGCGCGCTGCTGGACTACGCCACCACCAAGGGCGGCATCGTCGCGTTCACCAAGGCGCTCGCCGAGGACCTGGCCGACAAGGGCATCCGGGTCAACGCGGTCGCGCCCGGGCCGATCTGGACGCCGCTCATCCCGGCCACCATGCCCGAGGAGAAGGTCAAGTCGTTCGGCGCCGACACCCCGCTCGGCCGTGCCGGACAGCCGGCCGAGTTGGCGCCCGCGTATGTGTACTTCGCCAGCCCGGAGTCCAGCTACACCACCGGCGAGGTACTCGGCATCACCGGCGGCAAACCAGTCAGCTGATTACCCCGCCGCTCCCCCGGGCCGCCGGCCCGAAACAGCTGGCTGGCTCTCAGCGGTGCTTTTTGGCCTTGAAGGCACCGCTCACGCCCAGCTGGCCGGCCCGGCTGGCTCTCAGCGGTCACTTTGCGGCCCGAACACACCACTCACGCCCAGCTGGGCGGCTCGGCTGGCTCTCAGTGGTGCCTGACGGCCCCGGAGACAACGCTCACGCCCAGCCGGCTCGGCTGGGCGTGAGGGTGGAGGGGGGTCAGGCGAACATGCCGGTCACCCAGTGGAAGGCGGTCATCACCCACTCGGTCTGGCGGAGGTGGGCGAACCCGACGCCGACCAGGAAGAGCCCGGCGACCATGTGTGAGCCGCGGGCGGTGTGCCGCGTCCGGCCCATCTGCCGTTCCAGCACGAGGCGGCCGACCAGGCGGGACAGTGCGAACACGCCCGCGGCCACGCACACCGTCACCACGAAGACGATCGCCGCCGTGACGATCGAGCCTTGGGACGACAGCACCCAGATGCCCCAGCAGACGAAGGCGAAGATCAGCGCGGCGTTGCTCCACTCACTGCCCCGGCGCAGCCGGCGGATGTGCCAGCTCAAGCTTCGCGGCTCGCGCACGGAGGAACCGTGCTCCTCCGGCCAGCCCGTCCCGGTCGGCTCGTGCTCGGCGCTGAACTGCTGCGTGCGCGGGGTGACCTGAGCCCGGCCCCGGCTGAACGGCGACTGGTCCGGAACCGGAGGCTGCGGCGCCACTGCCGAACGCGACCCGCCCTGCCCCTGCGACCCGCCCTGCCCCTGCGACCCGCCCTGCCCCTGCGACCCGCCTTGTCCCTGCGGCCCGCCGCGTCGTTGCGGCCCGGATTGACCCTGCGGCCCGGATTGACCCTGCGGCCCTGCCTGACCCTGCCGGCCTGCCTGGCCCTGCGGCCCACCCGGACCCTGGCCCTGCGGCCCACCCGGACCCTGGCCCTGCGGCCCACCCGGACCCTGGCCTTGGGAGTGCGGACCCGCCGGCGAGCGCGGCGCGTCGAACGGTGTGGTGGGCGGCGCCGACTGTGCCGTCGGCTGGTCGGCCCACGGGTCCTGCGGCGGCATGTCGAGCGTCCGCTCGGACCACTGCGGTTGCTCCGGCATGGTTCCCCTCTCGGCCTGCTTACTGCGACGGCGTCATGTCGAGCGTAGCGAGCCAACAAATAGGTCGCCCTCGCACACATCAGTCCGTTACACACAAGCCATGAAGGATGCGTTGCGGCTGCGGCCCGGGACACCCGACGATTTCCCGGCGATCGTCGATCTGCTCGACACGGTGTTCCATGAAGAGCTCGTTCCGGAGCATCGAGAAGCCAGCGCGGCCGTCTTCGAGGCGGAGCGCTCGCTGGTGGTGGAGGACGCCGGTGCGGTGGTCGCGCACACCAACATCCACAGCAGGGACTTCACGGTGCCCGGCGCCATCGTGCCCGCCGCTCATGTGACTGGTGTCGGCGTGCTGCCCACGCATCGACGGCAAGGTCTGATGACGCGGATGATGCACCGGCAGCTGCGGGATGTGGCCGAGGCCGGCCGGGAGCCGATCGCCGTTCTGTGGGCGAGCGAGACCAAGATCTACCCCAGATTCGGGTACGGGGCGGCGTCCGCCCGACTCAGCTTCTCGATCATGAATCGTGAGGTTCGTCTCCCCGCTCCGCCGGCCGAGCCCGCCGGGCAGCTCCGGATGGGCGACCCGCACGACCTGCTTCCCGCCATCAGCAAGGTCTACGAGCAGTTGCGTCCCGGCCAGGTCGGCTGGTCCAGCCGGGATGAGCGCTGGTGGCGGACCGTTCTCACCGATCCGAAGGATGACAGGGACGGCGCGACCAAACGGTGGGCCGTGGTGCACGAGGGCTCCGGCGGCCCGACCGGTTATGCCATGTGGCGCGTCAAGGACGGCTGGAACGATTACGGCTCCAACGCCGAGGTGCAGGTCCGCGAGGTGGCCGCCGCCGACCCGGAGACCTATCTGGCGCTGTGGCGCTTCCTGCTCGGCATCGACCTGAGCCGCTCGGTGATCATGCGCCTCGCCTCGGTCGACGAGCCCCTGCAATACCTGGTTGACGAGCCCCGGCGGCTGGGCCCGGCGCTTCTCGACGGTCTCTGGGTCCGCATCGTCGACCTGCCGGGTGCCCTCGCCGCCCGGCGCTACGCCGCTCCCGTCGACGTGGTGCTGGACGTCACCGATCCGCTGCTGGAGCAGAACACCGGCCGCTGGCGGCTCACCGGCGGTCCGGACGGCGCCACCTGCGAACGCACCACCGACCCCGCCGACCTGGCCTGCACGGTGACCGAGTTGGGTGCCGCCTATCTGGGCGCCACGTCGCTCGCCGCGCTCGCCGCGGCCGGGCGGGTCCGGCAGCTCACCGGCAACGATCCGGCCGTCGCGTTCGGCTGGCACCGGATGCCGAGTCCCGCAGAGGTGTTCTGAGGTGCCCGCCGCGGCGGTACCGTCGGCGTCATGGGTCACCCCGAACGCCGGCGCCGCCGCGTGCGCCCCTCCTCGACAAATGCCGAGCCGGCCACCGCGGAACCCGCCACCGCGGAACCCGCCACCGCGGAACCCGCCACCCCGGAACCGGCCACCGCAGCAGTCGCCACCGCGGAACTCGCCACCCCGCCACCTGCCGCCCCAGCGCCACCCATCCCGGCGCCTCCGACCCCAGCGCCACCCATCTCAGCGCCTCCGACCTCAGCGGCACCCATCTCAGCGCCTCCGACCCCAGCGGCACCCATCCCAGCGCCGCCCCGGTCGGTGGCCCAGGTTCCAGGGCCGCCGGTACTCGTTCCAGCACCTCCGGTGCATGCGACGCCCGTTCCGACACCGCCGCCAGGACCAGGGCCGGGCGTGGCAACCGTGGTGACGCCGGACGCCGATGGCACCAGCGCGTCGGCAGCCGACACCCGAACACCGGACCGGTCGCCGCAACGGCCGGCCCGCAACGGTTTCGGGCGGCGGCCCACCTCCGGAGCCGGCGCGGGGGCCGACGAGCGAGATACCGAACGCGGGCTGCGCGGCCTGGTCGGTTCGGGATCCTCGCAGGTCAGCGTGGGCGCCGCGCTGCGGGCACGTGACGCCGCCCGGCCGAGCGACGAACAGCTCGCCGAAGCCGACCGAGACCTTGTGATCGTCCGCCGCAACTGGCTGCCCCGCGAGGACCTGCCCCGCCGCTGACCCCGCAAAGGCGCCCCGGCAAAGGCGAGCCCCGCGAAACAGAGCCGCGAACAGAGCCGCGAAACAGAGCCGGGGCCGCCAGCGCGGGGCCAGGCAGCGCGGGGCCAGGCAGCGCGGGGCCGGGCAGCGCGGGCCAGGCAGAGCGGGCAGAGCAGGGCCGGGAGAGGCCGATCAGGCGGCGGGCGCACTCTCCGGCAGCTCGGGAAGCTCGCGCGCGACCTCGTACTCCGCAAGCTGGTCGATCCGGCGGGCGTGCCGCTCGTTACCCGAGAACGGAGTGGCGATGAACGCCTCGACGAACGCGGTGGCCTCGTCCAGGGTGTGCTGGCGGGCACCGATCGCGATCACGTTGCTGTCGTTGTGCTGGCGGGCCAGCTCGGCGATCTCGGTCTTCCAGGCGAGCGCCGAGCGGACGCCGGGAACCTTGTTCGCCGCGATCTGCTCGCCGTTGCCGGAGCCGCCGATCACGATGCCGAGCGAGCCCGGGTCGGCGACCACCTTGGCACCGGTGTGGAAGCAGAACGCCGGGTAGTCGTCCTCGGGGTCGTAGGAGTGCGGTCCCACGTCCACCACATCGTGCCCCTGTTTGATCAGATGGTTCACCAGGTGCATCTTCAGCTCGAAGCCGGCGTGGTCGGAACCCAGGTAGAGGCGCATATCGGAAGTCTTTCAGAAGGTGAGGGCCGAACGCAGGGCGGACGCCACCTGATCCGCCGCGGCCCGGGCAGCGTCGATGGTGGCCAGCTTGCGGGCGAAGCCGTGGTTCACGCCCATGTATCGGGAGTGCACCACCGGGACGCCGGCGGCGATCAGCGCGTCGGCGTAATCGGCGCCTTCGTCGCGCAACGCATCGTACTCCGCGGTGATCAGCAGAGTCGGCGGCATTCCGGACAGATCATCCACCGCGAGCGGCGCCACGTCGGGGGTGAGCCGCTGCATCGGGTCGGGTGCGAAGGTCTCCCACGCCAGCCGCATCGAGGCGCGGTCCAGGCCGTACTCGCCGACCTCGTCGTACGACTCGGCGGAGGTGAGCGGGTCCAGTGCCGGGTAGATCAGCACCTGGAAGTCGAGCGGGGTGGCGGCGTCGCGCTGGCGGCGGGCGGTGACCGTGGCGAGCTGACCGCCGGCGCTGTCACCGCCGATCGCCAGCCGGGACACGTCCACACCGAGGCTCGCGCCGTCCCGGCGCAGGTAGGAGAGCACGGTCGCGGCGTCGTCGAGCTGGGCCGGGTGGACGTGTTCGGGGGCGAGCCGGTACTCCACCGACACCACCGCGCAGCCGGACCGGTCCGCGACCCGCCGGCAGAACCGGTCCACGGTCTCCACGCTGCCGTAACACCAGCCGCCGCCGTGCAGGTAGACCAGGACCGGCGATCCAGCCCTGGTCGCGTACAGGCGGCAGGGCACACCGTCGGCGTCGAAGTCGGCGACGACCGGCAGCGGCAGCGCCGGGCCGGTCTCCGCCTCGTTCGACTCCTCCATCGCCGCACGCGCGCCGAGCAGACGCTCGTACGGCTCCGCCGCCAGCTCCTCGGCCGAGGGACGGCGGCGGAGCTCGGCGGCGGCAGTGACCTGGGGGTGCAGCATCAGTCGAGCTGGGCCACGACGAGACCGCCCCGTGCCTTGGGTGTGAACCAGGTGCTCTTGCGGGGCAGCTTCAGCCGTTCCAGGTTCACCTCGACGAAGTCGTCGACGGTGACCGGGGCGATCAGGATGGCCAGCTCGGCGTGCCCGGCGTCCACCTCGCCGCGGAGCCACTCGACCGGGTAGTCACCACCGATGTAGGCGATCCGCTTGTCACCGGGGTCCAGGCCCAGCGAGTCGCGCAGCAGGACGCGCTCGACGAGGGCGTGGTCCAGGTTCTCCACCGACGTCCCCGCCGGGTCGGAGGGCAATCCGACAGCGAACGAGCGGCCCCCCGCGTACACCTCGATGTTGCCCTTGGCGGGCAGCTCGGCGACACGCGGCAGCTCGGTGACCGTCGCACCGGCCTTGCGCAACCGCTCCAGAAGCTCGTCGAGCGACGCGGGAAGCTCGCTGACCAGGCGGTTGTAAGGCTGAATGGCCACCGATGCGGGCGTCGTCACGACGGCCAGGAAGCGCGGCAGGCCGCCGGTCTGCGCGGCGAGGCTGCGGTGGTTGCCGTCGGCGACCACGAGTTCGCCACCGCCGGCCAGCTCGAGGAGCCGGTTCTGCAGTTCGCCGGCGCCGACCACCCAGATGGCGTGGGTCCGCCCGGTCGGGTCGAGGTCGGTGGCGTCGGGCTCGCCCGCCTTGCCGGTCGCGTCGGCGAGCGCCGCGTGCAGTTCCTCGCCCTTGCCGGTCTGCAACAACAAGACCGGAGAGAGCAGGGATTTCGTACGGTCAGCCAGCGCGACCCGCTCGCGGACCTTGCTGATGAAAACGTCCTCGTTGCGGATCACCAGGCCCGGCTCGTCGGCGCTGGTGGAGATCTGCGAGGTCTCGACCATGCTCCAGAGGCCGTAGGCGGGCGCCTCACCCGGAGCGGTGATGCGGTAGAGCACCACGACGTGCTCCGCCGGCCGGTACCGGCCCTCGGCCTTCTCCCGCTCCAGGCGGACAGCGGCGTCCGGGAGCGAATCGGCGAAGGTCTTCCCGAGCGAGTCGGGCGCGAGGTGCGGCATTTCCACGGCCAGCGCGCTGTGCGGGTTGGCCGAGATGATCTCGGTGATTTCGGCGTCGTCGGCGAACTCGTCATAATTCTGGGCCCCGGTACCGCCATTGGTGATCCAGGCCCGGCTGATCGGGTGCACGACCGTCATGGGGGGCAACTTACCCGGCGAGCCTGCGATGCCTACCAACCGGCATGTTCCCGCGTGACCTGCTCAACTGGGCCTTCCGGTGCGGATTCACCGGCCGTTCCACCGGCTTCGCCGTCACGAACACCGGAGGCGCCACCATAATCGCCACATCAGGGGGCAGATCCGCCCAGTCACCGCGCTGGACACCGATGGTCGACGTCGCCACCGATTCGCTCTCCGACATGCCCGCCTCCGCGTTGGATGAGGTGTACATCACCTCATCCAACGACCGGTGGACGGCGAAGAGTCGCACTTTTGAGGGGTTGCCCCTCAACCGCAACCGAGGTGTCTCAGTCGAAGATGGGGTCGAGGTCCCGGCTGCGCTTGAGTTCGTAGAAGCCCGGGGTCGCGGCGACCAGAACGACACCGTCCCAGAGCTTGCCCGCCGCCTCACCCTTCGGGGCCGGGGTGATGACCGGGCCGAAGAAGGCGACGGTCTCGCCCGGGTTGGGGCCCGGCGCGTGGATCACCGGAGTTCCGACGTCGGTGCCGACCGGCTTCATCCCGGCGTTGTGGCTGGCCCGCAGCGCCTCGTCGCGGGCGTCGGTGCCGGCCGCGGCGGCCAGCGCCGGGTCGAGGCCGGCCTCGGTCAGCGCCTCGGTGTAGAGCTTCTCGTCGTCGATCTCGTACTTCTGCAGGTGGATGCGGGTGCCGAGCGCGGTGTAGAGGTCACGCAGCACCTCCGGGCCGGCCGCCTCCGCGGCGGCGATGCAGACCCGCACGGGGCCCCAGCCCTTGGCCAGCATTTCCTTGTAGCGCTCCGGGAGCTCGTCGCGTCCCTCGTTCAGGACGGACAGGCTCATCACGTTGAACCGGATGTCGAGGGGGCGGACCTTCTCCACCTCGAGCAGCCAGCGGGAGGTGATCCAGGCCCACGGACAGAGCGGGTCGAACCACATGTCGACGGTGGCGCGTTGAGTCATTCTTCGATGATCCTCCTTCATCGGTACCCGGTCGGGGTGAGTTACGTCGCCGTCGCCGCATAGGCTGCGAGACAAACGCAGTCAGCTCGAAGGAGAGTGCACGTGGCCGGAGTTCACAACCTGACCCAGGTCGAGGCTGCGGAGCGTGGCCGATTGCTCGAGGTGACCGGGTATGACATCACGCTTGACCTGACCGACGGGCACGGCAATCCCGGCTCCGACACGTTCCGGTCCACCACGGTGATCACCTTCCGGTGCAGCGAGCCGGGCGCTACGACCTTCGTCGAGGCTGCCGCCGCGACGATCCGCTCGGCGACCCTCAACGGCGCGCCGGTCGACCTCGGTGCCTGGTCCGCCGAGAACGGCCTGCCGCTGTCCGGGCTCGCCGCCGAGAACACGCTCGTCGTCGACGGCGACTTCAAGTACTCCGCGAGCGGCCAGGGGTTGCAGCGCAGCCCCGACCCGGTCGACAAGGAGGTCTACCTCTACAGCCAGTTCGAGACCGCGGACGCGCAGCGCACCTACGCGTGTTTCGACCAGCCCGACCTGAAGAGCGTTTTCACGTGGCGTGCCACGGTGCCGGCGCACTGGAAGGTCGTGTCCAACATGCCCGTGGACACCGAGGAGGCGGCCGGACCCGGCGCCAAGAAGGTCCACTTCGCCACGTCCGCCCGGATGAGCACCTACATCACGGCGATCTGCGCGGGGCCGTACCACGAGGTCCGCGACTCGCACGACGGCATCGAGCTGGGCGTCTTCTGCCGTGCCTCGATGGCGCGCTACCTCGACGCCGACGATCTCTTCCAGATCACCAAGCAGGGCTTCGACTTCTTCCACGAGCAGTTCGGGGTGCGTTACCCGCTGCCGAAGTACGACCAGCTCTGGGTTCCGGACTTCAACGCCGGCGCGATGGAGAACTTCGGCTGCGTGACCCACGCCGAGTCGCACTACATCTTCCGCTCGCAGGTCACCGACTACGAGTACGAGCAGCGGGCCAACACGATCCTGCACGAGCTGGCGCACATGTGGTTCGGTGACCTGGTCACCATGCGCTGGTGGAACGACCTGTGGCTGAACGAGTCGTTCGCCGAGTGGGCCAGCCACTGGTGCAACACGCACGCCACCCGGTTCACCGACGCCTGGTCGACGTTCCTGTCCATCCGCAAGTCCTGGGGCTACCGGCAGGACCAGCTCTCTTCCACCCATCCGGTCTACTGCGAGATGCCGGACCTGGAAGCGGTCGAGGTCAACTTCGACGGCATCACGTACGCCAAGGGCGCCAGCGTCATCAAGCAGCTGGTCGCCTACGTGGGGCTGGACCCGTTCCTCACCGGCCTGCGGGCGTATTTCGCCAAGCACGCCTGGGGCAACGCCACCTTCGACGACCTGCTCAC
This sequence comes from Actinoplanes sp. GCM10030250, assembly GCF_042666575.1. Taxonomy (NCBI): domain Bacteria; kingdom Bacillati; phylum Actinomycetota; class Actinomycetes; order Micromonosporales; family Micromonosporaceae; genus Actinoplanes; species Actinoplanes sp. GCM10030250. Next base: position 39,025 of record NZ_JBHTDO010000053.1, on the reverse strand, counting down.
CGAGCTGGAGACGGCGTCCGGCCGCGAGCTGCGCAAGTTCGCCGCGCAGTGGCTGGAGACGGCTCAGGTCAACACGCTGCGCCCGATCGTCGAGCTGGACGCCGAGGGGCGTTACACGAGTGTCGTCGTGAGCCAGGAGGCGCCGGCCGACTACCCGACCCTGCGGACGCACCGGATCGGCATCGGCCTGTACGACCTGGACGGCGACCGCCTGGTCCGGCGCGAGCTGATCGAGGCGGACGTGGCCGGCGAGCGTACGGCGATCCCGGCCCTGACCGGGGTGAAGGCACCGGACGTCCTGCTGCTCAACGACGAGGACCTGACCTACGCGAAGCTGCGCCTCGACGAGCGCTCGCTCGGCACCCTGGTGCACCACATCGCCGGATTCGAGTCCTCGCTGCCCCGGGCACTGTGCTGGGCCGCGGCCTGGGACATGCTGCGGGACGCCGAGATGGCGGCCCGCGACTACGTGGCCCTGGTCGTCTCCGGGCTGCCGGCCGAGACCGACGTCAACCTGAGCACGGCCACGCTGCGGCAGGCGGCCATGGCGCTGAACAGCTTCGCCGACCCGGCGTGGGCCCCGACCGGCTGGGGAATGCTCGCCGACCTGGCCCGGTCGCAGGTCGCGGCCGCCGAGCCGGGCAGCGGCTGGCAGCTCACCTGGGCACGGTCGTTCATCACCGCCTCGCGGACCGCTGAGCAGGCGGTCGAGCTGCGCGGCTGGCTGAGTGGGGAGTCCCGGCCGGAGGGCCTGGTGGTCGACACCGAGCTGCGGTGGAGCCTGCTCCAGGCGCTCGCCGCGCTGGGTGCCGCCACCGACGAGGAGATCGAGGCCGAGCTCGCGTCGGACCGTACCGCCAGCGGTGAGCGGGAGGCGGCGATCGCCCGGGCGCTGCTGCCCACGCCGGCCAACAAGGCGCGGGTCTGGGCCGAGCTGACCGGTCCGCAGGCGCCGCCGAACTGGCTGAACCGGTCACTGCTCCAGGGCTTCCAGAGCACCCGGCAGGTGGCGCTCACGGAGCCGTACGCCGAAAAGTTCTTCGACGTTGTGGGTGAGGTGTGGGCCCGATCGGACAGTGAGCCCGCGCAGGAGTTCGCCACCCTGGCCTACCCGGCTTTCCAGATCAGCGAGGAGACCGTGGCGCTCACCGACGCCTGGTTGAAGCGCAACGGTCAGCCGGCGTCGCTGCGCCGCCTGGTGGCGGAGGGGCGTGACGGGATCCTGCGGGCTCTCAAGGCCCGGGAGACGGATCGCTCGGCAGGCTGACACGCCCGGCGACTGAGGTCCCCGCTCCGGTCCACCGGAGTGGGGACCTTTCGCATTGTCCGGAATTGCCGTTGCGTAACACGTCTGGAACAACACTGTGTGAGTAGTCTGGCACTCCGCGGTGATGGAGGTGGCCCGTGACCATGCTGAGCCAGGGTGCCCCGGTGCGGTGGAGCGCACCGGAGGGCCGGTGGACCGAACCCGATCTGCACCTGTTCCCGCAGGACGGGCACCGGTACGAGATCGTCGACGGCAGCCTGCACGTCAGCCCGCCGATGGACGAGGCGCACGACGCCCTCGTCGAGGCGGTGGTGAGCACCCTGCGAGCGGCCGCACCGCCCGGCTGGTGGGTGTGCGCCCGGCTCGGCATCGAGATCGGCGACAGCAACCTGGTCCCCGACGTCACCGTCCTGCGCCCGCACTCGTCCGGCGCGATCTGGGTGGACCCGGCCGACGTGGCGCTGGTGGTGGAGGTCGAGTCCGCCGAGACCCGGCGTTACGACCGCCTGCTCAAGCCCGCGCTGTACGCCGGGGCCGGCATCCCCGCCTACTGGCGGGTGGAGCCGGGCCCGGCGCTGCGTGTGCACACGCTGGACGGCGCGGACTACCGCCCGGCGGGCGGCGTCGAGGGCACCGCGCAGGCGAAGCTCGACGCTCCCTACCCGGTGCGGATCACGCCTGCCCTCTGGGGCTAGTTCCGGCCCGCGTGGGTGGCCAGCTGGTCGATGCCGATCAGCAGGCCGCCGGCCAGGTCGCCGCCGGTGAACGAGGCCGCCATCGACAGCCCGGCGAGCTTCGCGTCGCGATCCGAGATCCGCTTGCGCGCCTCGGAGCCGGTGACGATCTCCAGCTGGCGCTGGCTCGGCGAGACCGCGACCAGGATCGCGCGCTGGTGGCCGCTGATCCGGCGGTGCAGCTCCTCGGCGCTGGCCCGGACGGGTTCCTCCAGGTCACCGAGGTAGATGCTGAAGGTGAGGCCGGTCACCTGGTCGGCGATCCGGAGCGCCTCGTCGAGGCGGAGCAGCTGACGGGTCGTGAAGGGACCGTCGGCGGACTGCTCCAGCTGGGCGATCTCACCACTTGTCACTTGCGCCTCCTGTCGGGCCGGGCCGGACCGGAGCGCCGGAACTGTCCTCGATGACCAGCCCGTGCTGTCCGTCCGCCGCCGCGATGGCACGCTCCGGCGTGGCGGCGAACCACATCGGCGGGAAGTCGTAGGGCCGGCCGGGCCGGTAACGGCGTGCCTGCTTACTCCGGTCGGAGCTGCCGAGCACGAGCGCAGCGACCGCACCGATGACGGCGGCCGGAATGATCACAAAGACCAGGACGGTGCTGATGACTGACAACTGAACGCCCCCAGGCGCCGGTGATCCTCTTGATTCTGAACAACAATCACGGTAGCGGAGCGCGTGTCGTCCCGGAGCGTCGGGTCTCGAACCGGGGTCTCACGCCGTCGGGATCTACGCGGAATGTGCTCGGAGGTGCGAAAATCACCCTCACGCGCCGTCCGTGTCTTTTCGGCCGCGGACGGCAGGAGGGGGATTCCATGCGCATGTCCGTCCCGGCCGCTGCCGCGGTGCTGGTCGCGGGTCTGGCCGTACCTCTTGCACCAGCCCTGTGGAACACCCCGGCCGCGCACGCCGCAGCGGCCGTCTTCGTCGAGCTCAACCCGAGCACCGTGCCCGCCGGGGACGATCTCGCGCTGCGCGCGTCCTGCGACGACAACCTGGAACCGGCGACGGTCACCTCGGAGCCGATCGGATCGGTCATCGTGCAGCCGGAGTTCGGGTTCCTCACCGCGAACGCGGAGGTCCCGGCGTCGACCGAGGCCGGCGACTACCCGGTCACCCTGAAATGCCCCGACGGGCGGACCGCGACGAGCACGCTGCACGTGCTGGCGAAGGTCGAACCCACCCGCGGGCCGGCCACCGGCGGCGGTGGCACCGCTCAGGACGCCACCGCGCCGATCCTGATCGGCTCCGGGATGGCGACGATCGCGGCCGGGGCGGTCCTCGGCGTTCTGGCCCTGCGTCGCCGGCGTCACGGCTGAGGCCGCGGTGACCAGCGGATCCGGCCGGGTGCCGAAGGCCGTTCAGCACAAGCGACCGGCCCAGGTGATCACCGCCCCGCCGCCCGGGGTGGTGACGGGCCCGTTGCCGCCCACGCCGCCCGTACAGGGTCGTTCGCCCTTTCGGGTCCCCCGTCCCCGCGGTGGGGTGAAACCCCGGCCCCGGCGCGGGCGCCGGGCCGGGCCGATCGGCGCGATCGCCCTGGTGCTGCTGTTTCTCGGTCTGTTCGTGGTGGGCATGGGCCTCGGCGCCGCCACCGGCTTCGACCTCGGTGACCTCTTCCGCGGGCCGGACAAGCCGCCGCCCCGCTCCTTCCCGGTGCTCGAACCGAGCCGCCCGGAACGGCTGGAGATCCCCTCCATCGGGGTGTCCGCGCCGATCCTCGAGGTGGGGCGGGCGAACGACGGCTCGATCGACGTGCCACCGCTGAAACGGCACAACGAGGCCGGCTGGTTCGACGGCGGGCCCACCCCGGGACAGTTCGGCCCGGCGCTGATCGTGGGGCACGCGGACACGCGTACCGGGCCGTCGGTCTTCCACGAGCTGAACGAGCTGAAGCCCGGGCAGGAGATCGAGGTGGCGCGCGAGGACGGCTCGGTGGCCGTCTTCGAGGTGAACACCGTGGAGAAGTTCGACAAGGATCAGCTGCCGATGGATCGGGTCTACGGCGATTACAGCCGGCCGTCGCTGCGGCTGATGACGTGCGGCGGGAAGTGGCTGGGCGGCCGCGAGGGGTACGCCGACAACATCATCGTCTTCGCCTCCCTGGTCGACTCCCGGGAGGTGTGAGAGGCGCCCCCCAAAAGCCGGCGACGAGGCGGCGGCGAGGCGTGAAAAAGGCGGCGCACGCCGCCTTGGCGTTACGCCGCCTCGACCTCGACCGGAGCCGGCAGATCGAGCCAGTCCCTCCAGCGGGGATCCGGTGTGCGGTGGCCGAGCACCCGCCAGGCCACACCGCGCGGTGCGGCAGGCGGGGAGTGCAGCCGCCAGCCCAGCTCGGCCGGGGTCTTGTCGCCCTTGCTGTGGTTGCACTTGGCACAGGCGGCCACCACATTCTCCCAGGCGTGCAGACCACCACGGCTGCGCGGGAAGACGTGATCGATGGTCTCGGCGGAGCCGCGGCAGTAGGCGCAGCGGCCGCCGTCACGGGCGAAGATGGCCCGGCGGGAGAGACCGACGTGCGTCCGGTACGGAACCTTCACATACCTGGTGAGGCGGACCACCGAGGGAACGGGGAGGGTCTGGTGCGCACTGTGCAGCATGCCGTCGCCGTCGGAGACGCACTCCGCCTTGGCAGTCAGCAGGAGGATGGTCGCCCGACGCACCGATACGACGCACAGCGGCTCGTAGGTAGCGTTCAGCACTAACGCGGAAGAGCCCACTGTGGGTCGTATGTCAGGCATCGCGATCACCCTTCCGGTGGCTGTTGCTGCTAACCGCTCCCATAGCCCATACGTGTGTGATGCGCGCCTCGCTACCGAAGCCCGTGCGGTAATAGTCCCTGATGAATAACCAAATTGCGAGCACAATCTGTGGCCACGCGGTAAACGTCTGAGGTCTTGCCCCACCCCGACCCGGTAGCTTGACTACCCGTGTTTCCTCTCGCTTCTACCGTCCCGAACCCCAAGCCCAGCAGCACCGTGGATGTCTTCCAGACGCCGGTGATCTCCGAGTCGTGCAACTCGGACGTGCTGTGCAGCCGGATCCTCGAGTGGACCGACAACCAGTGGCTGGCGTCGAGCAGTTACGTGGTGATCATCAAGCCGCTCCGGATAATCGGGATCATCGTGGTCGCGATGCTGATCCGGTGGCTGCTGCACCGGGCCATCGACCGGCTGGCTCAGAGCGGCTCACGCGCCGCGATGCCCGCGCTGCTGCGGCCGCTCAAGGAGAAAGTGGCGGCCACCGCCGAGGAGGGCCAGTTCATCCCGGAGCGCCGCCGCCAGCGGGCGGAGGCGATCGGCTCGGTGCTGCGCAGCTTCGTCAGCGCGGTGATCTTCACGATGGCCGGCCTGCTGGTCCTCGGTGAGCTCGGCTTCAACCTGGGACCGCTGCTGGCCAGCGCCGGCATCGTCGGCGTCGCTATCGGTTTCGGCGCGCAGAGCCTGGTCAAGGACTTGATAGCCGGTCTGTTCATGCTCCTGGAGGACCAGTACGGCGTCGGCGACACGGTCGACCTGGGCGAGGCCACCGGCGTGGTGGAGAGTGTCGGCCTGCGGATCACCACGGTCCGCGACGCGCGCGGTGTCCTCTGGTACATCCGCAACGGCGAGATCGTCCGGGTCGGCAACAAGAGCCAGGGCTGGGCCATGGTGGTGATCGACATCCCGATCGGTTTCGTCAACGCCGAGGAGGCGGTCGGTGTGCTCAAGGCGGCGGCCGAGGCGGTCGCGTCCGAGCCGGAGCACCAGACCGAGTTCCTCGAGCCGCCGGACGTGGTCGGCGTCGAGCAGCTGACGGTCGACGGCGCGGTCATTCGTACGATCGCGAAGACCACCGCGGACAGCCAGCCGATCGTCCAGCGGGAGTTGCGCCGTGCTCTGACCGAGGCGCTCGACGCCTCGGGCATCTCGGAGCGGATCGCCGCGTCGCGGCTCGGACCGCGCAGCGCCATCCCGCCGGCCTGGTTCACCGGGCCGCAGGATTCCTCATCTTCGATGGGTGACCAGCGCCCGGGTGGCGCTACCTGACCTGCGCCTACGCCACGAACGAGGTTTTCACCCTAGACCAAATGGCCGATTTTTACCCCAACTGCCCTAGCGAGGACTCGGACGATCGGGCAGAATCCGCTACAAGATTCTGTGTATAGCGCGCCGTCGCCGGCCCTTGGCGATCGTCGACAGCGATGGAGGGCTCGGTGTCCGAACACCCCGCACGGCCGGGTGATACGGCCGACGTGGTCACGCAACGTGAAGATCCAGTTACATTCAGGGACATCTTCGGGTTGCGTGAGTACCGGGCGCTCTATCTCTCGACAGTCGTCAACTGGATCGGTGACTACCTCTCGAGGGCCGCGGTCACCGTCCTGGTCTACCAGCAGAGCAACTCGGTGCTGCTCTCCGCCGCGTCCTTCGCCATCGGGTATGTGCCGTGGCTGTTCGGGCCGCTGCTCGCCACGCTCGCCGATCGGTACCCGTACCGGCGAGTGATGATCGTCGCGGACCTGTGCCGGATGGTCCTGGTCGCGCTCCTGCTGGTGCCGGACATGCCCATCCCGGTGATGCTGACGCTGCTCTTCCTCTCCGGCATGGGCGCGCCGCCGACGCAGGCGGCCCGCTCGGCGCTGCTGCCGCTGGTGGTCGGCCGCAACCGGCTGACCCTCGCGCTTGCCACCACACAGACCACCTCACAGGCCGCCCAGGTGGTCGGCTACCTGACCGGTGCCGCGGTCGCCGTGGCGCTCACCCCCCAGGTGGCCCTCGGCATCGACGCCCTCACCTTCGCCCTCTCGGCGGCGATCATCGCGTTCGGGGTGCGGCGCCGGCCGGCGGCCGACAGCCGGCCGGAGGAGCACCACCTCGTACGCGAGACCGCCGAAGGCTTCCGGATGGTGTTCGGCCGCCCCGCCCTGCGCTCGATCACCATCGTCGTCTACACGATCACCGTGTTCGCCATCGTCCCGGAGGGCCTGGCCGCCGCATGGGCCGCCGAGGGGACCCGCGACCCCACCGTCCTGGGCCTCGACCAGGGCATGATCATGGCGGCCGGCCCGCTCGGCTTCGTGATCGGCGGGGTCCTGTTCAACCGGCTCGTGCCGGAGAGCCGCCGGGCTCGGCTGATCCCGGCCCTGGCGGTCATCACCCCGCTGGCCCTGACCCCGTCGCTGGCCGGGCCACCGGCACCCGTTGTCGCGCTGCTGGTGCTGATCTCCGGCCTGTCCACCGGCTCGCTGATGCCGACCCTGAACGCGACGTTCGCGCTGGCCCTGCCGCACGGCTACCGGGCCCGCGCGTTCGGCGTGGTCAACAGCGGAGTCCAGCTCAGCCAGTTCGGCGGTGTGATGCTCACCGGGCTGCTCGCCGAAGTGTTCTGGCTGCCGCTGGTGGTGGGTGTCTGGAGCATCGCCGGCACGATCGCGATGGGACTGCTCGCGGCGGTCTGGCCCAGCCCGGCGACGTTCACCGCGGCGGTGGCGGAGGCACAGGCTCAGGACGCCGAGGCGGCTGCGGCGGCCGCGGCGCAGCGCACCCCGACGAGCGTCACACCCGAACGCTCGTAACGCCTGGCAGGATGGAACGGTGAGTGCACCCGTACCGGATGAGGCCAGCTTCTTCGTCGCCGTCGGCGGCGAACCCACGTTCCGCCGCCTCGTGGCCAAGTTCTACGAGGGTGTCGCCGGAGACCCCCTGCTGCGCCCGATGTACCCGGAGGAGGACCTCGGGCCCGCCGAGGACCGGTTCGCGCTGTTCCTGATGCAGTACTGGGGCGGCCCGAACACCTACTCGGCCAGCCGCGGGCATCCCCGGCTGCGGATGCGGCACGCGCCGTTCCGGGTCGACCCGGCCGCCCGCGACGCCTGGCTGCACCACATGCGGGTCGCTGTGGACTCGCTCGGCCTGCCCGAGCCGCACCACTCCGCCCTCTGGGACTATCTGGAGCGTGCGGCCTATTTCATGGTGAACACCATGGATTCCGCGGAGCCCGCGCACTGACCGGAATGTCATCCTGGAGTGTCGCGCCCGGCGGTGGCTCGTTGATCGGATTGTCACTCACAATCCCGGGAGAGCCGTTTCATGCGTCGTCGCCTGCTCGCTGCCGCCGCCACCGCGGTCGTCGCCGTCCCGGCGCTGGTTTCAGCGCCGCCGGCGGTCGCTGACCGTGCCCACTCGGCGGTGGTGTCCGCCAATCCGGTCGACTTCACCCCACACGTGCTGGACGGAACGGTCTGGGCGCTGGCGCTGGTCGGCGACACCGTCGTGGTCGCCGGCGCCTTCACCAAGGTCGCCGACAGCAGCCGGCGGCAGACCCTGGCCCGCAAGAACATCTTCGCGTTCGGCCTGCGGGACGGTGCGATCCGTACCTTCGCACCGCAGGTCGACGGCGCGATCTACTCGCTCGCGGCCGGGCCCGACCACTCGGTCTACGTCGGTGGCGCCTTCAAGAGCGTCAACGGTGTCGCGCAGCGCTCGCTGACCCGGCTCTCGGTGAGCAGCGGTGAGCGGGTCGGCTCGTTCCGGGCCTCGGCGAACTGGGGCGACATCCGGGCACTGGCGGTCCGCGGCGAACGGCTCTACGCCGGTGGCACGTTCTCGGCGATCAACGGGGTGCAGCGGGTCGGCCTGGCCCGGCTCAACGCGAACACCGGCGCTGTCGACCAGGGTTTCGACCCCCGTCTTGCCGGCCCGGGATTGAAGCGCACCCGCGTCGAGCACTTCGACGTATCACCCGACGGGCGCAAGCTGGTTGCCGTCGGCGCCTTCCTGCGGTCGGGCGGCAGCGACCGTACGCAGATCGCGCTCTTCGACGTCGGAGGCCCCGGTGCGGCGCTGACCAACTGGTACACCGACGCGTACAAGCCGATGTGCATGAACGGCTTCGACACCTACCTGCGGCAGGTCAAGTTCTCGCCGGACGCGTCGTACATCGTGGTCGCCGCGACCGGCCGGGCGTCGTCGGCGCAGAAGCTGTGCGACTCGGCGGCCCGGTTCGAGACCCGCGGCATCGGGCGGCACAACCCGACATGGGTGCAGCGTACGGGCGGCGACTCCCTGTACGCGGTCGCGATCACCGGACCGGCCGTCTACCTCGGCGGGCACCAGCGCTGGTTCGACAACCCGTACGGCACCGACGGCAACGGCCCGGGGCCCGGCGCTGTTGCACGCCCGGGCATCGGCGCGGTGAGCCCGAGCACGGGCAAGGCGCTGCCGTGGAACCCGACCCGCTCCCGGGGCGTCGGCGTCCGCGCGTTCCTCACCGTCCCCGAGGGCCTGCTCGTCGGCTCCGACACCGACCAGCTCGGCCGCGAATACCACGGCCGCGTAGGCATGTTCCCCCTGAGCTGACAAGCCAACGGCTCCGATTCGCCAGGCCGGCGAATCGGAGCCTGCTACAACAGAGCTCCTTCGTCGTGGAGCCAATCCACGAACGAGGTGGCGACGGCCGCGCCGCAGTCGAGCATCTCGACCAGCAGCGGGTCGTGCGCACCCGCGGCGAGGGGCACCTGCAGCTCCGCGTATATCGGGAGCTGCCCCCGCTCGGTGGGATCACCCACATACGCCTTGCAGAACCGCCGGGTGTGGTTCCACTCGTTGACCACGCGGTACGCACGGTCGGCCCAATCAGGCGGGACCGTCGCGTGCGGACGGGCCCGCATCACCAGGATCTCGTCGTCCGGGCCCTCGAGCGTGAACAGGACGGCATGCCGCTCCCACATCGCCAGGAGGCTGCCGCCACCGTCGGCGAGGAAACGGATGTCGAGCAGGTCCAGCGCTTTGCCGATGCGCGCCAGCGACACCACGGAAACCGTTTCGCATGATCCGGTCGAGGACAGTTCGGACGGAACTCCGGTACGGCCCGGCTCCCGCTGGGCCGGGACACCGACGCGGACGGTGCTCTGCACCGCAACCTCGCCACCAGTATCCGGCTCGTCACCCGCGGCCGATCCCGGACGCCATGACCACCACGGCATCGTGTGCACCTCACTCCCCAACAGACCCCCTGCCGGACGTTGCGGGGGATCCGAGGGCCGACGGTACCCGTACAGCCGGTGAAGGTCATCCCCCCAACCGGAGGGCGGGACCAGAAGAACGATATGGCGTCACCCTTTCGGGTGACTCGGCATCGGCATAACGGTCAATTTATGCACGCTCTGTCGCCACGCTACTCCATATGGTGCAGAAATTCCCACCCAGCTCCCGGCGACGCGAACTCTCGCCTCAGCGGCCTCGGTGTCTTTCGGGCCCAGAAAACCCATCCGCGCGACCGCCTGAACGAGGCGCTGAGAGATCTGGACGGGCGCACCGCCCTCCGGCGTGACAACGAGCGCGACGTGATCAAGAAGCGCGTCGCGCACAGCGCGCTGACCGACGGCCCGCCCGGACACACCGCCGGCCGAGATCTCCCGGAGGGTCCCGGCCGCCGCTGTCGCGAGCCGGGCGAGTTCCGCACCGGAGATCGACTCGACGGCCCGGCTGGCAACCGGCGGCAACGGCCAGCGCCACTGCGTGTCCCGCCGTTCCGGCAGGCTCTCCCCGCCGGCGGCGAGCACCGCGAGCAGCTCTCCCGCCGAGACCGTGGCGTCACCCGGCCCCGCACCGGCCACCTCACGGGTGACCAGCACGTCCCAGGGCAGCTGGGCCCACAGCGCGGTCCGCCCGCCCGACGACCGCAACCGCACCGGAGCCGCCGGATCCAACCTGGTCAACCGGGCCAGGAAGGCGCCTGCGTCGGGAACACCCAGCAGGCCGTGCGAACTCATGACCGAACCTCGGTGTACGGCGCCAAGAACTTCTTCTCCGCCTCGGACAACCGCCGGGGATGGCCCTTGACCAGGTTGTACGGCACACAGACCGACTTCGCCCGGCTGGCCAGCACACCGTCGTCGAAGAGATCGTAGGAGACGGTGAACGAGGCCGCCCGCAGCTGTGAGACCCACATCTCGACGCGCACCGGATCACCGAAGTCGATCGGCCGCAGATAGTCGATCTCGTGGCGGGCGATCACGATGCCCTCCTCGAAGGAGCCGAGCCCGTGCTGCTTGGCGCCGACGAAGAACATCGCCACCCGCGCCTCCTCGTACAGCGTGAGGAAGCGGGCGTTGTTGACATGCCCGTACGCGTCCATGTCGGACCAGCGCACGGGCACGTCGTAGATGAATCGATCAGTCACGGGTGAGCTTGCGGTAGGTGACCCGGTGCGGGCGGGCGGCCTCAGCCCCGAGACGGTCGATCTTGTTCTTCTCGTACGCGTCGAAGTTGCCCTCGAACCAGAACCACTTGTCCGGCTGCTCCTCGGTGCCCTCCCAGGCCAGCATGTGCGTGGCGACCCGGTCCAGGAACATCCGGTCGTGGGAGATGACCACGGCGCAGCCGGGGAACTCGAGCAGGGCGTTCTCCAGGCTGGAGAGCGTCTCGACGTCGAGGTCGTTCGTCGGCTCGTCGAGCAGGATCACGTTGCCGCCGATCTTCAGCGTCATCGCGAGGTTGAGCCGGTTGCGCTCACCGCCGGAGAGGACCTTCGTCGGCTTCTGCTGGTCCGGTCCCTTGAAGCCGAACGCCGCCACGTAGGCCCGCGACGGCATCTCGACCTTGCCGACCATCATGTGATCGAGCCCGTCGGAGACGACCTCCCACACCGTCTTGGTGGGGTCGAGGCCGGCCCGGCTCTGGTCGACGTACGACAGCTTGACCGTCTCGCCGACCCGCACCGATCCGGAATCCGGCTGCTCCAGGCCCACGATGGTCTTGAACAGCGTGGTCTTGCCGACGCCGTTCGGGCCGATGATGCCGACGATGCCGTTGCGCGGCAGCGAGAACGACAGGTTGTTGATCAGCACCCGCCCGTCGAAGCCCTTGACCAGGTCGTTGCTCTCGATGACGGTGCTGCCCAGACGGGGACCCGGCGGGATCTGGATCTCCTCGAAGTCCAGCTTGCGGGTCTTCTCCGCCTCGGCGGCCATCTCCTCGTAGCGGTCGAGGCGGGACTTGCTCTTGGTCTGGCGCGCCTTGGCGTTCGACCGCACCCACTCGAGCTCCTCGGAGAGGCGCTTCTTCATCTTGGCGTCCTTGCGGCCCTCGACCGAGAGACGGGCCGCCTTCTTCTCCAGGTACGTGGAGTAGTTGCCCTCGTAGCCGATCGCCCGGCCGCGGTCCAGCTCGAGGATCCAGCCGGCCACGTTGTCCAGGAAGTACCGGTCGTGGGTGATCGCCAGGACGGTGCCCGCGTACTTGGCCAGGTGCTGCTCCAGCCAGTGCACGCTCTCGGCGTCCAGGTGGTTGGTGGGCTCGTCGAGCAGCAGCAGGTCGGGCGCCTCGAGCAGCAGCTTGCAGAGCGCGACCCGGCGGCGCTCACCACCGGAGAGCTGGGTGACGTCGGCGTCCGGCGGCGGGCACCGCAGTGCGTCCATCGCCAGCTCCAGCTTGGAGTCGATGTCCCACGCGTCGGCGTGGTCGAGCTCCTCCTGCAGCTTGCCCATCTCTTCCATCAGCTCGTCGGAGTAGTCGGTGGCCATCTGCTCGGCGATCTTGTTGAACCGCTCCAGCTGGGCCTTGGTCTCCGCGACCGCCTCCTCGATGTTGCCGAGGACGGTCTTCGTTTCGTTGAGCGGCGGCTCCTGCGCGAGCATGCCGACGGAGTAGCCGGGCATGAGCCGGGCCTCGCCGTTGCTCGGAATGTCGAGCCCGGCCATGATCCGCAACAGGCTGGACTTACCCGCGCCGTTCGGGCCGACCACACCGATCTTGGCGCCTGGCAGGAAGCTCAGCGTCACATTGTCGAGCACGACCTTGTCGCCGTGCGCCTTGCGCGCCTTTTCCAGGACGTAGATGTACTGGGCCACGGTGTGCCCTACCTCCGAGATCGTGGTTGTCAGTCGTCAGTCCGCTCATGGGCGGTGGGTGGGGCGGTTGGATGGCGGTGCCGGAATCAAAGGACAATCTTTCCAGGTGCCGTCACCGTACGAACACCAACCCCGGTGCGCTTACTCCCCGGCGACCTTCTGCTCCTCCTGAGTGCCGTCCGAGTACGTGATCAGCAGCCGCTCGTGGTTCACCGAGAAGACGTTGCCGTCCCACGCCTCGACCGCGTAGCCCTCGTCGCCCTCGGGCCAGGCGTTGCTGAGGAACAGAGCGGTCTTCCCCTCTTCCCACTTGGCATCCGTACCGCCCTTGTTGGCGTGGTAGAAGAGCTGACCCGCCCGGTCCTGGCAGATCCAGACCACTGTCTTGCGGACCGTACGCACCTCCAGCACCTCCCGCAGCTCGCCGCTGGCGCCGTGCTCCGCGCCCATCCGCTGGGTCTGCTTCGGGCAGAGCGGGCCGTTGACCAGGCCGAGCGTGGGCGTCGGCGCCGGATCGGGCTGCTCACCGGAACGATGTTGAGCCAGCAGATAGCCGCCGACCATGCCGATGATCGTGAGCAGCGCGGTGGCGATCACCACAGGGAAGAACAAAGGCCGCCGCTGCTGGGGATGATCATCGAGGGGGGTCACCGGCTCAGGATGGCACCCGCGCCCCAGCCGGTCCATCACGGTTCTCCACCAGCCAGGACTGACCGGGGGAAAGCAGGGAAGAACACCCTTACCGGTTCCGGACCGGAGGGCAATGAGAAAGCGAGAGCTTACGCAAAGTAAGCTCGCGTTGGGAACAGAAACCACTCGGAGGTGTACTCAGCGTGGCCCAACGAAGTTCCTTCGTCGTCGTCGCCAACCGTCTACCCGTGGACGAAGTGACGACGCCGGATGGTGAGAAACAGTGGCGTCCCAGTCCTGGAGGCCTCGTCACGGCGTTGCACCCGGTCCTGACGGAGCACCGCGGTACCTGGATCGGCTGGGCGGGCGGCGACGGTGCCGCGCCCGAGCCGTTCGAGCTCGAGGGCATCCACATCCACCCGGTTCCACTCAGCGGCGAGGAGCTGGAGCGCTACTACGAGGGCCAGTCCAACGCCACGATCTGGCCGCTCTACCACGACGCGGTCGAGACACCTGTCTACAAGCGGCGCTGGCGTGAGACGTACCGGGTGGTCAACCACCGGTTCGCCCAGGCCGCCGCGGAGGTCGCCGCCGAGGGAGCCACCGTCTGGGTGCAGGACTACCAGCTGCAACTCGTGCCGTCGATGCTCCGGGAGATGCGCCCGGACCTGCGGATCGGGTTCTTCCTGCACATCCCGTTCCCGCCCATCGAGCTGTTCATGCAGATGCCGTTCCGCGCCGAGATCCTGCGCGGGCTGCTCGGCGCCGACCTGGTCGGCTTCCAGCAGAGGCTCGCCGCGCAGAACTTCGTCCGGCTCGCGCGGCACCTGCTTGGCCTGCGTTACGAGGGCCAGTCGATCCAGGTCGACGGGCGCAAGGTGAAAGCCGGCGCGTTCCCGATCAGCATCGACACCGCCGACATGGAACGGCTCGCCGCCGACCCGTCGGTGCAGGCCCGCGCCAAGCAGATCCGCGCCGAGCTGGGTGACCCGGAGACGGTGATCCTCGGCGTCGACCGCCTCGACTACACCAAGGGTATCGAGCTGCGCCTCAAGGCGTTCCGCGAGCTGCTCGCCGACGGCAAGCTGAAGGTCGGCGACGCGGTGATGGTGCAGGTCGCCACGCCCAGCCGGGAGCGGGTCGAGCACTACCAGACCCTGCGGGTGAAGGTGGAGCGCGAGGTCGGCCGGATCAACGGCGAGTTCGGCAAGGTCGGCACGCCGGCCGTGCACTACCTGCATCAGTCGGTCAGCAAGCAGGAGCTCGCCGCGATGTATGCGGCGGCCGACGTGATGATGGTGACCCCGCTGCGCGACGGCATGAACCTGGTCGCCAAGGAGTACATCGCCTGCCGCGGCGACACCGGGGGCGCGCTGGTGCTCAGCGAGTTCGCCGGGGCCGCCACCGAGCTGCGCCAGGCGTTCCTCTGCAACCCGCACGACCCGGACGGCGTCAAGGAGTCGCTGCTGCGGGCTGTCGGGACAGAGAAACCCGAGCTCCGCCGCCGCATGCGCGTCATGCAGCGGCACCTGCGAACCCACGATGTCGCACGGTGGGCCCGCACGTTCCTCGATGAGCTGGGCGTCGACGACACCGACGACGACAAACCCACCGAGGACTGACAAACCCCACTTTCGGCGCCGGGCCATCTTTGGCCCGGCGCCGTTCTTCGGGTACGGGCGAAAGCCTTCTTCCGGCACGCCGAGCAAAGCCCCCGCCCTCGTGACACGCCGGCCCCGGCTCCGCCAGCCGGGCGCACTCGTCAGCCGGCCGCCGGGGTGAACTCGTCGGCCACCGTCACCACGTCGCCGATCACGACGACGGCCGGCGGGCGGATACCCGCCGTCGCCACGTCCGCGGCCACCGCGCCCAGGGTGCTTCGCAGCGACCGCTGATGCGCCGTCGAGCCCTCCTGCACCACCGCCACCGGCGTCTCACCGGATCTGCCCTCGGCGATCAGGCGCTCGGCGATGACCGCCAGGTTCTTCAGCCCCATCAGCACCACGAGCGTCCCCCGCAGCCGGGCCAGCGCGGCCCAGTCGACGAGCGAGTCCTGGTGATCCGGCGGGATGTGCCCGGAGACCACGGTGAACTCGTGCGCCACCCCGCGGTGGGTGACCGGGATACCGGCGAGCGCGGGCGCCGCGATCGAGCTGGTCACCCCGGGTACCACCAGCACCGGGATGCCGGCCCGGGTGCAGGCCTGTGCCTCCTCGCCGCCGCGGCCGAAGACGAAGTTGTCGCCGCCCTTGAACCGGACCACGAACTTTCCCTGCGACGCCCGGTCCACCAGGATCCGGTTGATCTCCTCCTGGGCGGCCGACGGCCCGTACGGGATCTTGGCGGCGTCGATCAGCTCGACCTCGGGCCGCAGTTCCCCGAGGAGCATCCCGGGGACAAGCCGGTCGGCGACCACCACGTCAGCGGCGGCCAGCAGGCGGCGCCCCTTGACCGTGATCAGCTCCGGATCGCCGGGGCCGCCACCGACCAGGGCCACGCCCTTGAACTCCGGTGAGGCCGGCGGCGAGGCTTCGAGGGCGTTCGCCACCAGATCCCGGACCGCCATCGCACGGCGGCGGTCGCCACCGTCGGTCACCGCCACGGTCACCTGGCCGTGGCGGGTGACGGCCGGAGTCCACGCTGTCGCAGCGTCGCGGTCGTCCGCCCGTACGCAAAAAACGCGCTCCGCCTCGGCCGCCTCACTCACCTGGGCCGCCGCCTGCGGATCGTCGACAGCGACGTGCACCAGCCACGCACCCGCCACATCGCCCGGTGCGAAGCGCCGCGGCGTCCAGACCGCCCGCCCGGCGTCGACGTGCGCCCGCAGCGCCGGGGTCAGCTCCGGCGAAACGATCTCCACCTGTGCACCGGCCGCGATCAGCGCCGGAACCCGGCGGGTGGCCACCGAACCGCCGCCGACCACCAGGACACGGCGCCCGGAGAGCCGCAATGCCATCGGATAGAGGCTCACTTCTCCGACACTCCCGCCGAGTCGAACGTCGCCACCTCGTGCAGTACGCGCACCGCCGCCGACACGACGGGCAGGGCCAGCACCGCGCCGCTGCCCTCGCCGAGACGCATGCCGAGGTCGAGCAGCGGTTCCAGGCCGAGGTGGGCGAGGGCGACGGTGGCGCCCGGCTCGGCCGACCGGTGGCCGGCGACCATCGCGGCCACCGAGTCCCGGGCGAAGGCGGCCGCGGCCACCGCTGCCGACGCCGCGATCACCCCGTCGATGATCACGGGCACCCGGCGGGCCGCGGCGCCGAGGATGAAGCCGGTCAGGGCGGCGTGCTCGAGGCCACCGACGGCGGCCAGCACGCCGAGCGGGTCGGCCGGGTCCGGCGAGTGCCGTTCGAGGGCGGCGGCCACCACGGTGATCTTGTGGGCGTACGTCTTGTCGTCCACACCCGTGCCACGCCCAGTCGCGGCACCCGCCTCGGTACCGGTGAAGGCCGCGATCAGCGCCGCCGCCGGTGTCGTGTTGGCGATGCCCATGTCGCCGGTGAGCAGCGCCTTCGCACCCTGGTCGACAAGCGTCTCGGCGACCCGGATGCCGATCTCGACGGCGGCCAGGGCTTCCTCGCGGGTCAGCGCGGCGGTCACGGTCATGTCCCGGGTACCGCGGCGCACGTTCGCGTCCAGCAGGTTCGCCCCGCCGTGCAGCGGAATGGCCACACCGACGTCGACCACCATGACGTCCGCGCCGTTCTCCCGGGCGAACGCGTTGACCACCGCCCCGCCGGCCACGAAGTTCGCCACCATCTGCGCGGTGACCTCCTGCGGCCAGGGCGTGACGCCCTGCGCGTGCACGCCGTGGTCGCCGGCGAAGACCGCGACGGTGGCCGGTGCGGGCAGCGGCGGCGGGCAGGCACCGGCCAGGCCGGCGAGGCGTACCGAAAGCTCCTCCAGGGCGCCCAGCGAACCGGCGGGCTTGGTCAGCCGCGCCTGCAACTCGCGGGCGGCGGTCATGGCGCCCTCGTCGGCGGGCCGGATGGCCGCCAGGGTGGTCTCCAGCGTCACGGTCGCTCCTCGATCACTTCGCTCAGAGTCTGCACGAATCCGTCTGTGGTGGCAGTGTCGCGCACCGCAATCCGCAGCCACTGCGGGCCCAGGCCCGGAAACGTGTCGCCACGTCGCACCGCGTAGCCGCGTTTGCGCAGCTCAATCCGGATGAGGTCGGCTTCGGTCACGCGTACGCAAACGAATGCCGACGCCGGATCACCCACAACCGTGACGCGCGGCACTCGCCGCAGCCGGTCCACCAGGTGGGCGCGCTCCGCCGCGAGCCGCACCGCGATCTCACGCTCGGCCGCGACCGCGACCGGCGACGCGCAAGCGATCGCCGCGGCCAGCGCCGGCGTCGAGACCGCCCAGAGCGGCTGCGCGGTAGCCAGCCGCGGCACCAGGTCGGCCGGACCGATCAGATAGCCGATCCGCAGGCCGGCCAGCCCCCAGGTCTTGGTCAGGCTGCGCAGCACCACCAGACCCGGCAGATCCCGCCGCCCGGCCAGCGACTCCGGCTCACCCACGACCCCCGGCCGGTACGTGGTGTCCGCGAAAGCCTCGTCCACCACCAGCACGCGGCCCGGCCTGGCCAGCTTCGCCACGTCCGCGGCCGGGTGCAGCACCGACGTCGGGTTGGTGGGGTTACCGACGAAGACCAGGTCGGACTCCTCGGGCACCAGCCCCGGATCAAGCCGGAAGCCGTCCTCCTCGCGCAGCAGCACCCGCTCGACCTGATGACCGGCATTGATCAGCGCGGCCTCCGGCTCGGTGAACTGCGGGTGCACCACGACCGGACGCCGCCGGCCCCGCAACGCCTGCGCGAGCAGCACAAAGCCCTGCGCGGCACCGGCGGTCAGCAGCACCTCGGCCGGGTCCCGGCGGTGCCGCGCGGCGACGGCCGCTGTCGCGGCAGAGGCATTCGGGTACGCGGCAAGACTCCCCAGCGATTCCACGATCGGCTCGGACAGCCAGCCCGGCATCGCCTGCCGCCGCACGTTGACCGCGAGATCGACCAGGCCCGCCTCCACCTCGGCGTCGCCGTGATGATCGAGATCGAACGTCATGGCCCCAGCATGCCCGACGCCCCCGCCACCGTCGCCGCTGCTCTACTCCTACGCCCCGCCCGCCGGCCCCGCCGCTGCCGTCCCGCCGGCCTCGCCGCTGCCGTCCCGCCGGCCTCGCCGCTGCCGTCCCGCCGGCCTCGCCGCTGCCGTCCCACCGGCCTCGCCGCCTACATCTCGGTCAGGTCGCTGCTAAGTCTCACTTCGGGCGTTCCGGGCTAACGTGAGGGCATTTGTCATACCTTCGAAGGGTGACGAACCGACGCCTGAGCGTAGCCGGAAGAGTCGCCCTCCTGATCCGGGCCGGGCTCATCGCGGGCCTGGTCCTCGCCGGCCTCTCCTATCCCCTGGCCGCCTTGGCCGGGATGGGGGTTAAGGCGGGCACCGAAGCCCTGGAGAACATGCCCGAGGAGCTCACCGAGGTACCTCCGGCACAGAGCACCTACGTCTACGCCGGCGACGGCAAGACCCTGCTCACCATGTTCTACGAGGAGCATCGCAAGCAGACCTCGCTGACGAACATGTCGCCGTACATGACCAAGGCGATCGTGGCCTCCGAGGACTCCCGCTTCTACGAGCACAACGGCGTGGACGCCAAGGGCGTGGCCCGCGCGTTCGTCGCCAACCAGAAGGCGGGCGGCGTCTCCCAGGGCGCGTCCACGCTGACCATGCAATACGTGCGGATGGCACTGCGGGACGGCGCCAAGACGCCGAAGCAGGCCCTCGAGGCCACCGAGCAGACCGCCTCCCGCAAGCTGCGCGAGATGCGCCTCGCCATCGAGGTCGAGCAGCGGCTCACCAAGGACCAGATCCTGGAGCGCTACCTCAACGCCGCCTACTTCGGCCACCGCGCCTACGGCATCTACGCGGCCTCCCAGGTCTTCTTCTCCAAGTCGCCGAAGGACCTCACCCTCACCGAGGCGGCGTTGCTGGCCGGCCTGGTCAAGGCCCCGTCGGCCTACGACCCGGCGACCAAGGACCAGCGGGCAGCGCTCCAGCGGCGCAACTACGTCGTCGACCAGATGGCCAAGATCGGGTCGATCACCGCGGAACAGGCCGTCACCGCCAAGAAGTCGAAGATCAAACTCAAGCTCTCCCACCCGCCGAACGACTGCGTCTCGGTCGCCCGGAAACACAACGACTGGGGCTTCTTCTGCGACTACTTCAAAAGCTGGTGGCGGGAACAACCGGCCTTCGGCCGCTCACCCCAGGAACGTGAGGAGAATCTGCGCCGCGGCGGCTACCGGGTGGTCACGTCCATAGACCCCAAAATTCAGTCGTACGCCATGGAGCACGTCCTCGACAAGGAGAAGCGGAGCAGCGCCTTCGCCCACGGACAGGTCATCGTCCAGCCCGGCACCGGACGCCTGCTCAGCATGGCGGTGAACCGCCGTTACTCGCTGGACCAGGAGGACAACGGCCGGCACAGCGACTGGTCCCAGGACCGCGACATCAAAGGCAACTACCCGAACACCGTGAACCCCCTCCTCGGCGGCGGCGACATGGCCGGCTACCAGGCCGGCTCCACCTTCAAGATCTTCACCCTCCTGGCAGCGCTGGAAGAAGGCCTGCCACTGTCGACGTCGTTCTACTCCCCCGATCGCTACTACTCGAAATACATCACCGCCCCCGGCCCGGCGACCTGCGGCGTCAACTGGTGCCCGAAGAACTCCAGCAAGTCGATGACCGGCAACCAGACCATGTGGAGCGGCTTCGGCAAATCGGTGAACACCTACTTCGTCCAGCTGGAAGAGCGGGTAGGCGCCGACAAGGCCGTCAAGATGGCCGAACGCCTCGGCCTCCGCTGGCGTACCGAAGTCGACCGCGAACTCGCCACCCCCGACCACGCCTCCGGCTGGGGCGCCTTCACCCTCGGCGTCAGCGACGCCACCCCGGTCGAAATGGCGAACGTCTTCGCCACACTGGCCGCCGAAGGCATGTACTGCGAACCCCTACCGGTCCAGTCCATCCGCCTCCCCGACGGCAGCCAGGCCGTCCACGCCGGCAAACTCGTAGCCTCCCCCCGCTGCCACCGCGAGGTCAGCACCAACGTGGCCCGCGCCGCCACCGACGCCGCCCGCTGCGTAACCGGCTACGGCGCGGCCCGAGGCACCTGCGGCTGGGGCACCTCCGAAATGGTCCACGCCACCCTCCAACGCCCCGTCGCCGGCAAGAGCGGCACCACCGACGGCAACAAAACAGCCTGGTTCAGCGGCTACACCCCCCAACTCGCCGCCGCAGCCTTCGTAGCCGACCCCGACAACCCAGAACACGTCGTCGGCACCGGCCGCTCAACCATCTCGAAGTACACAGTCGCCGAAACCCTCCGCGACGCCCTCAAAGGCCAGCCGAAGGAAAAGTTCAAGCCCCCCTCCGACAAACTGGTCTGGTAACCACCCGCCCACCTCTCACGACCAGCTCTCCCGGCACCCCGCCACTCGCCGCCGCCGCGCCACGCCGCCCGCCACTCGCCGCCCGGCGCCGCCCGCCACTCGCCGCCCGGCGCCGCCCGCCACTCGCCGCTGCCCCGCCACTCGCCGCCGGCGCCGCCCGCCACTCGCCGCTGCCCCGCCACTCGCCGCCGCGCCACGCCGCCCGGCACTCGCCGCCGCGCCACGCCGCCCGGCGCCCGGCACTCGCCGCCGCCCGCCGGCGGTCACCGGCAACCCTGGCCGCCGTCGTCGACCCGGCGTCACCCAATCGGCGATCGGCCTTCCGCCGTCAGCCCTCACCACCGGCGGCTGATCAGTGGCGACCCAGCCGGGCCGAGGGGACGTCGCGGGTGCGGGGCGGGCGCCAGGCCGGGTCGCGGCCGGCCAGGCCGACTGCCTGGTGCAGCAGGTCTTCCTCTGCGCCGACCGGGACCACCGGACCGAACAGGCCGGGCGTACCCTCGGCCGGCCCCTGCGAGATGAACTCGACCAGCACCTCCAGCGTCCGCGGATCCGCGGCGTAATCCTGACCCGTAGCGCGAGCCAGATCCCACCCGTGCATGACCAGCTCGTTCACTGCGACTGTGCCCATAGCGGTGGCGGGCAGCGTGACACCACCGGCTTGCGCCGTCCCGCTCCAGGCAGCCGGGTCCTTCCACGCGGTAGCAAGCTCTTCGAGAAGCGCCGGAAGCCGGCTGCGCCAGTGCGGCGCGAGGTTTGCGGCAGACGGCTGGGGAGGCGGCCCATCGGTGCCGGGCACGTCGGAGCGCTTACGCGCCGCCTGAGTGAACGCGACCGACAGACCCATCAGGTGATCCAGCAGGGCCGCAACCGGCCAGCCGGGACACGGTGTGGGTGCGGCGAGGTCGTCCTCGTCGACACCGAGCAGCAGCGCCCTGAGCTGACGAACCGGTGGCTCGAGATCCAGCGGCAATCGGTCGGCCACGACCCCTCCTTCGGTTGTAATACGCCTCACGGTACGAGGGGGGTACGACACTTTCCGGGCGGCCGATCCCCTTTCGCACACACGGCGCGTTCCGGCGGCAAATCAGTCACCCCCGTCGATACCGCGACCACACCCACCCCCGAAAACCAGCCATACCAGCCAGCTGGGCGTCAGGGGTGTCTCGCGGCCACCAAACGACGCTCAGAGCCAGCTGATCCAGCCAGCTGGGCGTGAGGGGGGTGCCTCGCGGCCGACGTGGGCGTTTGCCGGTCAGGAGTGGATGGGGATGTCCGCGGTAGGGCGGCTGTCCGGGACACCAGGGCCGGAGCTTCGGGGGTCGGCGCCCGGGCCGTAGTTCGCCGGGGTGCCCTGGTTGGGCGCGGCTCCCGGTTCGTTGCCGGAGGCCGGTCCCGGACCGTTCAGTGCGCCGGGACCGGGACCGTGCACAGCCTGCCCGCCGGGGCCGGGGCCGTGCACGCTCTGGCCGCCGGGACCGGGGCCGTGCATGCCTTGCCCGCTGCCGGGCAGCATGTCCGGGCCGTAGACGGGTGCCATTCCGGGACCGGGCGGCCCTGCGGGGCCTGGTCCGTAAGGGGCCGGCGGTGAGTCCGGACCGAAAGCAGGTGGCATGCCAGGACCTGAGGTCGCGCCGGGCCCGTGCATACCGTGGACCACGTCGGGGCCGAAGTCGGGAGCCATGCCAGGGGCGGAACCGGGCGCCATCACAGGCCCCGATCCCGGAGCCATCACGGGCCCCGATCCCGGAGCCATCACGGGCCCCGATCCCGGAGCCATCACGGGCCCTGATCCCGGAGCCATCACGGGCCCTGATCCGGGTGACATGGCGGGGGCGGAACCGGGGGCCATGGCAGGGCCAGGCCCGGAGGCCATCGCCGGGACCGGGCCGGGCTGCATCGAACCGGCCTGGACCGGGGTGGGCTGCATAGGCTGCACCGGCTGCATGGGTGGCAGGGGCGGCATCGCCGGGGCAGGCGGCATTGCATTGGCGGGCGGCATCGCGCTGGCGGGCGGGCCGGGCGGCGGGCCGGCCTGGGTGCCGCTGTGAGGGCCGCCCTGGGTGCCGGCGATGGCGGCGGCGACGAGGCGTTTGGCGATCTCCGGTGCGGCGGCCCAGTGCAGTCCGAGCTGGGAGGCGTGCACCTGGCGCCAGACGAAGCCTTCCGGGTTGCCGCCGGACCAGGTCCAGGCGGGGTTCGTACCGGCGCGGGGTGTGACGATCGCGCGGTGCTGCTTGTAGCCGGTGATGCGGGCGCCGGCGGGGGCGAGGACCGACGTGCCGGGGGCGGTGGCCTCGCGATAGCCGGCGACGGTCTGTTCGCTGGTGGTGGCGGTGGCGTCGAACACGCCGCACATCGGGCGGCCGTCCAGCTCGCGGCCGAGCCACGGCAGGGCGATGCCCTCGGCAACGATCGGCCAGCCGTCCCGGGCGAACTGGGCCACGGCCGCGCAGAGCCGTCGGTTGGCGGAGAGCTCTTCCGCGTACCCCTCTGGAAGGCCCGCGCCAACGATCAGCCCGCGCGTGCCCGGCGGCAGTGCCTCGTCGCGCAGCGGATCGACGACCGCCACGTCGGCGCCGGCCGCGGTGAGCAACTCCGCGGTCTCGACGTAGGTGTAGGGAGCGCCCTGGCCACCTGCGAGGGCGATCACCGGCCGCTGGTCGAAGGCCTCGCCACCGGCTGCCTCGGCAGGCGTCCAGATGGGGCCGGGCAGCGACGGCGCGGAGCCGGCGAGGGCCATCAGCCGGTCGAGGTCGAGCATGCCGGCGACCGCCTCGCCGAGCCGGCGGACCGCGCGGCCGGCTTCGACGGTGCGGTGTGCGACCGGGACCAGGCCGTGGACACGGGCGGGAAGCACGTTGGGGAGGTCGCCGCGGTGCAGCGCGCCCAGGACGGGCATGCCGATGTCGTCCATGGCGCTGCGCAGCATCTGCTCGTGCCGTTCGGAGGCGACCCGGTTCAGGATGACGCCACCGAGGTGGACCATCTCGTCGAACATCCGGAAGCCGTGCACCAGCGCGGCGAGCGAGTGACCCATCGCGGCCACGTCGACAACAAGAACCACCGGTGCGCGCAGGGAGGCGGCGACGGCCGCGGTGCCGTCGATCTCGGGCTGACCGGTGAGGCTGTCGAAGAGGCCCATCGCGCCCTCGACGACGGCGAGCTGCGTGCCGGCGGCACCGTGCGCGAAGAGCGGCGCGACACGCTGCGCGCCGACCAGGCGTGGGTCCAGGTTGCGGCCGGGGCGGCCGGCAGCCAAACCGAGGTACGCGGCGTCGGTGTGGTCCGGTCCGACCTTGAAACCAGCGGTCGGTACGCCACGCGCCGTCAATGCGGCGAGCAGCCCGACGGCTATGGCTGTCTTGCCGTGGCCGGACGACGGTGCGCTCACGACCAGACGAGGCTGGGCGGTGATCAATTTCTCCCCCGAGTGTTCCGCGTACGGCGGGCACGTGATAGTGACTGCCGGATGTCGCAGACTACCTGGCCGCGGAGGGTGGCACTCCCTGGCCAGGTAGCCTCAGAGCGTGTACCGGTTCCTGCTGACGCCCCGCTGGCTGGCCGCCGCCGTGCTGACCGTCGTCGCTGCGGTGATCATGGTGATGCTCGGCAACTGGCAGCTGCGCCGGTACCACGAACGCACCGACATCAATGAACGCATCGACGCGGCGAACTCCGCCCCGGCCGTTCCGCTCACCTCTCTACTCGGCGCGCCGAGCGCCGCCGGCACACCCGGAGCCGCCCCCGGCAAGTCCCTGGCCTGGACAAAGGTGACGATGACCGGCCGGTACGACACGGCGCACGAAATCCAGGCGCGGGGCCGGACAGTCGAGGGCGAGGTGGGCTTCGAGATCGTCACACCGCTGCTCCTCGACGACGGGACGGCCGTCCTCGTGGACCGCGGCTGGGTGCCCCCGCCGCCCGGTGGGGCCATCGCCGCACCGGAGGTTCCACCGGCGCCCACCGGATCGGTAACGGTCGTCGGGCAGATTCACCTGTCGGAAAGTCGACCTGCCACGGTCGAGCGACGGGACGGCCGTCTGGACACCCGCCGGCTCAACATCCCCCGGCTCGCCACCGAGTTGCCGTTCCCGGTATACGGGGCATATGTCCTGGTGACCGAGCAGACGCCGGCGGCCGATCCGGCCTTCGTCCGCGTGCCGATCCCGCACGAGGACGCCTGGCAGAACGGCGGCTACGCGGTCCAGTGGTGGCTCTTCGCAGTGATGGCGTTGTTCCTCTTCGGCTGGCAGGCCCGGCGTGAGGCGCAAGGCGTCAACGGTCCGGCCGGGACCCGGCCACCCGCCCGTCCCTCCCCCGGCGCAGCCGCCGACGCCGGACGCCGCCGCGACCGCGTCGAGGAGGCCGACCAGCGCCGCGCCGAACGCCCGCGCGACCGCGTCGAGGAAGCCGATCAACGCCAGGGGCAGCGCCCGCGGGATCGCGTCGAGGAAGCCGATCAACGCCAGGGGCAGCGCCCGCGGGATCGCGTCGAGGAAGCCGATCGACGTCGGGCGGAGCGTCCGCGGGACCGAGTGGAAGAGGCCGACCAGCGTCGCGCTGCTACCGCGACGGCCGTGCCCGGCGAGAAGTCCGTACAGGAGGCCGAAGGTCGTCTCGCGGCACCGGGCGCCGCGGATTAATCTCGCGGCATGAGCTTTCCGCCGGGCGACCCGTGGAGCGCGCCCACACCAGCGCCCACGCCCGCGCCGACGCCTGCACCGACGCCGACGCCGGTCCCCTTCGATCAGGCGGCGACCGGTCCGGTCATCGTGGAGATCGCCGAGATCCAGGTGACGTCCACGTTGATCCGCACCCCGGTCGGCGACTTCCCGCTCGCCGGCTCACAGTGGCAGGTCACCGACCACTGGTTCGGCCGGCGGCAGACTCCGGTGTGGGCGAAGGTCATCGCTTTTCTCGGCATCTGCGTGACGGCCGGGCTCAGCCTCTTCTTCCTGATGGTCAAGGAGACGGTTCCGCAGGGGACGGTGCACGTCACCGTCACCAGTGGTCCCCGGCAGTATGTGGCTCGCATCCCGATGCGCCAGGAGGGCGACGTGACCTCGATCAATCAGCAGGTCAACTATGTGCGGAGTCTGGCTGCCCTGTAGCCGGTGGCTGGTGACCGCCGACCGCGCGGACCATGTCGATGGTGTCGGCCTCGGCCGCGGTCTTGTCGTCGCGGTAACGCAGCACCCGCGCGAACCGCAGCGCCACACCGCCCGGGTAGCGCGGTGACGTCTGCACCCCGTCGAAGGCGATCTCGACGACCTGCTCGGGCCGCACCTGGACCACCCAGTCGTTGTCGGACACGGCCAGCTCCTTGAACCGCTCGGTCTGCCACCGCAGCAATTCGTCGGTCAGGCCCTTGAACGTCTTGCCGAGCATGACGAACCCGCCGGTCTGCGGGTCACGCGCGCCGAGGTGCAGGTTGGACAGCCAGCCACGGCGGCGGCCGTGACCCCACTCGACAGCGAGGACGACCAGGTCCAGGGTGTGCCGCGGCTTCACCTTGACCCAGGCGGAACCGCGGCGGCCCACGTCATACGGCGCGTCGGGGTCCTTGATCACGACGCCCTCCTGGCCGCCGGCGAGGGCCGCCGCGAACGCCGCCGCGGCCTGCTCCGGCGTCTCGGCACTCTGACGGCCGACGGCCAGTTCGCCCGGAAGCGTGTCGGCCAGGGCCGCCCACCGCACCCGGCCGGGCTCGTCGAGCAGATCGGTGCCGTCGAGGTGCAGGAGGTCGAAGAAGTAGGGAACGAGAGCGATGTCCTGTGTTGCCGAGCCGCGCCGTGCACCTCGGGTGGCGGCCCGGCTCGAAGTCTCCTGGAACGGCCGGGGCCGCCCGCTCGCGTCGAGAGCCATCGCCTCACCGTCGAGGATGACCTCCCGGACCGGCAGGGCCCGCACAGCGGCGACGACATCGGGCAGGCGGGAGGTGATGTCGTCGAGACTGCGGGTGAAGACGGCCACCTCGTCACCGGAGCGGTGCACCTGGACCCGGATGCCGTCGAGTTTGGTGTCGACGATCGCCGGGGTGCCGGTGGCCAGGAGTGCGGCCGCGACGTCGGGGGCGCTCTGGGCGAGCATCGGGCTCAGCGGCGTGCCGACCCGCAGGTGGATCTCGGCGAGGGCGGGTGCACCACCGGTGAGGGCCGCGAGGGCGACCTGTTTCAGGTCGCCGGCGAGCAGGAGCGCCCGCCGCACGGCGGTGGTGGGCACCTGGGCCGCGGAGGCGATGGCCTCGGCCAGCAGGCCGGCTTGCGCACCCTGGCGGAGCTCACCGCCGAAGAGGGCGACCAGCAGCCGCTGCTCCTCCGCGGTGGCCGCGCTGAAGAGGGCGCCGACGGCGTCGCGACGGCGTGCCTGGGAACCCGCACCCGCGATCACCGAGATCTCAGCGATGGCGGCGTCGACGGCGGCCACGGTCAGGGTGGCCTCGGCGGCCGGCGGTGGCAGCTCACGCAGGCTCGCATAGCCGACCCCGGTCTGCCGCTGCCGCAGCTCACCGGCGAGATAGGCGGAGCCGGCCGGGATCTCGCCGGGTTCGAGCCGGCGCAGCGCACCGGCCAACAACTCGATCTTGGCCTTACGGCCGGAGGTCGCGCTGACGGCCGCCGAGGTCGCCGCTATGTCGAGGAAGAGCACGGATCCCATCCTGGCAGCCGGGTATGACATCGGCCCGGCGACGCGGAAAGGGAGACCAGCGACGCGGAAAGAGACCCTCAGGCAGCTTTCGGCTCCGCGACACGGAACCCCTTGGCCCGAACAGCGTCGGCGACCCGCGTCAGCTCGGAGTCGAGCTCGCAGAGCACCTTGGAAAGCTCATCAAGATGATCCTTCAGGGTGGCCGGATCCCACCCGGAGACGTCGACGTCTCCCAGAGCACGGGCGGCGATCCGCAGGCGGGCGATCGACTCGATCCGATCACGGCTGCGGAGCCGGTCGAGGGTGTCTCGCGGGCCGGCGGGCAGGGCCCGGACCACGCGGCTGGTGGCGGGAGCACTCATCGAACGCATGTTCGAATCCTAACAGGATTGATCGATAGCGCCACCCTGTTGATCCAGCTGTGGACAACCGGAGATCACCTCGCCATCGCGTGCCGGAACCGCTCCTCGGCGTCGGCCGGTTCGGCCCTGGCGGCGACGAATCCGTCGGGGCGGACCAGGTAGAAGACGCCGGGACGCAGGGCGGTGGAGGGTGCGGGCGGGAAGATGTGTACCGGGATGCCGAGGTCGGGCTCGGCGGCGCCGGTCACCCCGCCGTAGGCGTGGATCTGCCAGTCCGCGGCACGCAGAACCGTGAAGTTGTCGCCGGCCCACGGGAGCCGCCGCCCGACGACCGGATCCCGGCGCCGGCCGGTCGCCTCGGTGTCCGGGTCGAGCCGGTAGTGGATCCGGATCTGCGCCACATATTCGAAGAGGCGCGAGCCGCCGGACGAGCGGGGCAGCACCCGGACGGCGATCGGCGCCACCAGCGGGATCGCGACCCGGCGCAGGAGGCGGATCGGCAGCCGATTGGACGTGACGAGCCCGAAGAGCCGGTCGGTGGTGGCCACCAGGGTGCGGGCGACCGGGCGGCGCTCCGACTCGTACCGATCGAGCCAGGTGTCGCGGCGCCGCCCGCGCAGCACGTCGGCGAGCTTGAAGGCCAGGTTGTGGGCATCCTGCAGGCCGGTGTTCATACCCTGGCCGCCGACCGGCGAGTGCACGTGGGCGGCGTCCCCGGCCAGCAGGAACGGGCCGTCGCGGAAGGCTGCGGCGACCCGATGATGTACGCGGTACATCGCGAACCAGCGAGCCCCGCCGAAGCCGATCTTGAACTTCTCCGCCAGCCGGACCCGGGCGTCGTCCTCGTCCATCGCACCGTTGCCGTCCACGTCGCGGACCAGCCCGATCAGCCGCCAGTTACCGGTGCCGCGCATCGGGAAGCCGAGCAGGAAGTCCTCGCCGTCCGGCCGCACGTTGATCGAGTCAGGGACCAGACCGGTGACCGCGGTGGCGTCCAGGACGAAGAACCGGTGCGGGTTGGTGACCCCGTCGAACCCGATCCGCCGGGTCTTGCGGACCACCGAGTTGGCGCCGTCACACCCCACGCAGAACCTGGCTCGCACGGTGTCGTTGCCGACTTTCGCCTCGACGCCGTCCTCGGTCTGCACGACCGCCGTGACCGGGCACTCCCAGAACACGTCCCCGCCGAGCTTCTGCAGGTTGTCGTAAAGGATTTCCTCGTTGCGGCTCTGCTCAAGAACTTCAATATATGGGTACGGGGTGACGCCGTTGCCGAGCGGACCGAGCGGCACCCGCCCGAAGGCACGCGCACCGAACCCGGGCGCCAGCGCCTCAGCCCGGTGCGCCGCCTCCAGCACCTGGTCACCGATGCCGAGCTGGTCGTAGATCTCCAGGCTGCGCGCCTGCACCACGAGCGCCCGGGACTCACGTGTCGGGCCGTCCTTGCCGTCCGCGACGATCACCCGCACCCCGAGCCGGGTCAGCCAGTTGGCGAGCATCAGACCGGTCGGACCGGCGCCCACCACCAGGACCTCACACGACAACTCGGCCATCGGTCCACCCCGTTTCCTACTTCGTCGTCAAAGTCTCCGCGACGTTCTTGAGCAGCAGCGCCTCGGCGACGCAGACACGCTCGAATTCACCGAGGTGCAGGCTCTCGTTCGGCCCGTGCGCCGCCGAGAACGGGTCCTCGACGCCGGTCACGAGGATCGCGGCGTCGGGGAAGAGCTCCTGGAAGGTGGCGATGAACGGAATCGACCCGCCGACGCCCATGTCCACCGGCTCGGTGCCGTCCCAGGCAGCGCGGAAGGCAGAGCGGGCGGCCTCATACGCCGGGCCGGTCGCGTCGATCACGCAGGGCGCACCGTCGCTCTCCAGCTCGACAACCAGCTGCGCACCCCACGGCACGTTGCTCTGAAGGTGGGAGGCGACCGCCGCATACGCCGATTTCGGGTCCTCACCCGGTGCCAGCCGCACGCTGATCTTCGCGCGGGCCGACGGCTGGAGCGCGTTGGCGGCCTCCAGCGTGCGCGGCGCGTCGATGCCCAGCACCGAGATGGACGGCTTGGTCCAGATCCGGTCGGTGATGCTGCCCTTGCCGATCAGCTCGACGCCGTCGAGGATGCCCGCCTCGTGGCGGAACCTATCGGCCGGGTAGTCGACGCTCGCGCCCTCCCGGCCCACCAGACCGGCCACCGCGACCTCGCCCGCGTCGTCGTGCAGGCTGGCGAGCAGCCGGGACAGGGTGATCAGCGCGTCGGGCACAGGGCCGCCGAACATGCCGCTGTGCACGGCGCTCTTGAGCACCCTGACCTCCACGAACATGTTGACCAGGCCGCGCAGAGAGGTGGTCAGCGCGGGCTGCCCGATGTCCCAGTTGCCGGAGTCGGCGATCACGATCACGTCGGAGCGCAGCTCCTCGAGGTGCTCGTGGATGATCGCGCCGAGCGAGTCGGACCCGTATTCCTCCTCGCCCTCGACGAAGACGACGACGCCGACCGGCAGCTGGTCACCGAACGCGCGCAGGGCGGCGACGTGCGCCATCACGCCGGCCTTGTCGTCAGCGGCACCGCGACCGTAGAGCCTGCCGTCGCGCTCCTGCGGCTCGAACGGCTCGCTCGCCCAGAGCGCGGGGTCGCCGGCCGGCTGCACGTCGTGGTGCGCGTAGAGCAGCACGGTGGGTGCGCCGGGCGGGGCCGCCTTACGGCCGATCACGGCCGGCTGGCCGCCGTGACGCACGATCTGCGTCTCCAGGCCGCAGCCGCGCAGCAGCTCGGCGACGGCCTCGGCGGACCGCTCGACGTGCGAGTGGTCGAAACCCTCGAAGGCGACACCCGGAATCCGCACCAACCGTTCCAGGTCGGCGCGGACACCGGGAAACTCCCGCGCGATCGTGGCGCGCAGATCGGATTCACTCAGGCTCATGCCGCCGATCGTAGGCCGCACATGTGACAGCCTCGGCCAGGCGCGGCCCGAGTCCTCGATCAGGCGTCCGTCGTACCCCCGGTGTTGCCGTTGTCGCCGTTGTCGCCCCGGCTTCGGCGACGCGCGTCGCTGGCCCAGTTCATCGCCCGGCCGGCGGCCGATCCGGCCATGTCGGCGGCGCCGCCGCCGAGCCTGCGCATCAGGCCCACCAGGGGGTCCTGCGAATTCGCGAAATCCTCCCGGTACGCGGCCGCGGCGGCCTTGACGTCCTCGCTGACCGACGCGTCACCGTCGGTGTCCCGGCGCGGATAGTCACCGGACAGGATCCGGGCATACTCCCCGGAGTCGATCCATTTCCGCAGCTCAGCGGCCCGCGCGACCGGGACCGGATGGGTGCTCCAGGCGGTCATGCCGATCTTGTGGATGCTGTCCCGCAGGTCGCCACCCCCCTCGTACTCCGCGGCCTGCTCGAGGAACGCGGCGGTGTCGATCTGGGAAAGGTCGCCGCCGCCGGCCAGCTTCATCAACAGCCGCAGGGAGGCGGCCGGGTCCTGACCGGCGAGCAGGCCCGCACGGTCGGCGGAGAGCTCGGCCTTGCGCCACCACTCCAGCATCGCCGCGATGATCGCCCGCAGCGCGATCGCGCCCACCGGCAGCCAACTGATGCTGGCCGCCCAGCTGGTCAGGATCATCATGATCGTCTTGTAGACGGCGTGGCCGCTGCGCACGTGCCCCAGCTCGTGCCCGAGCATGGCGCGCAGCTCGTCGTCGTCGAGACGCTCCACGGCCGCCGTGGTGATCACGATGAACGGGCGGTCCAGACCGATCGCCTGGCCGTTGATCACCGGGTTCTGGGAGACGTAGAGCTCGGGCAACTCAGCGACGTCGAGCGTGCTGGCCGCCTCGGTGAAACGCTGATACACCCTCGGGTACTGCCGGTGGTCGACGCGGATCGCGCCGGCGAGGAAGGCGAGCCGGAAGCCACGCTCGTTCCACATGCCGAAGAACGTCTTCACCACGTCGTCGAATCCGCGCAGCTCACGCAGGGCGGAAAGTGCACCGCGGTCAGCCGGGTGCTCCCAGGCCCGCGAACTGATCCCGGTCAGGGTGACCCGGCGGCGTACCGGCCGGTTCTCCTCGTCGGTCGTCATCGATCCCACCCCGTTCCCCGCCGCTGACGCGGCGGTCGTGGCTCCGTCCGGCAACATCTTCGGCGCCGTGCGACCCGCATCCGAATGCCCGGCACCAGCGACAAACGTACGCCGGAAGCGCAACCCTGTCGTCAGGGGCGAACCCCTACGGGGCACCTGGCGGAAGAAACGGAAGCCCTGGTGTGACGCCCTTTTCGACCAACTGCC
Organism: Actinoplanes sp. GCM10030250; assembly: GCF_042666575.1. NCBI lineage: Bacteria > Bacillati > Actinomycetota > Actinomycetes > Micromonosporales > Micromonosporaceae > Actinoplanes > Actinoplanes sp. GCM10030250. The sequence continues at coordinate 6,808 of NZ_JBHTDO010000053.1, read as the reverse complement.
ACAGGGCTTCCGTGTCCAGGTGCTCCTCCACGAGATCGCCCAGTACGTCCAGGGCACGCTCGCGGACCGCCGCGTACCGAGTGTCCGGGGCCACCGAGAAGCCGCGCCGCCCGGCCTGCTCCGCCGCCCGGGTCAGGAACCGGCGGCGGAACTCGTCCGACTCGAAGGCGCCGTGCCAGTGGGTGCCGGAGACGTTGCCGGCCACCGCGCCCTCCGGCCGGCCGTCGGCGTAGCGCAGCAACGGTTCCGGGTCGCCGGCCGCCACGTACCCATGATGGATCTCGTAACCGTGCACCGGCGTGCCCAGCGCGGCACCCTCCGAGCGGGCCAGCGTCTTGCGGGCCGCGAAGGTGATACCGACCGGCAGCAGGCCGAGTCCGGGCACCGTGCCGTGGCCGCTCTCCACCTCGTCGTGGATCGTCTCGGCGAGCATCTGGAAACCTCCGCAGATGCCGACCAGGGGTTTGCCCGCCGCAGCATGGGTGCGGACCGCGTCGGCCAGGCCGGTATCCCGCAGCCAGGCCAGGTCACTCACCGTGGCCTTGGACCCGGGCAGCACCACCAGATCGGCGTCGGCGATCTCGGCCGGTTCGACGGTGAGCCGCACCTGCACACCCGGCTCGGCGGCGAGGGCCTCGGCGTCGGTGGCATTGGAGATCCGCGGCAGGCGGATCACCGCGACGCGCAGCCACTCGGTGCCGTGCGGCGCGCCCGGGCGGCCGAGGACTCTTCCGTACGCCAGCGAGTCCTCCGCGTCCAACCAGACGTCCAGATGGAACGGAAGGACACCGTGCACCGGCCGGCCCGTAGCCGCGGTGATCATGTCGAGGCCGGGCCGCAGAATGCTCAGGTCACCCCGGAACTTGTTGACAACGAAGCCGGCGACCAACTCCTGGTCCTCGGCAGCGAGCAGCGCCAGGGTGCCGAAAAAGGCGGCGAAGACACCACCCCGGTCGATGTCACCCACCACCACAACCGGCAGGCCGAACCGCCGTGCCAGGCCCATGTTGACGAAGTCGCCGGCCCGCAGGTTGATCTCGGTGGGGCTGCCGGCCCCCTCGCAGATCACCACGTCGTAATCGCCGCGCAGGTCGGCGAACGTGGCGAAGGCTGTCTCGGCGAGACGCGGGCGCAGGGAGCGGTAATTGCCGGCCGTCACGGTGTCGACGGCCTCCCCCAGCAGGACGACCTGGCTGGAACGGTCGCTGCCGGGTTTGAGGAGCACCGGGTTGAACCGGATGTCCGGAGCGATGCCGGCGGCGGCCGCCTGCATGGCCTGCGCGCGGCCGATCTCCCCACCCCGGCCGTCGGGGCCGACCACGACCACGGAGTTGTTGGACATGTTCTGGGCTTTGAAAGGCGCGACCCGGACGCCGTTGCGGTGCAGCCAGCGGCAGATGCCGGCGGTGAGGATGCTCTTGCCGGCGTCCGAGGTGGTCCCGGCGACCAGAAGGCCGCCGGTCATCGGGAGGCCTGGTCTCGGCGAGCCGGCAGGGCACCACGCATTGCGGCGGCTCCTGCGGCCAGGGCCAGCGTCACCAATCCCACGGCTCCGGAGACCCGGGCCGCCCGCCGCAGATGCACCGCCGACGGCCGCGGCCCGTCTCCGAGGAACGCCCGCGTCTCGCTTCTTCCGAAGTAGACGTTCCTGCCACCCAGCCGGACACCGAGCGCCCCGGCCATGGCCGCCTCGCACTGCCCCGCGTTGGGCGACGGATGATCGTTGCGGTCCCGCCGCCACACCCGCAGAGTCTCCCGCGGTGTCCCACCGGCAACCGGCGCCACCGCCACGGTGATCAGCCCGGTGAGCCGGGAAGGCACCAGGTTGAGCGCGTCGTCCAGCCGCGCCGAAGCCGTCCCGAACCGCGCATATCGCGCCGACCGGTGCCCGACCATGGCGTCCAGGGTGTTCGCCGCCCGATATCCGAGCAGGCCCGCCGGCCCCAGCAGCGCTCCCCAGAACAGCGGGGCGACAACCGCGTCCGACGTGTTCTCGGCGACCGATTCGACCGTCGCGCGGGCGAGTTCGGCTTGGTCGAGGGCTGACGGGTCACGTCCGCAGAGGTGGTTCAGCCGCCCTCGTGCCGCTTCCAGATCCCCGCTCTCCAGGTGCCTCGCCATGATCCGCGACTCCTTGCGCAGCGTACGGCCGCCCAGCACCGCCCAGGTGGCCGTCGCCATGACGGCGGCTCGGGCAATCGGCCGATTTCGCGTCGCCCGGGCCGCAGCGAGGCCCGCCAGCACCGGTACGCCGACCGCCACCGTGGTGAATGCCGCTCCCGCAGGCCGGTTCGGCCGGTAGATGCGCCGCTCCAGAGCACCCGCGGCTGTCCCGAACCCGGCAACCGGGTGGAACCGCCGCGGATCGCCGATCACGGTGTCCAGGAGATATCCGGCGACCAGCCCGGCCGCGTCCACGGTCCACCGTCGTGACACTGACTTCCTCTCCGACAACTCGCCGTGCCCCCGAAGTTCAGCGGCCGAACGGCGTCAGGTCGAACGTCCACACGGCAAGGCCTGACTCGTCCTCCGGGAAAGGCACCGGCTCCAGCTCACCCCAGGCGATCGAGCCCGGTGCCCGATCCTGCAGAAACTCCACAACGATCGCCCGCAGATCCTGCGTCACCCGGTACTCGACGGGAAACGGCAGATCCCCCGGCTTACGGGTGCCGGCCGAGCACCGCAGCTGGCCCGCGACGGCGTCATGCCACACATAGAACGTGGCGGTGCCCTGGTGACCGCACCCGGCCACCTGCTCCCGCAGCACAGCGGCGGTCTCCTCGAACACGGTGACAACCTCGTCGGCCGACAGCCCCATCCGCTCATGCGGCGGCGCGCCGAACCAGTTGGTGTTGGCCTCCTCTGCCGCCTGGTCCTCCGGCGCGAGCACCACTGTCTCGGTCACGATGGCGCGGATCTCCTTCAGCAGCACGTGTCCAGTCTGCCGCGTAGCGCAACCGCGGACCCACCCGGGCCACTCCGACTGGCGGTCGGATGCATCGGCACGATCGGCCTATCCCCATCGAAGGATGTCCCACGCCGAGTGAACCCGGGGCAACCGGCAGCCCACCTCCCATGGCCCGCCGCAACCGGCGGCGTGGGCGACGAGCCGCAACCGGCGGCGTGGGCGACGAGCCGCAACCGGCGGCGTGGGCGACGAGCCGCAACCGGCGGCGTGGGCGACGAG
>NZ_JBHTDO010000053.1:0-3524 GCF_042666575.1 Actinoplanes sp. GCM10030250 | reverse complement strand
GAGCCGCAACCGGCGGCCCGGCCGGGTGACCCCTCGCCGGGCCGGGCCGCCGGGCGCCACCGCCGACGGAGAACTGCAGGGGAGATCTCCGGGCGGCGGCTATCCGGTAAAGACTCAGGCCGGGACGGGCTCCCGCCCTCTGCTACGCCGGGGGCGGCGGGACTCAGCGAGCCTCGGTGCGGCCTCCTCGCCGGAACCCTCCTCCTCCGGGAGAGAGGCACCCACCGGGAACGAAGCCTCCGCCGGGGAAGAAGGCTCCGCCGGCGAAGAAGCATCCGGCTCCTCGGGCAGCACCTCGAGGAAGGCAGGCGGGCTCTCCTCGAAAGGCAGACCCTCCCCGTACGCCACGGGCACCTCGGCCTCCTCGATCGGCACCGCGGGCTCCCCGCCCACGATCGCGTCGTCATCCGGGCCCTCGATGACGCTGACGGCCGGCGTCGGCTTGTTGCGATAGAACCGGCCGCGCCCCCGGCTCAGGTCGTGACCGATCGAGTGGGCCTCCATCTCATAGGTGACGCGGACTCTCTTGTCCTCGTCGACCCAGTCACGCGTGTAGATGCGGCCGTAGACGATCACCGGATCGCCGACCGCGACCGACGACGCCACCCCTTCCGCGAGCTTGCGCCAGGCGGTGACGCGCACCCGCATCGTGCTGCCGTCCGTCCAGCGGCCGTTGTCCCGGTCGAAACGGCGGGCGGTGGAGGCGATCTTGAAGTTCGCGACCAGCTGGTTCTCGTTGCTGGTGCGCCGCCACTCGGGCGCGGTCAGCACGTTTCCGATGATCACGAGTTGAGTTTCGAACACGGCGTTTCTCTCCCTCAGAACGTCGACTGCTTCGGTCGGAGGCAGAGCTTGGCCGGTCCGGCAACCTCGGGGGGATCTTGGAGCCGCAACCTGTGGACAGCCGCGAATTGTGGATGACGGCCGGAACGGCGGCTCGATTTGATATGGCGCGCGAAGAGGTACTCGTGGGTAACCTGGGGCGGTGGAGACCGACGTCCTGGGCTCGCCGTACGAGCGACACACCATCGATCTGGGCAACGACGACGAGGGACCGGTGGTGGCCACCCTGGTACGGCGCCGCGCGGAGACGCCGACACGGCGGGCCGTGCTGCACGTCCACGGGTTCGTGGACTACTTCTTCCAGACCCATCTGGCCGACTTCTTCGTCGAGCGCGGCTGGGACTTCTACGCCCTGGACCTGCGAAAGTACGGTCGCAGCCTGCTGCCGCACCAGACGCCCAACTTCGCCCGCAGCCTCACCGACTACTTCCCCGAACTGGACGAGGCCGCCCGGATCATCCGTGAGGACGACGGTCACGACCAGTTGCTGGTCACCGGCCACTCCACCGGCGGCCTGATCACCTCGCTGTGGGCGCACACCCGGCAGGGCCGTGGGCTCGTCGACGGACTGTTTCTGAACAGCCCCTTCTTCGACTTCAACCTGCCGTGGCTGGTCCGTAAGCCGCTGATGTCAGCGATGCTGGCGGTGAGCGGCCGTAGCCCGTACCGAAAAATGCCCGCCACCTCCCTCGGCCTCTACGGTCGCAGCCTGCACAGGGACCACCACGGTGAATGGACCTATGACCTGGCCTGGAAACCGATCCTCGGTTTCCCGGTCCGGGCCGGGTGGCTGGAGGCGATCCGGCGCGGTCAGCGCCGCCTGCGCGCCGGCCTCAACATCGACGTGCCGGTGCTTGTCGCCTGCTCGGACCGCACCTTCCGCGGACGCGAATGGCACGACGACGTGCGGGTGACCGATTCGGTACTAGACGTGGAACACATCACCCGCTGGGCCCCGGGCCTCGGCGCGCGCGTGACCATCGCACGCTTCAACGGCGGCATGCACGATCTGACGCTCTCCGGCAAGGACGTGCGCACCGAGGTCTTCCGCGAACTGGGCCGCTGGGTCGACGCCTTCCTGCCCGCACCGGGCACACCGGAGGTCGCGGTGCCGCCCGCCCCGGAGGACCAGGCAGCGATCAGCACGCTGCTCGACGCGGCCGAAGCAGCGGTCGAAGAGGCCGCCGAGGCTACAGCCGAACAGACCGTCGGAGCGAGGGCCGAAAAGCCCACTGGAGCGAGGGCTGGGAGAGCCGCGGCCGAGGAGGCGGACGACAAGACCGGCACGACCGCCTAGTATGTGCTGGCCAGCGCTCGTAGCTCAGCGGATAGAGCAACGGACTTCTAATCCGTCGGTCGCAGGTTCGAATCCTGCCGGGCGCGCTTCTACGACGCGGCGTTGACCTTGCAATCCTCGCCGATTGCAGGGTCGCGATCGATCGTCCGCCCCGTTGCGAAACGCCAGGCCTGGCTGACCTTCGCTACGAGGTCACGGCCACACGGCCGGTCAGCCTCAATCCCGCTCCGTCAAAATCGCCTGCAGCCGGTGAGCGAATGCCGGCACGCCGGCCTTGGCAAGTAGAGCGGTCAGGTCCACCGGCGTCATCGGCGGACGCCGCTTCTCGCCGGCCAGCCGGACAATGGAGCCGAGGACCTCATCCGGCCAGGCGTCGAGCAGGCCGCACAGGTAGTCGTCCGGCGTGCAGACCCGCAATCCCCGGGATGCCAGTTCTTCGGCGGGGAAGTCAGCGAGATTCCAGGTCACAAGCGCGACGGCACGACCGGCGATGGCGGCGGCCATGTGCACCCGATCGTCGGGGTCCTTGCCGGGCATCTGGTCGATCAGCTGGGCGTATGCAGGCTCGGGCACCTCGCTGTCGGCGAAGTACTCACGGATGGCGGCCGTGATCGCAGCGGCTGAGGCGGCTGGTCGGCGTTGGGCGCGCACGATGACCCGTTCCCATTCGGCGAGGAGGGCTTGCGTCCACAGCACTTCGTGCACGCCGTCCTCGGTCAACGCCAGCATGAGGTCCATGACTGAGAACGGGAACAGCACATTTGTGTCGACAAAGACCCTGGTCATCGAGGACGCCGATGAATCAGTAGGGGAGGTCCGCGGCGTGAACCGCGTCCGCGATGCGTCGGCGACCCGTCCGGCGGCGTTCCCGGCGTGCCTGGAACTCCAATACGTCCACCAGGCGCACGACTCGGTGCCTGCTGTCGGGCAGGTGTTCCGACGGGATCTCGCCGGCATCCAGCAGCCGGGCCACGAACGGCCGGGACAGTCCGAGCAGCTCTCCCACTTCTGCCGGGCTCAGACGGACCTCGGTGGCAAGAACGGTGACACCGTGTCCTTGCGACAGCTGTCCTGCGGAAGCGATCAGCACGGCCACCAGTGACTGGGGCAAGGCGATCTCCTCCCCGTCGGGCAGTCGGAGGGTCGCCTGGGAAACTCCGGCGGCTGCACGGCTGATCGCGGCCGCGCGATCACGATCATCCGAGGTCGGCTCAACATGGGTCGCCTCGCCCAGAACGCTCGAACGCGCCATCTCAGCCTCCCCGCACCGACGATATCCGCAACAACTGTAACCCATGACTGCCCTAAAAGCTCCTAACACGATCTCGGCTGGGTCCACTTGATCAATCTGCGCCAGCAGATCATGGCGCACGCGAGGCTGACG
>NZ_JBHTDO010000052.1:0-64902 GCF_042666575.1 Actinoplanes sp. GCM10030250 | reverse complement strand
GACCTGCCCGCCAAGGGTGAGACCGCGGCGCTGAAAGCGAATGACCGGCTCTGTTATCCGGTGTTCTGGCATCCGGATCCGGCTGAGGAAGACATCGACTGGTTCCACAAGTACGTGGTCGAGGGCATTGAGGAATTGCCCGCCGTGGATGGCGCGGTCGGAACTCTGACGAGCTACGGATACAAGAACGCGGCGTGGAAGATCGCCGAGGCCGAGTTCACCAAGAAGTCCACCCGGACCTATTCCAACTTCGCCGGCTTCGAGCAGACGACCGTCATCACCGGCGCGGACGACCCGGCCATCGGTAGCAAGCGGACGAAGGCTGTCACTCGCTACTTCCGTGGTCTGGGCGACACGGTTTCGGTCAAGGACATCACCGGCGCCGAGATCGCCAAGGACGCCGAGCCGTTCGCGGGACGCATCGCCGAGGAGCTGACCTACTCCGAGGCGGGGGATGCCGACAGTGACTGGCTGACCCGCAGCATCACCTACCCGGTGGCGACCAAGCTGGCCGAGCGGGAGCGGGAGGGCATCAGCCCGCTGCGGGCCTGGCGGGTCACCGAGCCGCGTCAGGTGACGTGGACCAAGTCCTCGGGTACCGGTGATGACAAGCGGACACTGCGCAGCACCGAGACCCGTACCACCTACGAGAACACCTACGGGTTGCCGACATACATCGAGTCGCTCGGTGACACGGGCAAGAACGGCGACGAGACCTGCACGTTCGTCGAGTACGTGCACCACACGGGCAAGAACCTGATCGGCCTGACCAAGCAGACCCGGACCAGCTCGACCACCTGTGCCGCGGCCACCTGGGACAACCTGAAGTCCCTGAGTTCGGCGAACCGGATCACCTACGACTACTCCGCATACGGTGAGCCGCTCGTCGACGACACCCGCGGTCTGGCCAGCCAGTCCTCGTCGCTCAAGGGCGACGGTTCGGGCTTCGAGTGGAACGGCGCCTACTACTTCGACGCGATCGGCCGGGTCACCTCGTTCCTCGACCCGGACATGCAGACCTCCAAGGTGACCTACGAGCCGGCCACCGGCCAGGCGTTCAAGGTCATCGAGGAGAACGGGTTCAAGCACAAGCAGACCCGCGAACTCGACCCCGGCCGCGCCGTCACCATCAAGACGACCGACGCGAACGGACATGTCAGCACCGCTGAGTACGACCCGCTGGGCCGCCTGGTCAAGGGCTGGGCGCCGGGCCGTGCCGGTGCGGCGATCCCGGACTTCGAGGCGACCTACACGCTCCCGAAGCCGGACGCCGACGGTGTTCGCCAGCCGCCGTTCATCACCACCAAGGCGCGCGGTAACGAGAACCGCATCGAAACGTCGGTCACGATCTACGACGGTCTGGGCCGGGAGCGGCAGAGCCAGGAGCAGGCCACCGGTGGTGGCCGGCTGATCACCGACACGCTGTACAACAGCTCGGGTGAGGTGTGGCAGACCAACAACGCCTACTTCACCAAGGGCAGCCCGTCGGGCAGCCTGTTCACGCCGGACTCGGAGATCGCGGTTCCGAACGCGACCCGCTACACCTACGACGGCCTCGGCCGGGTGTTGCAGGAGACCCCGATCCTGCGCGGCCAGGAAACCCCGGCCCGCGCCTCCAAGTACGAGTACGGCACCGACTGGTCGATCGTGCGGAACCCGGTGGGGGCGACCTCGTACCGGATGTTCACCGACGGCGTCGGGCGCACCGCACGGGTGGACACGTTCAACGACGCGGCCGCGGGCGGCTTCACGTCGATGCGCTACGAGTACACCTCGCGCGGCCAGCTCGCGAAGGCCGTCAACTCGGAGGCCAGGCCGGAGAACTTCTGGTCCTGGAAGTACGACCAGCGTGGTCGCCAGATCGAGGCGAAGGACCCGAACACCGGAACCACCAAGAGCGTCTACGACCACCGCGACCGGGTGATCTCCACAACGGACGCCCGTGGCACCACCGTGGTCACCCAGTACGACGGTCTGTCCCGGCCGACGAAGCAGTTCCTGGGCTGGGAGCTGACCGACCTGCGCGCCGAGTTCACCTACGACACGGCACCGGGTGGTGTCGGGCTGCCGGCGACGGCGACCCGATACACCGATGGCAAGGGTTACAAGCAGTCGATCGCCGGCTACACCAGCGACTACCAGCCGACGGCAACCACGCTCACGCTGCCGTCCGACATCGCGACGGCGTGGGGGTTGCAGACCTCTTACACGTACGGCTACACCTACACCGACGCCGGCCTGCCGGACACGATCAACCTCCCGGCGCTCGGCAACCTGCCGAGCGAGAAGCTGATCGCCCGGTACAACAAGGACGGCCTCCCGCTGTCCATCTCGGGCCAGGACTGGTACGGCTCGGAGACCGCGTACTCGCCGTACGGGCAGGTCATGCGGTCCACCCTCGGTGCGCAGCCGTACCGGGTGTGGGCGCAGAACACCTACGACGAGGCCGACGGCGCGCTCACCAACCAGCAGGTCTACCGGGAGAACACCGGCGACAAGACGCTGGTCGGCGGGGTCCTCGCCTCACACCGCTCCTACGGCTACGACAACGCGGGCAACGTCACCTCGATCCGCGAACGCTCGGTCGGCATCGAGGAACGGCAGTGCTTCGACTACGACTCGATCGGTCAGCTGGCCAAGTCGTGGACCGCGAAGGACCAGGACTCCTGTGCCGCGGCTCCGGCCGCTTCGACGGTGGCCGCGGGCAAGGACAACGCCGGCTACTGGCAGGAGTACGAGTACGACCTGCTCGGCAACCGCACCAAGCTGGTCGAGAAGAACCTCACCGGCGACACCACCAAGGACACCACCAGCACCTACACCTACGGCAAGGCCGACGGCAGCCAGCCCGGCACGCTGACCAAGGTCACCAAGAAGTACGCCACGCCGGCCGGCGCGCAGGTCACCACCGAAGCCGAGCGGCTCTACGAGCTGACCGGTGACACCCGGTCGGTCACCTCGGTGCAGAACGGCGACAAGCAGGAACTGTCCTGGACCTACGACGGCAAGGTCGAGCGCATCTCGGGCTCGGGCAGCACCGGTAAGTCGCCCTACTTCGGCCTGAGCAACGGCTGCCTCGACGTCGACCAGGGTGCGGCAGCGGCCGGGGCCAAGATTCAGATCTGGGGCTGCAACGGCAGTCTTGCCCAGAAGTGGACCTTCAAGCCGTCGCCCGGACAGGCCGACGCCAACCTGGGCACGATGACCCAGTACGACAACTGGTGTGCCCAGCCGGTTGCCAACACCGCCGGCTCCGGCCTGGCACTGCAGAAGTGCGACGGATCGGCTGCCCAGCAGCTCCGGCGCGGCGCGAGCGGCCAGCTGACCCACCCGGCGTCGAACCTGTGCCTCACGGTCAGCGCCCTCAACTCGCCGGTCACCCTCGCCGCGTGTGCGGCGAGCAACGCCGGTCAGGTGTGGAGCGCCCAGCACGAGACCCGGCACATCTACGGTCCCGACGGTTCTCGCCTGCTGACGATTCAGGGCAAGCAGGCCACGCTGAACCTGGGCGAGGCCCAGCTCACCGTCCAGCAGGGCGGTGCGCAGGTCAACGTCCAGCGCTCCTACGCGGTCCCCGGCGGCTCCGTCGTCCGGTACGCCATGGGTGGCGCGGTTTCGGCTCTGATGGCTCTCACCGGTGATCACCAGGGCAGCCCGTACGCCGAGATCACCCTCAGCGGCACGATGGGCATCCGGATCCGCAAGCAGGACCCGTTCGGCAACGAGCGCGGCACCGCCCCGCTCGCGCTGAACATGAAGACGAACGCCGGATACCTGGGCGCACAACGCGACGACACGTCCGGCTACATGCCGCTGGGCGCGCGTCTGTACGACCCGGTGGTGGGACGCTTCCTGTCCGCGGACCCGGTCACCGACCTGGCCGACCCGCTGCAGCAGAACGGGTACGCCTACGCCCACAACAACCCGGCCACCCACTCCGACCCGACCGGCCTGTCCATCTCGCTGACCCCGTCCGAGCTGGCCTCGGCTCTGGCCGGCGCGGGCCTGTCCGCGGCGCAGATCGCCGAGGCACAGGCGAACTCCAACCGGTCGCTGACCGACGTGATCCTGTCCGCCGCCTGGTCGATGCTGAAGGACTTCATCGGCATCAACGACGCCATGGCCTGCTTCGGCGGTGACATGTGGTCCTGCGGCAGCCTCATCATCGGCGCGATCCCATGGGCCAAGCTCGGCAAGATTCCGGCCGTCGTCCGGGCCATCGACCGCACCATCGCCGCGATCCAGGCCTGGCGTACGGCCAAGAAGGCAGCCGAAGCCGTCCTGGCAGCAGCCAGGGCAGCGGAAGCCGCGGCACTGCAGGCCAAGAAGCTGGCGATCGAGCGGGCGAAGAAAGCGGCACAGGCAGCCAGGAAGAAGGCCGCCGACAAGGTCAACACGGTAAGCAACAAGGCCACCCAGGCCACGAAAAAGACCGGCAACGAGGTACAGCGGCAAGCGCAGTCGAAGAGCGCGCCGAAGGTGTCGTCGTCCGTCGGCGGCGGTAAGGGTGGTGCTTCCAAGGGCGGTTCCAAGCCGGGCGGTGAGTCGGGTGCCTCCAAGCGCAGTTCCGGCGGCAGCAGCGGCGGCGGCAGCTCCGGGAAGGCCGGTCGTGGCGGCGGCGGTGGCGGCGACGACGTCAAGGTCTACCGTGCGCCGCACCGGGGGAACAAAGAGGCCGAGCGTAATGGTCTTGACCCCGCGAACCACCCGGACAACGGACGTCATCCCGGCACGGGTTACATCGGAGACACCGAGGACGTGGCCCAGCAGTACGCTATTCAGGGCATCTACGAGGATGGCTACTGGGAATACACCATGAAGCCCGAGTTCCTGGAGCACTTCCCGGCGGAGAAGTACAAGCGGACGCACGACAACAAGCCCGGCGAGTTCCAGTGGCTCATTCCCCGGGACAAGATTCCGCTCTTCAACTCCATGATCTCGGACCGTAAGTGGATCAACTATTACCAGGGTTATCGATGGGAAGACTGAGAGGCCGAGGTGTTGAGCGGTGAGTGACGATGAGGATTTTTGGGGTCAGGCGGGACTAACCCAGTTCCAGATCGTCAAGTGCCGTGTCACGGCTCATCGCGAGCGCTTCGGTGTGGACGTCGAGACGGTGGCCCCCGTTGAAGGAGTTCCCGCCTTCATCGACTTCGTTCTCCTTCGGGAGGCCGGAGTGCAGGTCACGCCGGCCGACTTCCCCGCCGTGGGAACCATGCTCGATGCGGTGACGATCGACTTTATGCCGTGGGGTGAGCTGCGGCTGTCGGCTCGTCCGTCGTCGATCGAAAGAGCGCGGGCTGATTCCGGTTCTTGACCGGCGTTCGCGTCGCTGACCTCGGGCCCGTCCAGGATCATCTGGGCGGGCCCGGTGTCTGAGCAGCGGAACCTGCTCGGCACTGACGGGGACAAATTTGATCAAGTGGGTGGGAATCGGATAGCGTGCGCGGCCATGAAGCTCACTAGCGTCGCGTTCGGCGCACTGATCAGCGCCTCCCTCCTGACCCTCACCGCGTGCGGCGACGGGGATTCCGCGACCACCGCCGCCCCGACACCCACCGTGGCGGCCACCTCTGCCGCGCCGACGGAAACCGCCTCGGCGGAGGCGCAGGCTGAGCCGGCGGAGAGCGCCGCGGGTGGCAAGAACGCCGCGGGTGGCAAGAACGCCGCGGGTGGCAAGAGCGACAAGGAGCTCTGCCAGGCCGTGAAGAAGGCCGGCGAGGAAATGAAGACCGAGCTCATCACCGCTCTGCAGGAGGCCGGGGGCAACCCGTCGCCCGAGGCGTACAAGAAGGTCCTCACCGGTCTGGACGCGAAGCTGACCGAGCTGATCGCCTCCGGTGGTGACGGCAAGGTCGCCGCTGCTCTCCAGCAGATGAGCACGCAGGCCGACAAGGCCGCGTCGGCGGCCGACCCGGTCACCGCCGCCGCCGATCCCGCGTTCGAGAAGGCGGGTACCGCCGTGAGCACCGCCTGCAAGCCCACCGGCATCGCCGTCAACTTCTGATCTACGCAGGCCCCTAGATCTTGGACATTTGAGCCGCCCAGGGCCGGTTCGGATGTCCAAGATCTCGGGGGAGCCCGTACCATCGCCCGATGCGAAATCGACGGGACCTCGTGGTGGTGGCGCTGGGCGGCCTGCTCGCACTGACCGCGTGCCAGGCCGGCACCGGCCAGGAGATCCGCCCCCTCGCCGGCGAGTCCGCGCCCACCACGACGACCGGCTCGGCGGCACCGGCCAGCTCGCCCACGACGAAGCCGTCCCCCACGAAGAGCGCCGCACCGAAGAAAACCAAGTCGCTCCCGAAACCGGGCAATTCCCAGGGCAAGGCGACCGTCCCCGCCGCCGCCCGAGCGATCGACACCTCCAAGCCGAACCGCACGGTGGGCACCGGCACCGCCGCGAGCTGCACCTCCGCCGCGGTTGTCAAGGCGGTCGCCGCCGGCGGGATCATCACGTTCGACTGTGGACCCGAGCCGGTCACCATCACGATGACCGCCACCGCCAAGGTCCGTAACGCCCACGCCAAGACCGTCATCGACGGCGGGAACCGGGTCACGCTGAGCGGTGCGGGCAAGCGGCGCATCCTCTACATGAACACGTGTGACGAGGCACAGGGCTGGACCACCTCGCACTGCCAGGACCAGGACACACCCAAGCTGACGATCCAGAACATGGCGTTCACCCGCGGCAACAGCACCGGTGACAAAACCGAGGGGGGTGGCGGGGGAGCGGTCCTCGTCCGCGGCGGCAACCTGAAGATCGTCAATTCGCGGTTCACCGGCAACCGGTGCGACCGCACCGGGCCGGATCTGGGTGGTGCGGCGGTCCGGGTGCTGGACCAGGGCGGCGACCGCCCGGTGTACGTGGTGGGCAGCACCTTCACCGGCGGAGTCTGCTCGAACGGAGCGGCCTTGAGCAGCATCGGTGTCTCGTGGACCGTGCTGAACAGCCGCTTCTCGGGTAACGAGGCGGTCGGTAAGGGCGCGAACCCGGCCCGCGGCGGCACCCCGGGCGGTGGCAGCGGAGGCGCCATCTACCTCGACGGTGACCGGTTCAACCTCACGCTCGACGGCACGGTCATCGAGGGAAACCGTGCGGTGGAGGGCGGCGGCGCGGTGTTCTTCGTCAGCAACGACCGCACCGGAACCCTGAAGATTCGCAACTCCACGCTGCGGCGCAACCCGAGCGAGGGCTTCGAGACCGACGGCCTGCCCGGCATCTTCTACCTCGGTTCCGGCAACCCGGCGGTAACCGGATCCAGCCTCAAGAAGTAGGCCCACCCTCCGGGCTCCGGTTCTGCAACGCCATTGCCATCAGGCAAGCCCTGCAACCGAGGTGAAACGCGCCGATCCAGAGGCCGCCCCCATCACGCGACTTCCCCCGAGAGGCGCCCCGATCCGCCATGCGCAAAACCCGCCTGCACGCCGCCGCAGCAGCCTGTTCGCTCCTGGTCGGCCTGACGTTCCCGATGTCGCCGGCCCGGGCCTCGGCCTCCGAGTCCTCGTCGGCGGACTCCTTGTCGGCGGTCGACTTGGTCACGGCGGCGCCGACGTTGGCGGGCAGGATGGCGGCGGTACGCGTCGCGAAGACCATCAACTACTACCCGTCGGACGCCGGCTGGTCGGCGATGTGGACCGGCTTCGACACCACCCGCATCGAAACCGACCTGGCCAGGGCCGCCGCGCTGGGCGCCGACAACGTACGGGTGATCGTCTTCCCGCAGACCCACGGATACCCGCAGCCGAAACCCGAGTACACCGAGCGCCTCCGCAAGTTCATCAGCATCGCCGAGGCGAACAACCTCACCGTCAAGATCACGCTTTTCGACTGGTGGGCCGGCTACACCGACGTGGCGGCGAGCATCACGTGGGCGAAGACCGTGCTCGCGCCGTACGTCAACGACCCGCGGGTGATCGCCGTCGAGCTCAAGAACGAGTTCCAGCCGAACGACGCCGCCTCCGTCGCCTGGATCCGTCAGCTGATCCCGGCGATCCGGGTCGCGGCGCAGGCCATGCCGCTGACGCTCTCGGTCGACGGCAGCACCGGTGCGGCCGGCATGGCGAAGATCAAGTCTTCGCTGACCTCGACACCGCTGGACTACTACGACTTCCACTTCTACGGCAACTCGGAGCGCGCGCTCGCCGAGATCCGTAAGGCGCAGGCCGCCGTCGCGCCCGACGTCGTCGTGATCGGCGAGACCGGCGTGAGCAGCGCGGTCGGCTCCGAGGGGGAGCAGGCGGCCTACCTGGCCCGGGTGTTCCGCGCGGCCAAGGAGGCGGGTGTCGGCTCGGTGGCGCCGTGGACGCTCAACGACTTCTCCGAGGGTGCCATCCCGAGCAACTCGGCGGTCTCCACGATGCCCGCCCAGTACAGGTTCGGGCTCTACCGCGCCGACGGCACACCGAAGCTCTCCGCCTCCGTGGCGCGTACGGCCTGGACGACCGGGACGATGCCGAACAGCTTCCTGAACCTGGGCTTCGAGGCGGCGGCGATCGACTCGCCGTGGCGGCAGAACGTTCCGGCGGCCGGCACCGCCGTGATCACCACCGGGATGGCGCGCTCCGGGTCGTACTCGGCCCGGTTCTCCGACACCACCCGCACGTCGGCCGGGCTGCCCTCGCTCGTCATCTCGCCGATCACACCGGTGCAGGCCGGCTATCGGTGGCGTGCCGAGGCGTTCGCTCGCGGCATCAACGCCACCGGCACCACCGAGATGGCTCTGAGCTGGTTCGACGTCAACGGCAAGTGGATCAGCCAGGATCTGTCCAACCGGCTGCCGGTCGGCAACACCAGCTGGACGAAGCTCGTCGTGGAGGCGATCGCCCCGGCCGGCGCGACAGCCGTGCAACTGCACCTGAAGTCAGGCGACAACACCGGCTCGGTGTGGTTCGACGACGTCGCGATGTCATAAAGGTCGCGACGTAATAAAAAGCTATGTCGTGGATCGGACGCACCGAACAAGGGAAAACCCTGCACGACGGGACACATTTTGTTAGACATCCTTCGATAGGTTGGCGGTGAATCTCGCCAACGTCGGATCGGGACCCGATCCGCCGACGGAAGGAAGTCCAACCGTGCGACGACTGCTAGTGGCGCTGACCGCCACAGCGTTGACCCTCGCCGGATCGGGCGTGGCCGCCGAGGCCACGCCCGCTCGCGTTTCCGCGCTGCCGCACCGTGCCGCCCCGGCGCCGGGCGGCCCGGGTGTGGGGGACGAGTACTACCCGGACTACGGCAACAGTGGATACGACGTTTCCCACTACGACATTCGGGTGCGTTACACGCCGGCGACCGACCGGCTCACCGGTACGACGACGATCCTGGCCACCGCGACGCAGGACCTCAGCCGGTTCAACCTCGACTTCCTGCTCGACGTCTCGTCGGTGCGGGTGAACAACCGCCCCGCCACGTTCACGCGTGTCGGTGAGCACGAGCTCGTCGTCACGCCGGCCCGCCCGGTGGCCGACGGTGGTGCGATGACCGTCGTCGTGCAGTACGCCGGTGTGCCGTCGACCGAGGTCGCCGCCGGCTTCACCGCGTGGATCAAGACGCCGGACGGCGCCATGGCCATCGGCGAGCCGGAGATCGCCTGGTGGTGGTACCCGAGCAACGACCACCCGTCCGACAAGGCCACCTTCGACGTCTCGGTCTCCGTGCCGGACGGCGTCGAGGCGATCAGCAACGGCGTCATGCCCCGCCCGCCGGTGCGTGAGACGCTCGGTTACACCCGGTGGAGCTGGCGCTCGCTCAAACCGCAGGCGACCTACCTGACGTTCATCACCATCGGCCAGTACGACGTCACGACCGACACCACCGAGGGCGGGGTGCCGGTTTACAACGCCTACTCCCAGCTGCTCAGCCAGGACTTCCGGGACGCCGCGCAGTCGAGCGTGGAGCGGACGGCCGAGGTCATCGAGTGGGAGAGCACGGTGTTCGGCCCGTACCCGTTCGAGGCGGTCGGTGGCATCGTGGCAGCGCCCGACACGCTCGGGTTCGCCCTGGAGAACCAGACCAGGCCGAACTACGCGGCGGGCTTCTTCCGCCGTGGCTCCAACACCTCGGTGGTCGTCCACGAGCTGGCTCACCAGTGGTTCGGTGACTCGCTGTCGGTGGAGCAGTGGAAGCACATCTGGCTGAACGAGGGCTTCGCCAGCTACGCCGAGTGGCTGTGGTCGGAGAAGAACGGTGAGGGCACGGCGCAGGAGATCTTCGACTTCCTGTACGCGACCAACCCCGACGACGCGCTGATCTGGACCACCGCACCGGCTGACCCGGGTGTCGCGCAGCTGTTCGGCGACGCCGTCTACGACCGTGGTGCGATGACCCTGCACCAGCTGCGGCTGGCGGTCGGCGACGACGACTTCTACGAGATCCTTCAGACGTGGACGGCCGACAACCGCTACGGCAACGTGACGACCGACGAGTTCATCGCGCTCGCCGAGAAGATCTCCGGCAAGGACCTCGGCGCGCTGTTCGACGCGTGGGTCTTCACCCCGGAGAAGCCGGTTGTCGCGGCCACCGCGGCTCTGGCCCGCAAGGCTCCGGTCGCCCCGAAGTCGTGGGCGAAGATCAGCGAGACGCACGAGCTGCTGCACCAGCACTGACGATGTGGTCCGGGGCGGGTGGACCCGCCCCGGACCGTTCAGGCAGCGAGGGGGACGGCCTCGCGTCGGGTCGCGTCCGCGCTCTCGTCGTCGGGTTGCTGTTGCGCCGCGAGCTCCGCGTCGATTCTCGCCCGGTATGCCGCGATCTCGCGCTCGGCTTCCGCCTCGCTCCACCCCAGGTGAGCCGCGACGATCTGGGCGGTGGTCCGGGCCGCGGCGACGCCCCGGTCGGTCGTTTCGAAAGATATCCGGGTACGCCGGACGAGCACATCCTCAAGATGGCGAGCCCCCTCATGGGTCACCGCGTAGAGGACCTCCGCCCGCAGGTAGTCCGGGGCACCCTCGAGCGGCTTGCCCAGTGACGGGTCTGCGTCGATCAGCGCGAGCACCTCGTCGATCAGGGTGCCGTACCGGCGGAGCAGGTGCTCGACCTTGCCGACGTGCAGACCGGCCCGGCGCGCGAGCAGGGCACGCCGGTTCCAGGCGGCCCGGAATCCGCCGGCGCCCAGCAGCGGAACCTGGTCGGTGCAGGACACCGGCACCCGGGACGTGAGTTCGCGGGCCGCCGCGTCCACCGCGTCCTTGGCCATCACCCGGTACGTCGTGTACTTACCGCCGGCCACCACGACCAGGCCGGGAACCGGGGTGCCGACCGCGTGCTCCCGGGACAGCTTCGCGGTGCCGGTCGCCGCCGCGGACAGCAGCGGGCGCAACCCGGCGTAGACGCCCTGCACGTCGTCGCGGGTGAGCGGGGTCGCCAGGGTCTTGTTGACCTCGTCGAGCAGGTAGTCGACGTCACCGCTGGAAACCGCCGGTTCCTCCTTGTCGAGGTCCCACCTGGTGTCGGTGGTTCCGATGATCCAGTGCCGCTCCCACGGAATCACGAAGAGGACACTGGTAGCCGTACGCAGAATGATGCCGGTGCGGCCCGCGATGCGGTCGCGTGGCACCACCAGATGGATCCCCTTGCTCGCGGTGATCGTGAACTGGCCGCGCTCGCCGGCCAGCAGCGCCTGGCTGTCACCGGTCCACACGCCGGTCGCGTTGATCACCGTGCGGGCACGGATCTCCAGCTCGGCGCCGGTCTCGGTGTCGCGGGCACGGACACCGACCACGCGACTGCCCTCACGCAGGAAGCCGACCACCTCGGTGCGGGCGGCCACGTGCGCGCCGTGCGCCATGGCGGTGCGCACCAGGAACATGGTGTGCCGCGCGTCGTCGACCTGGGCGTCGTAGTAGCGGATCGCACCGACCAGCGAGTCCGGGCGCAGCGACGGGAACGCCTTCAGCGCCTGGCCGCGGCTCAGGTGGCGGTGCCGCGGCAGGCCGGCCCCGTCGGCGGAGAGCGCGAGGGTGTCGTAGAGGGCGACGCCGGCTCCCACGTAGAACCGTTCCCAGGCCCGGTGCTGGAGCGGGTAGAGGAACGGAACCGGCCGGACCAGGTGCGGCGCGAGCCGCTGCAGGAGCAGGCCGCGTTCCCGCAGCGCCTCACGGACCAGGCCGAAGTCGAGCATCTCGAGGTAGCGCAGGCCGCCGTGGATCAGCTTGCTCGACCGGCTGGAGGTGCCGCTGGCGAAGTCGCGGGCCTCGAGCAGGCCGACGGCGAGCCCGCGGGTGGCCGCGTCGAGCGCCGCACCGGCACCGACCACGCCGGCACCGACGACCAGGACGTCCAGTTCGTCGCCGGTGGACATGGCGGCCAGCGCCGCCGCCCGCGTCTCTGGGGAGATCACTCCGGTGTTCATCAAAGTCCTCTTCTCCGGGCGGAAACGGTCAGCCGACGCTGACCCAGTCGAGGGTGCGGTCGATCGCCGCTCTCCAGCGGGTGGTGCCTTCGGTACGCCTGGCCGCGCTCCAGGCCGGCTGCCAGCGCCGGTCCTCGTGCCAGTTGGTACGCAGGTCGTCGACGGATTTCCAGAAGCCGACCGCCAGCCCGGCGGCGTACGCGGCACCCAGCGCCGTCGTCTCGGCAACGGCCGGACGACTCACCGGCACGCCGAGGATGTCCGCCTGGAGCTGCATGCACAGCGCGTTCGCGGTCACCCCGCCGTCCACCTGGAGGCAGTCGAGTGTGGTGCCGGAGTCCTGCGCCATGGCCTCGACCACGTCGCGGGTCTGGTAGCAGATCGCCTCGAGCGCGGCCCGGGTGATGTGCGCCGCGGTGTGGAAACGGGACATGCCGACGATGGCCGCCCGCGCGTCCGGCCGCCAGTACGGCGCGTACAGCCCGGAGAAGGCGGGGACGAAGCAGACGCCGGCGCTGTCCTCGACCTGTCCGGCGAGGGTCTCGCTCTCGGCCGCCGAGCCGAGGATGCCGAGCTGGTCGCGCAACCACTGCACCGCGGCACCGGCGGCGGCGATCGAGCCTTCCAGGGCGAACACCGGCGGCTGGTCGCCGAACTGGTACGCCACCGTCGTGAGAAGCCCGTGGCTGGAGCGGACCGGCGTGGTGCCGGTGTTCATCAGCAGGAAGCCGCCGGTGCCGTACGTGCATTTGGTCTTGCCGGGGTCGAAGCACGTCTGGCCGAAGAGCGCCGCCTGCTGATCCCCGATGGCCGCGGCGATCGGCACTCCCGGGAGGACCGCCTCCGCCGTGCCGTAGATCTCCGCCGACGACCTGATCTCCGGCAGCATGACCCGCGGTATGCCGAAGAGCTCGAGCAGCTCGGGGGCCCAGTCCAGGGTGGACAGGCTCATCAGCATGGTGCGGCTGGCGTTGGTGACGTCGGTCAGATGCCGCCCGGTGAGGTTCCAGATCAGCCAGCTGTCCATCGTCCCGAACAGGATCTCGCCGCGCTCCGCACGATCCCGCAGGCCGCCGTCCAGCAACCACTGGATCTTGGTGGCTGAGAAGTAGGTGGCCGGCGTCAGGCCGGTCCTCTCCCGGATCAGGGCCGCGTCCAGGCCGGCGACCAGGTGCTCGGTACGGGTGTCCTGCCACACGATCGCCGGAGCCACCGGCACCCCGGTCGCTCGGTCCCAGAGCACCACGGTCTCCCGCTGGTTGGTGATCCCCACGGCGGCCAGGTCGGACGGCACGAGACCGGCACCGGCCAGCGCGACGTCGATCGTCTTGAGGGTGTTCTCCCAGATCTCCACCGCGTCGTGCTCGACCCATCCGGACGCCGGCAGGATCTGCCGGTGCTCGATCTGGTGCCGGGCGATCTCCGCACCGGACCGGTCGAAGATCATGAATCGGGTGCTCGTGGTGCCCTGATCGATCGCGCCGACGAAGCCCACACGTACCTCCCGAATCCGTCTCCGGGCTCGGACGTTATGCAGCGCCGACCCTCGGGACAACGGTCGGCGTGCGACAATGTCGCACGTGCCCGGCTTGATCCAGTCCATCGAGCGGTCCTCGGCCGTGCTGCGGTTGCTCGCCGCGGTGCCGGACCGGCTGCGGGTCAAGGAGATCGCCGACGCTCTGGACCTGCCCAAGTCGACGGCGCACGGCATCCTGCGCACCCTCGAGCACGTCGGCTTCGTCGAGCAGGACCCGCTGACCAGCCGATACCGGCTCGGCAGTGGGCTGCTCGACCTCGGCGGGAACGAGCGGGGCGAGGGCGTCCTCGACGTCAACGAGCTGCGCGGGCGGGCGCTGACCTGGGCGGACGCGCTGGCGGCGCGCAGCGGCGAGGAGGTACGCATCGGAGCGCTCCGGGACGACCGGGTTCTCGTCGTCCACCACGTGTTCCGGCCGGACGACTCGGCCCAGTCGATGGAGACCGGGCGGCTGCTGCCGGCGCACGCCACCGCGCTCGGCAAGGTGCTGCTGGCGTACGACGTGACGGCGACACGATCCGTCATGGCGGCCGGGCTCGAGCCGTACACAAGAAGGTCTTTGACCACCCGCCCGGATCTCGCCCGATCCCTCACCGAGACCCGCGCCCGAGGCTGGGGTCTCTCCGTCGAGGAGCGTGAGCCGGGTCGTGCGGGGATCGCCGCGCCGGTGCGTGCCATCGGCGGCCTGGTCGTCGGGGCGATCGGCATCTCCGGTCCGGTCGAGCGGCTGTGTGACACCAGACGGCAGGCCCGGCCCGCGCTCGTCGAGCACGTGACCGCTGCCGCCCGCTCGATCTCCCGCGACCTGGCCGGGCCCCGCCGATGACCGAGCGTTACGTCCTGGCGATCGATCAGGGCACCACCTCGACCCGCTGCATCCTGTTCGACAGGCGCGCCACGGTGGTGTCGGCGGTCCGCAGCGAGCATCCGCAGTCCTACCCGAAGCCCGGCTGGGTGGAGCACGACGCCGCACGGATCTGGCGGGACGTGCGGCGGCTGATTCCGCTGGCGCTGCGGGAGGCCGGAATCGGTGCGGAGCAGGTGGCCGCGATCGGCATCGCCAACCAGCGGGAGACGGTCGTGGTGTGGGACCGGGTGACCGGCCGGCCGGTCGCACCCGCGATCGTCTGGCAGGACACTCGGACCGAGCACCTGGTCAGTGGCCTGGACAGCGCGGACATCTCGGAGCGGACGGGTTTGCGGCCGGCCACCTACTTCTCCGCCACCAAGATCCAGTGGCTGCTGGCGAACGGGCTAGGCGGCCGCGGTGATCTGCTGGTCGGGACGATGGACAGCTGGCTGATCTGGAACTTGACCGGTGGCCGGCACCTGACCGACGTCACCAACGCCAGCCGGACCATGCTGATGAACCTGTCCACGCTGGACTGGGATGCCGACCTGCTGCGGCTCTTCGGGATACCGCGGGACATGCTGCCGGAAATCCGGTCGTCGGCGGAGATCTACGGCACGGCGGAGGCGGTGCTGCCCGGTGTGCCGATCGCGGCGGCCATCGGGGATCAGCAGGCGGCGCTGTTCGGGCAGACGTGCTTCGAGCCCGGCGAGGCGAAGTGCACGTACGGGACCGGCGGCTTCCTGCTGATGAACACCGGCACCGAGCTGGTGCGCTCCAGCCACGGACTGATCACCACTGTCGGTTACCGGATCGGGGACGAGGAACCGGTCTTCGCCCTGGAGGGATCGATCGCCATCGCCGGTTCGCTGGTGCAGTGGGTCCGTGATGGACTGGGACTGATCAGCACCGCGTCGGAGATCGAGACGCTCGCCGGTACCGTGGCGGACAACGGCGGCTGCTACATCGTGCCCGCCTTCTCCGGCCTCTACGCGCCGTACTGGCACAGCGAGGCGCGTGGCGTCATCGTGGGCCTGACGTCGTACATCACCAAGGGCCACCTGGCCAGGGCGGTCCTGGAGGCGACCGGTTTCCAGACCCGCGACGTGGTCGACGCGATGAACGCCGACTCCGGCCTCAACCTCACCGGGCTCAACGTCGACGGCGGAATGACCGCCGACAACCTGCTCATGCAGATCGTCGCGGACGTCCTTCAGGTGCCGGTGACCCGCCCGATGGTCGCCGAGACGGTGTCGCTCGGTGCCGCGTACGCCGCCGGGCTGGCCGTCGGCTACTGGTCGGACCTGCGGGATCTGCGCGCCAACCGGCACCGGGCCGGCCGGTGGATGCCGGCCCTGGACGGGGAACGGCGCGCTGCCGAGTACGCGAACTGGCAACGCGCCGTGGATTCCGCCGTCTACTTCAGCTCGTCACGGCCAGGTGTCTGACGAACGCGGAAGCTCGTCACGGCCAGGTGTATGACGACCGTGGCGGCTTCGGCTCCCTCGGCTGCTTGACCGGGTGCGCCCGGAACTGCTCGGTGTGCAGCCCGAACGACCGGTCCAGCTTCGGCATCCAGTAGGCGTCTTCGTGCCGGCCGGCGCCGAGCTGGTAGTCGTGCCGGACACCCTTCGCAGCCAGCGCCGTGCTCATCTGCTGCGCCGCCGCACCGAACCGGTACTCGTCGGAGTCGCCGCCGTCGAAGTAGTACCGGTGCCGGCTCAGGTCGGCCACCGTCATCCCGGCGACCAGGGTGAGCGGCCGCAGCCCGGCGTTGGCGGCCCGCTCCTCGGCGGTGCCGATCAGCGGTGCCAGGCTCAGCGCGCCCATGTGGCTGGCGATCGAGCTGAACAGCGCCGGGTTCTTCAGGCCGAGCGTGAAGGCGCCCTGCCCGCCCATCGACACCCCGCTGATCCCGCGGTGGTCGCGGTCCGGGATCGTCCGGTAGACCCGGTCGACCATCGGCACGATCTCGTTCACGATCATCGAGCGGTAGTTACCCTCGGAGGTGTCCACATACCAGCCGCTGCCACCGTCCGGGAACACCACGATCGTCTCCTCGAGGCCCTTCTCCCTGATCAGCCTGTCGAGGACGGTGTCGATGTCGCGGGCTTCCCACTCGATGTTGCTGCCGTTGAAGCCGTTCAACATGTAGACCACCGGGAAGCGCTCGGCGGTCGTGCGGGTGTAGCTCTGCGGCAGGTAGACGTTGAACTGCGCCCTGCGCTTCATCGCGGCGGAGTCGTAGTCGTCGCGGAAGAACCGGGCGTGGTCACCGAGCTCGACGCCCTTGCGCGGGTCGATGTAGAGCAGTTCCCGGGTCGCCGGCAGGCCGGTCCAGGTGCGGATCGTGTCCACGACCAGCCGGCCCTGACTGTCGACGAAAACCTCGGCCTGCGCGTCGGTGAGCGTCACCTTTCCGGCCCTGAGCAGCGCCTTCACCTCGGTCAGCCGCCGGTCAGCGGTGTCGCCCTGGTGGAAGAAGCCAGGTGCGAGGGTCGCGGCATAACCGCGCAGATCTCCGGAGGCCACCGCGCGATGCTGCCGGCTGATCACCGCACAGGCAGAAGCCAATTGGGTACGGGAAGCCGCGGTACCGGTGATACCGGACAGTGCCCGCAGCCTGGCCTTCGAGAACAGGCCGACGGGCCCCTGATAGAAGCCGCCGCCACCGGTCCCGTCGTACACCCGCACCGCGAGAACGTTCGTGGCGCCCCACCGGAGCAGCCCGTCAGCGGGGTAGTACTCCCGCGGAACCTCCCACGTGGAGTCGAAGGTCGGCGGGAACCCGCCGGTGCGCCCGATCTGCTGTCCGTTGAGGAACGCCTGGTCAGCGTCGTCGATCTTGCCGAGGGCGGCGACAACCGCGGAGTCGGTGACGCCGGCGGGCCGCTCGGGCAGCGTGAAGGTCTTGCGGTACCAGGCGTACCCGTCGTAGGCGGACAGGTCGGGGTGATTGCCCCAGTTGTCCGGGACGCTCCAGTCGCGCCAGGCGGTGTCGGCGAACGCCGGGTCCGACCAGGCGGCGTCGTCGCCGGTCGTGAACTTCCAGCCGTCCCCGGCCAGATCAACGCCGAAATCGACGGACCCGGTGGTGGCGCACGAGGTGTCGGCGGGCGTCTTCGGTACTGCTGACGCGGATGTGGGAACGTTCACACACGCCAGCGAAATAAGTAGGGTGCCCAGCAGGGCACTGCTTTTGCGGAAGGTGGGTGACATCGAGCCCTCCTGGAGGACATGTTCACAAGATCACACAAGAAACGTGGTGGACGCACACTCGCAACATTCCCGAACGATGTCAATGGGTCTTGACCTCCTGGCCGGACCCCGATGGGCCATGTCGGAAAATGTGCGGATCGACTTCCACCTGCCGCTGGCAACCCCACGAAGGTGCTGGAATTTCCGGCCGATCATCCATGGTCGCCGAGCGAGGTTCCGCGATGCGATGATGGGCGATTTCGTACGCCGCCGACGGCGTTTCCGACACCTGTTTCAAGGTCCTGTTCACCGTTGCGGCCGTCGTGTCGAGCGCCGTCGAAAATGCGAGCACCAATTGCACGAACGGGGCATGTCGCCAAGCTGACACGCATTTTGCGCTGGTCGCACTGCCGTTAATGTCGCGATGTCCGGCTGCGACAGGTAGGGGCGCGAGATGCAGGTCATCGCTGTCATGAACTACAAAGGTGGCGTCGGCAAGACGACGCTGACCGCGAATCTGGGCGCCGCGGTCGCCGCCCGGGGTCATCGGGTCCTGCTGATAGACCTCGACCCACAGGCCAACCTGACATTCTCCTTCTACACCGTCGAGCAGTGGCGCGAGGAGTTGCGCAAAGACACCACGATAATGCGCTGGTACGAGGGTGACGCCCCCGGTCGCGAGGTCGACCTGCACCGCCTTGTCGTCACTCCTCCGCTGGTCAACCACCATCTCGCGGACACCGGTGGCCGCCTCGACCTGATCTCGTCGCACCTCAAGCTCATCGACATCGATCTTCGGCTCGCGGCGCGGCTGGGTGGTGGCACCACGCTCGGGGAGTCCAAGCGCAAATTCCTGGATCTGCACGGCTGCCTGGCGCGTGCCCTGCGGCACGAGTCATTCCAGGAATACGATCTTGTATTGATCGACTGTGCGCCGAACTTCGGCCTCGTCACCAAGACCGCGATCGTCGCGAGCGATCATGTGCTGGTGCCGGCGAAAGCCGATTATCTGTCAACGCTGGGCATTCACTACCTGGCCGGAAACTGCGACGACCTGGTCGCCGAGTACAACGACTACGTGAATCACGGCGGCCGGGACGGTGCCGATCAACCGATCCAGACGCGATTCCTCGGCGTCGTGTTCACCATGGTCAAGATTTATGCGGGCAAGCCGATCGGCACCCAGCAGTACTACATGCAGGACGTCCGCCTCAACGCCCAGATCGGCGTGCTGAACGGCATGGTCCGGGACAGCCCCCGGCACTTCGGCGACGCGGGGGAGGGCGGAGTTCCGGCGATGCTGCGCGCGCCGCTCACCGACGAGGTGGCGGTGGAGTTCGGGCGCCTCACCACCGAGATTCTCGATGCGGTCGAGGCGGGTGCCAAGCAGTGAGCGATCTGGCACTGATGCTGCGATTGCAGGCATGCGTGACCGTGTTCCTCGCGGACCTGTCACGGGATCGGCTGGTCGCGCTGATCGAGGGGCGCGCTCGTCTGAGCGTCGTCGACGGTGCCGCTTCCGCCGCTGCAGCTCCGGCAGCCGCTGCGGCTCCGGCAGCTGCTTCAGCTCCGGCAGCTGCTTCAGCTCCGGCAGCTGCTTCAGCTCCGGTTGTCGCGGGTGGGCCGGTTGTCGCGGCGGCCGCGCCGGTTGTCTCGCAGGGCCGCAGGAGGGCGCCGGCCGCCGCGCCGTTCGACGCGGACGCGGTCGCGGCCCGGCTGCGCGCCTGCGAGAACCTGGCCGAGGGCACCGAACTGCTGGCGGCTCTCAAGCTCAGCTCGGCGAACGTGAAGTTGCTGGCCAAGGTGCTGGAGATCCGGCCGGAGAGCCGGATGGCCGACACCACCAGGAAGATCCTCAACCTGACGCTCGCGTCCCGTACCAAGCACGCCGTCCTGCGGCAAGGCTGACCATGGGCGACGAGAGCAAGCGCTCCATGTATCTGCTGGGTGGCCGCCGGGTGCAGATTCGCGACCTCTTGGACGCTGGGCTGCTGAATCCCGGTGCGAAACTGCGGTTCCGCAGGCGCCGGGTCGGTGTCACCCACCACGCCGAGATCACTGTGACCGGCCGGGTCCGGTTGATCCCGGACGGCCAGGAGTTTCCGACGCCGTCGCGAGCCGCGATGGTGGCGGCCGGTATGCGGGCCGTGGACGGGTGGCTGGCATGGGTCGTTGTCGAGCTCGGCCGGCCGCTTGACGCCCTGCGGCAGGACCTGCTCGACCGCGCCGTGGCAACCGCCGCCGACGATCCGCGTGAGGAGCCGCTCGACGTGCGGGTTCACGAGCGGCTGCGGGAGGCGCGCAAGCGAGCCGACGGGAACCACCCGGAGGAGTTCTCGGTGCGGGAGCTGCTCAAACTGTGGGGCGCCAAGGATCGCGGCGACCAGATCAGCCGGATCGAGGCCGATCTCGCGAACCACGGCCTGGTCACCTCGCCGAGCTTCCGCAAGGTGACTCTCGACGCGACGGTCCGTCTGATCGTCGGCTCCAGCGGGGCCGAAGAACCGCCGGCGGCGGCCCCCGGCCGGGCACCCGCGGTGACCGACGACGAGGAGTCGGCAGAGGACCCGGTCGGCCTCACCGTGGGCAACCTGCGCTCGGCGCTGGGTGGCCTGACCTCTGTGGCGCCCAACGCGAGCTTCGACGAGGCCGTCACCAAGATGCTGCTCAACGATTTCTCGCAGCTGGCGGTGCTGAACGGTCCTCGCAACCTGCGCGGAGCGATCACCTGGCGCTCCATCGCGCACGCCCGGCACGCCGCCGCGGACGCGAAGCTGACGGATGCCATCGAGCCGGATGTTGTCGCGGTCCGTTACGACAAGGAACTGATAGACGTCCTGCCCGACCTTCAGCGGACCGGGTTCGTCTTCGTGCGCGACCTGGAGAACGTGGTGGCGGGCATCGTCACCACCGCCGACGTGGTCCAGGCGTACGGCGAGATGGCCATGCCGTTCTTCCAGATCGGCGAGCTTGACCGCAGCCTGCGCCGGGTCATCGCGCGAAACCTTGGACTCGACCAGGTGGTGGCACTCTGCCGAAGGCCGGTGCGATCGTTCGACGAGCTGTCGATGGGCGACTACCAGCGGGTGCTCGGCGATGCTCAGACCTGGACCGACCTCGGATGGCCGCTGGACCGATCGACCTTCATCGAACGCCTCGACGAGATCCGCAACATCCGCAACGACGTCATGCACTTCAAGCCCGACCCGCCGCCGGTCGGCACCATCGACCGGCTCCGCAAGCTCAACAGCCTCCTCCGCCAGTACGGGGAGCTTTCCTGATCTTCAACGCGGAATGGTCAACCGCAGGAGAGCGATTCGCGTGCGGTGATCGTTTTGTTGGTGGTGGGCGCACGATGACATATCGTGCCGGGATCGGTGCTCACCGTAATCGGGGAGGATGATGTTTCGCCGCTGGCACCTCGTCGTTCTGGCTTTGCTCGCCGTTTTCGCCATTGCCTGTGAGGGTGCCGGCGCGACGCCGGAGCCGACCGATGACGTGCCCACCGGCAAGCCGCCGGCCGGGCTGCCGTCGTCGATGGCGGCGCTGGGTGACTCGATAACCGCCGGTTTCGGCAGCTGCCTGGCCTTCGTCGCGTGCAGCCGCAACTCCTGGTCGACCGGGAGCGGATCCGCTGTGGACAGCCATTACCAGCGGATTCTCGAGGCCAACCCCAAGATCAAGGGGAAGGCCCGCAACTTCGCCGAGCCCGGCGCCGAGTCCGGGGCTCTCGCCGGCCAGGCGGCGCAGGCGGTCGAGATGAAGGCGCAGTACGTGACGATCCTGATCGGCGCGAACGACGCCTGCTCCCGGTCCGTGGCGGCCATGACGGGTGTGTCCGCCTTCCGCGGCGAGATCGACCGGGGCCTGGCCCGGCTGAAGAAGGGGCTGCCCAAGGCGCGGGTGCTGGTCGTGAGCATCCCCGACCTCTACCGGCTGTGGGAGCTCGGGCACGGCGACGAGCGTGCGGTGCGGGTCTGGGGTCAGGGCGGGATCTGCCCGTCGATGCTGGCCGAGCCGGCCTCCACCGACGAGGCGGACGATCAGCGGCGCAAGCGGGTGCGGGACCGGATCGACGCGTACAACGAGCAGTTGCGGAAGGCCTGCAAGGCGTACGGCAAGCGGTGCCGGTGGGACGGTGGCCGGGCGCACGGGATCCGCTTCTCCCTGGACCTGGTGAACCAGATCGACTACTTCCACCCCAACGTCGAGGGCCAGAGCGAGCTCGCCGAGGTGGTGTACCCCGACCGGTTCGGGTGGTGACCGCCGTCACATTCACCGAAATTGGCACATCCGCTGAATCTTGCGCGGACCAGGGCATTCACGTTTCTCTTCACCGTGGGTAGTGAAACCGCCCCCATTCGGACAGTGGAGATGGCGTTTTATTGGGCCGCACGGGCGGTATGGAATGGATGTGTCTCCCGCCGTCGGGACTTGCGGGAATCAACCGTGCAGTCAACCGAAGAGAGCGCTGAGAGGACCCCGCGAATGGCCAATTGGGTTCTGGTGCCGTGCCTCGTGCAGTTACGGACCGAGCTGAACCGCATAGCTCCGGGCCGCGACCGCACCAGCGACGGCACCATCGGTGACGCGGCACATCAGTCGTCGGTGTCCGATCACAACGACGACGAGGTCGGGCGGGTGCCGATCCACGACGCGGACAGCAAGCACGAGGTGCACGCGTTCGACGCCGACGCCGACCTGCGCACACCGAATCTGACGATGGAGATGGTGGTCCAGCACATCCTCGCCCGCTGCCGCAGTGGCGCCGAGGTGCGGTTGCGGTACATCATCTACAACCGCCGGATCTGGGAGGCCTCGAACAGCTGGAAACAGCGCACCTACACCGGCGCCAGCCCGCACACCGAACACGCGCACTTCTCCTCCTCGTACGTGACCGCGCGCGAGGCCAACACCGCATCCTGGCATCTGGAGGACATTCCTGTGGCACTCACCGACGCCGACAAGACGTGGCTCTCCGCCCAGATCGACGCCGCGGCGACCCGTGCCGCCGAACGGGTCTGGAAGCAGAAGCTGAACATCGCCGTTCAGCCCGGCGCCGCCCCGAACCTGCAGGAGGCCGGCTCCATCCTGCGGTACACGTCGAGCGAGCACTACCGCATCGAGAGCAAGGTCGACGACCTCAGCACCGAGGTGGAGAAGGCCCTCGCCGAGGGCTGATCATCGGCTCGGCACAGCCCCGGAGAGGAGAGCCTCGCCGGGGCTGTGCACTGTGGAAAACGCGACTCCGCCAACGCATCGACGCTGTTAAGATCGTGCGACCTTGCCCGGACGTCCACTCCCGGGCGAGCTTCGGGGAGAATCATGCGTCTGTTCCGCAAATCCATGCTGTCCGCAACCGTCCTCGCCCTGAGCACCGCCGCGGTCGTCACCGTCACCGCGCAACCGGCTCAGGCGCAGACCTATACCTCCGCTCCTCTGACGGCCTGGGCCTACACCGATGCGGCCCGGCCCACCACCGCGGATCCCAACCCCTCCGGTGACGCGCCGATCGGTGCGTCCGACGATGCGGGCACCCGGCACGTCCGCCGTGCCTACTTCACCTTCGACATCACGGCATACCGGTCCCAGATCCTGCACCGGGCCACTCTGTACTCATCGGAGCGCACGGTGCGGGACTGCACCGCGGCCGCGCCGATCGAGGTCTGGCGCACCAAGCCGGTCACCGCGACCACCACCTGGGCCAAGGCGCCGAAAGCGCTGGAGCTCGTCGGGCAGTACACCCTCGGCAAGGGGATCATCTGCCCCGGCGCCTACCTCGGCATCGACGTGATCCCCGCGATCGAGGCGGCGCTGGACCGGCGCGAGAAGACGATCACCTTCGAGGTACGGGTGGCGGCCTCCGCGGAGAACGACCTCGCGGTGGCCCGCACCATGCGCCAGTTCGCCCTGAGCACGGCCTCCAACCACGCACCGGTGGTCAGCGCGCCCAAGCTGCTCAACCCGGACCGGCCCTGCGGAACCCTGGAGAAGCACCCGTTCGCCGGTGGGCCGTACACCAGGTTCAACGTTCAGGCGGCCGACGCCGACGGTGACTACGCGCGGATCACCTACGCGACCTGGCCGGTCGCCGAGCCGGAGAAACGGGTCGAGTCGACCTCGATCGAGCGTGACCTGCGCGAGTTCCCGGACGGCACGGTGATCGCCTGGCAGGCGCAGGCGCGTGACAACGACGACGCCGGGCCGTGGAGCAGGACCTGCTACCTCACCGTGGACAACACCGCTCCCGCCAAGGCGCCGGTGGTGTTCTCGAAGAAGTACAACGTCCCCGGTTATCCGGGCTCGGGCGGGCAGGGTGTGGCCGGCGCGTTCGTCTTCGACGCCGAGGGCGACCGGGACATCGTCAGCTTCGAGTATCGGTTGAGCAGCGGCTTCCTCCAGTCCGCCAAGGCGGGCCGGCCGGGCGGCCGGGCCCGGGTCGAGCTCACACCCGCCAACGACGGCCGTCAGCGCGTGGAGGCCCGCTCGGTTGACCGCGCCGGCAACCGCGGTCCGTTCCAGACCTACGAGTTCTGGGTCCGCGACACCGCGCCGTTCGCCGAGATCGACGTCGCCGGAGTGAACCTCACCAGCCACATCACGCTGGGCTCGCGGGCCGCTGAGGCGACCTCCTTCGGGTACGCCCTCAACGGCGGCACCGAGGTCCGGGTCGCGGTGGTGGACGGCAAGGGCACTGGGGAGATCGTCTTCCCGTCGGCCGGCTCGCACACCGTCGCCCTGCGCGCCTACGCCGGCAACAAGCTGCTCGGAGCCGACACCGAGACCGTCCGGGTCAGTGACGCACCCGGTATCGCCTCCGAGGAGTTCAACTGGCTGTCGTCGCCGCTGAGCGGCGAGCCCGGAAGCTTCCGGTTCACCCCGCGGACCACGGACGTGGTGGCCTATCGCTACGAGTTCGACAACGGTGAGCAGGGAACGGTCGACGCCGGCGCGGACGGGACAGCGGTGCTGGAGTGGACGCCGCAGGACGGGCGCTACTACGAGATCACGGTGGTGTCGGTCCGGGCCGACGGTTCGGTCACCGAGCCGGCTCGCGAGCAGTTCTTCGTCATCAGCACCAAGCCGTACCTGTCCTCCGACTACGGCACGAACTGGCCGGACACGGACGGCGTCGGCCGCCCGGTCACCGTCTCCATCGACAGTGACCTGCCGGGCGTCACCGGCTTCGTCTACAGCTTCGACGGCGGGGCGGAGAAGGAGACCACCGACGGTGCCCACGCGTACGTCGACGTGGTCCCGCGGCACGCCGGGGAGAACACCTTCACGGCGCGGGCACGACGCTCCGACGGCACGCTCTCACCGGCGGCCACCCTCACGTTCACCGTCACCGACGCGCCGGTGGTCGACGTCAAGGGCCCGTACGGGCAGACGCCGATGATCGGCCGGGAGGCCACCTTCACCATCGCCCCGGCGGTGCCCGGCATCGTCGGTTACCGGTACAACTGGGGTGGCTGGGGCGAGGAGCAGCAGCTCGCCGCGGACGCGGACGGCAACGCCACGCTGGTCTGGACCCCGGAGTCCGGCTCGTACGAGATGCTGGTCATCTATGGCGTGACCGCCGACGGCACGGTCACCGAGAGCCGTACGGTCGGCTTCGGCATCGACGACCAGAACGTCTCGGTCTCCGCGACCTGGAGCGAGTGGTGGCCGAGCGGCGGCATGGGCGTACCGGGCCGGATCGGCTTCCACGCCTCACCGTCCGAGGCCACCAAGCGCTACCTGTGGCGGGTCGGTGACGGCCCGATGCAGGCGGTCGACCGTGACCCGGACGCGCTGGTCACCGACGTGCCCTACACCCCGGACTCCTCCGGTGAGCTGGTCGTCCAGGTGCAGCGGGAGTTCGTCGACGGTGTGCTGTCGACGATCTCCGAGCACCGGCTGCTCGTCGGCACCATGCCGCTGGTGGAGGCGGACCGCCTTCAGGACAACCAGTGGAACGGCGAGCCCGGTGAGGCAGGCGTCTTCCGGTTCAGCGGTGGCACGACGGGGATCGTCTCGTACGACTACCGGGTGGAGGACTACACCGCGGGCACCGAGGCGGCCACCGGCACGGTGGCGGCCGACGGCACCGGAGCCGCCCAGGTGAGCTTCACCCCGGCCGAGTCGCACTACTACATCGTGACGGTCACCGGCCGTACGGCGGACGGCACCGTCACCGACCAGGGCCGACTGTCCTTCTCGGTCTGAACCTGACAGCACGGATCCCCGGTGAGCCGCACGGCTCACCGGGGATCCGTGTCTCCGGGCGGATCAGACGGTCAGGGCCTGACGGACGCTGGCCTCCGCCGCGGACCCGCCGTCGCCGGTCGAGGTGACCCGGCCCGCCTCGAGCACGTGGTAGCTCTGCGCCGCCCGCAGGGCGAAACCGACGTGCTGCTCCACCAGCAGCACTGACATGCCGCCGCGCGCGGCAAGCCCGAGGATGGTCTGCTCGATCTCGGCGACCACGGACGGCTGGATGCCCTCGGTGGGCTCGTCGAGCAGCAGCAGTCTCGGGCGGGTGATCAGCGCGCGGGCCAGCGCGAGCTGCTGGCGCTGGCCGCCGGAGAGCAGACCGGCCCGGCGGCCCATCAGGTCCTTGAGGGCCGGGAAGAGGTCGAGCGACTCGGCCATCGCGGCCCTGCCGGCCTTGCGGCCGTCGGCGACGAGCTGCAGGTTCTCCGCGGTGGTCAGGTGCGGGAAACTCTGCTGTCCCTGCGGGACGTACGCCACGCCACGCGCCACCCGCTCGTGCGGCGCCAGCCTGGTGATGTCCTCGCCGTCCAGCAGGATCAGCCCGGTCCGCGGTTTGATCAGCCCGATCGCGACCCGCAGCAGTGTGCTCTTGCCGGCGCCGTTGTGCCCGAGGACGGCGGCGACACCGTCGGTAGGCACGGTGAGGTTCACGCCGTGCAGGACGATGCTGCGGCCGTACCCGGCGTGGATGTCCTCGAATCGCAGCATCACGCCTCCTGCTTCTCCACCGAGTGTCCGAGATAGACCTCCTGCACCTTCGGGTCGGCCTGGACCTGCGCGACGGTGCCCTCGGAGAGGATCTTCCCGGCGTGCATGACCGTGACCGTACGGGCGAACCGCCGCAGGAAATCCATGTCGTGCTCGATCACCACAACGGTGTGGTCCCTGCTCAGCTGGCCGAGAAGCTCGCCGGTGGCGTCGCGCTCGTCGTGGCTCATCCCGGCGACCGGCTCGTCGAGCAGGAACAGCTGGGCGTTCTGGACCAGCAGCATGCCGATCTCCAGCCACTGTTTCTGACCGTGCGCCAGCGTGCCGGCGAGCTTGTCGCGGACCCCGGTCAGCCGGACCGTCTCGAGAGCCTGCTCCACTTCGGGCGGGATGCCCCGGCGGGTGCGCAGCATGGTGAGCGGCCCGCGCGACCATCCGGCGGCGATGTCCAGGTTCTGCAGGACGGTCAGCTCCTCGAAGACCGACGCCGTCTGGAAGGTCCGGCCGACACCCAGCCGGGCGATCTTGTGAACCTTCCGGCCCAGCAACTCGTGGCCGGCGAAGGTGACCGAGCCGCCGGCCTTCGCCAGGCCGGTCACGGCGTCGATCAGCGTCGTCTTGCCGGCGCCGTTCGGCCCGATGACGAACCGCACATCACCGGCGGGCACGTCCAGATCGACGCCACCGACGGCCACGAATCCGTCGAAGACGACCCGCAAGTCGCGGATGGAAAGTCCGCTCATGTCGTCACCTCCACGGGAGTCTTCTCGACGGGTGTGTGCGGAGGCGGACCGGCGGGCGTCGCCGCCCGGCGGCGCCGGATCATGCCGGCCAGTGAGGCCAGGCCGCCGGGCAGGAACACGATCGGCAGGATGAAGAGCAGACCTTCGAAGTACGTCCACGCGGACGGCACCCGCTCGGACAGTGCGGTCTTCGCCCAGGCCACCGCGATGGCACCCAGGGCCGGGCCCACCAGGCTCGCCCGGCCGCCCACCGCCACGCCGATGACGAACTCGATCGAGGGGACCACACCGATCATCGCGGGCGAGATGATGCCGACGGCCGGGACGAAGAGGGCTCCGGCCAGTCCGGCCATGCCGGCGGCGGCGACGTACGCGACGAGTTTGACGTTCGCCGGGTCGTAGCCGAGGAACCGGACCCGCTCCTCACCGTCGCGGACCGCCACCAGCAGCTCGCCGTAGCGGCTGCGCATCAGCTGCCAGGTCAGGCCGAGCACGGCCAGGAGGCTCCCGGCGATGATGAAGTAGACCATCCGGCGGTTGATCGGGTCGTTCAGGTCGTACCCGAAGAAGCCCTGGATGTCGGTGAGCCCGTTGGTGCCGCCGGTGGTGCCCTGCTGGCCGATCAGCAGGATCGCGAAGGCCGCGCAGAGCGCCTGGGAGAGGATCGCGAAGTAGGCGCCCCGTACCCGCCGCCGGAAGATCAGCAGACCGAGGAGCAGGGCCACCAGCATCGGCAGCAGGATGGTGGCGGCCAGCGCGAACAGCGGGCTGGCGAACGGTTTCCACCACCACGGCAGGGTATCGAGTTGCCCGTACAGCTGCATGAAATCCGGCAGACTGCCGGGGCCCGCGTCGGCGAGCTTGAGATGCATGGCCATCGCGTAGCCGCCCAGGCCGAAGAACACGCCCTGACCGAGGGTGAGCATGCCGCCGCGGCCCCAGGCCAGGCCGATGCCGACCGCGACGAGTGCGAAGCAGAGGTATTTGGACAGCAGGTTCAGCCGGAAGTCGCCGAGCGCCGCCGGCGCGACCGCGAAGAGCAGCACGGCGGCGATGCCGAAGCCCCACGCCGCCCGGAACCGCCCCTGGAGGATGGACTTCATGCCAGGCTCCTCGTTCGGAGGGTGAACAGGCCCTGCGGCCGCCACTGGAGGAAGGCAACGATCGCGACGAAGACGATCACGCTGGCGACGCTGACGGTGGTCGTGTACTCCACCATGGACTGGAGGATGCCGAGGACGAACGCCACGATGACGGTTCCCTTCAGCTGACCGATACCGCCCACGACGACGACCAGGAACGCGTTGACGATGATGTTGGTGCCCATGGTCGGGCCGATCGGGCCGATCAGGGTCAGCGCGACACCGGCGATGCCGGCCAGCCCGGAGCCGATGAAGAAGGTCAGCCGGTCCACCCGGCCGGTGGCCAGGCCGGAGACCGCGGCCAGGTCCCGGTTCTGGACGACGGCCCGGATCCGGCGGCCCAGCGAGGTGGTCTTCAGCACCACCGTCAGGGCGGCGACCGCGGTGAGGGCCAGGATCAGGATGAACAGCCGGCTGCTGGAGATCACCAGGTCGCCGAAGACGGTGATGCTGCCGGTGAGGAACTCCGGGGCGCGGGTCTGCACGTTCGGTGCGCCGAAGACGTCCCGGGCGAGTTGCTGGAGGATCAGCGAGACCCCCCAGGTGACCAGCAGGGTGTCCAGCGGGCGCGCGTAGAGGCGGCGGATGAGCAGCACCTCCAGCAGCACACCCATCAGGCCGGCCACGGCGAACGCGATCGGCAGCGCGACCAGCAACGACAGGCCGGCACCGGTGATCACCTGCTGCAGGACGTACACGGTGTAGGCGCCGACCATGATCAGCTCGCCGTGCGCCATGTTGATGACGCCCATCTGACCGAAGGTCAGCGACAGGCCGAGGGCGATGAGCAGCAGCACCGCGCCGATGCTGATGCCGGTGAAGAGTTGGCTGAGGACGAGAGTCATTTCCGAACCCTTCCGGCGGGCCGCCCGGTGACCCGGGCGACCCGCCTACGACGGTCAGGCGAGGGATCCGGCCCAGCTGTAGCCCTTGAGGTACGGGTCCGGCTTGATCGGCTCGCCGGAGTTCCACACCTCCTTGATCAGGCCGTCGTCGCCGATCCTGCCGATCCGGGCGGTCTTGGAGATGTGCTGCGTGGCGCCGTCCACGCTGACCTTGCCCTCGGGGGCGTCGAAGGTGATGCCGTCGGCCGCCGCCTTGACCTTTTCGACGTCGAACGAGCCGGCCTTCTCGACCATCGCCTTCCACAGGTAGACCGAGACGTAGGCGGCCTCCATCGGGTCACTCGTCGGCTTGTCCGCGCCGTACTTCGCCTTGTAGGCCTTGACGAACTTGTCGTTCGCCGCGCCCTCGGTGGTCTGGTAGTAGTTCCAAGCCGTGAGCTGCCCGGCCAGGTACTGCGTGCCGATGCTCTTGACCTCCTCCTCGGCGATCGAGACGGAGACCACCGGCATGCCGGTGGCGGTCAGCCCGGCCGCCTTGTACTCCTTGAAGAAGGCCACGTTGCTGTCGCCGTTGAGCGTGTTGAACACCGCCGAGGCACCGGAGGCCTTCACCTTGTTGACGATCGTGGAGAACTCGGTGGAGCCCAGCGGCGCGTAGTCCTCGCCGAGCACCTTCATGCCGTTCGCCGCCGCGTACGCCTTGATGATCTTGTTCGCGGTCCGCGGGAACACGTAGTCCGAGCCGACCAGGTAGACCGATGTCTTGCCCTGCGCCTTCAGGTAGTCCAGACCGGGAACGATCTGCTGGTTCGTGGTGGCGCCGGTGTAGAAGATGTACGGCGACTGCTCCAGGCCCTCGTACTGCACGGGGTAGAAGAGCAGCGACTTGTTCTTCTCGAAGACGGGCTTGACCGCCTTGCGGCTGGCCGAGGTCCAGCAGCCGAAGACCGCGGCGACCTTGTCCTCGCTGATCAGCTTCTGCGACTTCTCGGCGAACGTGGGCCAGTCGGACGCGCCGTCCTCGCTGACCGGCTCGATCTTCTTGCCGAGTACGCCACCCGCGGTGTTGATCTCCTCGATGGCCAGCTGGAGCGAGTCCCGCACGGTCACCTCGCTGATCGCCATGGTGCCGGAGAGCGAGTTCAGCAGGCCGACCTTGACGGTGTCACCGGACGTGTCGATCACCGCGCCGGCCGCCGGAGCGGATTCGTCGCTGGTCTTGGCTCCGCAGGCGGTGAGGGCCGCGAGGGCGGCAACTGTCGCGATAGTGGCCGCGGTGCGCCGGCCGGAAATCCTGAACATGAAACCTCCGCTTGGAAATCAGCAGAATGAATTGACGCCGATGGAGTCCATGCCGCCGGGTTCGCCGGTCGTTGCGCTGAAGGACGGTGCCCTGACCGGCAGCTCTGCCGCTCAGCTAGGCAGGATTAGTTTCATGTCCTTCGATTTCAATGCCGTTTCCCGTGCCTTAATACGGCGTTTCCTGGGTTACCGGCAGAAAACAAAAAGCCGACCTCGAAAGGTCGGCTGAAAGAGGTACTTGATATTGACGGCAGTTTGTCGGGCGGGTCGGCGGACTGTCAAGGCGTCCGGGTCGGCACGTCGAGTCCCCGCTGACCGTCCGCAGGCCGACGGCGACAGCGTGTATCGAGTAATGTGGATCACATGGCTGAGCGGTACTCGCGGCGATCCTTCATGGTCGGTGCCCTGACCACCGGGCTGCTGTCCTCCGCCGCCGGATATTCGCTCACCCGCCGGGAGCCGGTCACGCTGACCCTGGCGACCGGCGCCGAGCCGACCGGCGGCGGGCGCAAGCTCCTGATCAACCTGTGGAACGACATGCACCCGGACATCCGGATCGAGCTACTGGAGATCAACAGCTCCACTCAGGACCAGTATGCGAAGTTCACCGAGAACCGGGCGGATATCTACAACCTGGACGTCATCCACATCCCCCGGTTCGCCGCCGCGGAGCGCATCGAGCCGATCGTCCCGCGCAGCGACCTCTCGCTGCTCGATCCGGTGCGCCGGGTCTGCCAGGTCGGCGACGAGAAGGACCGGCTCTGGGCGGTCCCGTTCAACTCCGACGTCGGGATGCTCTACCGGCGGATCACCGACAAGAGCGCCGCGGACAGCGAGCCGGCGCTGAGCGACGTGCTGGACCAGGGTGGGTTCACCGGCCAGCTGAACACCGTCGGCACCCAGACCGACGAGGCTTTCGTGGTCAACGTGCTGGAGCACGCCCTCGCGCAGGACGACGCGATCCTCGACGAGCAGGGAGTCGTGTCCTACAGCCTCGGTCAGTGGCGGACCGCCCTCGAGCCGCTGGCCGGGGCGATGCGGGCCCGCCGGATCCAGGCCGAGACCGGCGAGGAGGGCAGCATCCGGGCGTTCGGGCGCAACAACCTGCGCTACATGCGGAACTGGCCGGTCTGGTTCCCCGGCGTGGACCGGGAGGAGCGGGCCGAGCCCGACACCGCGGAGATCCGTCTCGGCAGGCTCCCGGTCGGCATCCTCGGCGGGCAGTGCCTCGCGGTGGACCGGGAGACACCGCACCGGGACGCCGCCGAACAGGTGATCCACTTCCTCACCGACATCCCCGCGCAGAAGCTGCTGGCCACCTACGGGTTCGCGCCGCCGGGGCGGGACGCCTACATCGACCCCGGGCTCCAGAACTCCGCACCGCAGCTCACCATCGTGCGGTACGCCGTCGAGGCCGCCCGTCCCCGGCCGGTGAACCCCGGATACGCCGACTTCGCCCAGCGGTTCAAGGAGCACACCTACGCGTACCTCTACGAGGGCGAACAGCTCACCCAGCGGTTCGTCCAGGACATGCAGGAGGCGCTGCGATGACCGATTCGGGCCTCCAGGGCTGGCACGTCTCCCTCTTCGTGACCCTGCTTGTCCTGCTGATCCAGTGGCTGGCACACCAGGTCCTCCCGGCCGGCCGATCGGGTGCCGCGACCGGGGTCCGGCCGGCCGGCAAGTCGCAGGCCGCGGGCCGGGCGGCGGGCGAGCCGGAGACCACCGAGCCTCGGCGGCGCGAGCTGGCGGGCAAGCGCCTGCGGGCCGGATACCTGGCGGCGCTGGGCGCCATCGCCGTGGTGATCGTGGCGGTGAGCCTGCTCGGCCCGACCCTCGCCGACCAGTTGGCGGGCGTCACCGCCACCGCGCTCGGCAGCATCACGCTCTGGCTGGCCTGGCTCTCCTACAAGGAGTCGGTGAAGCTCTCGGCCATGATTCAGACCGGTGCGACGCCCGAGGAGATCGAGACCGGGGCCAAGACCGAGACCGATCAGTCGACGCGGAACCGCGCCACGTAGCGCCGCTGCCAGGGCGTCTCCACCGCGTGCGGGTGATATTCGCGGCGCACGAACGCGACGGCCAGCGCCGGTGGCACGCCGTCCAGCACGGCGAGGCAGGCCAGCGCGGTGCCGGTGCGGCCACGACCGCCATGACATGCCACCTCCACCCGCTCACGTCCGGCGCGGTGCAGGGCTTCGATCAAGACCTCTTTCGCGTACGCGGAATCGGCCGGCAGCCGGAAGTCGGGCCACCTGATCCACCGGCTGGTCCACCCGAACTCGGGCGGCGCGGAGCCGAGCAGGTACACGCCGAACTGCGGTGGATGCCCGGACGGCATGGGTTCCCGCAGCCCACGGCCCCGGATCAGCCGCCCCGACGGCAGCGCCAGCACCCCGGCGCCACCCTTCTCCCAGCCCTGCGTCGTCATGGCGTAAATGATGTCGCGAATCCGCCGCGGCGACGTAGGGTGCTCACCTTGTGAGTACGCTCGTCCAGACCCTGGTCCCCGCTCGGCTCGGCACCGGTTTCCGGTGGTTGCTCGCCTCCTCCTGGACGACGAACCTCGGTGACGGGATCGCCGCGGCGGCCGGTCCGCTGCTTGTCGCCTCGCTCACCGACGACCCCTTCCTGATCTCCCTGGCCGCGCTGCTGACCTGGGCACCGCCGCTGGTCTGCGGCCTGTGGGCCGGTGTGCTGTCGGATCGCCACAACCGCCGGCTGATCCTGCTCGGCGCCAACGCGTTCCGAGGCGTGGTGCTGCTGGCGATGATCGCCGCGCTGGCCGCCGGCCGGTTGACCGTCGAGGCCGCTCTGATCGGCCTCGGGCTGATCAGCACGGCCGAGGTCTTCGCCGACAACACCAGCGGGACGCTCGCCCCGATGCTGGTGCACCGCGACGATCTGGCACTGGCCAACGCCCGCCTGCAAACCGGCTTCATCACCCTGAATCAGCTGGCCGGCCCGCCGCTCGGCGCGGCGCTGTTCACCGTCGGCCGGGCCTGGCCGCTGGTGTCCGAAGTGCTGCTGGTGGGCGCGGGGATGCTCCTGGTGAGCCGGATGACCCTCCCGCCGCACGGCCGCGACCGGGCCGCGGGTGCGCGCCGCAACGTGTGGCACGAGATCGTCGAGGGCCTGCGCTGGGTGCGGCACCATCCGCCGGTGCGCACGCTGTGCCTGATCGTGCTCGTCTTCAACCTCGCCTTCGGTGCCGCCTGGTCGGTGCTGGTGCTCTACGCGAGCGACCGGCTCGGCCTGGGTGCCTTCGGGTTCGGGCTGGTCACCGGCGTGGCCGCGGTCGGTGGCGTGGTCGGCACCGTGGCGTACGGGCGGCTCACCGCCCGGATCAGCCTCGGCAACCTGATGCGGATCGGCCTGATCATCGAGACGCTGACCCATCTGGTCCTGGCGGCCACCACCTCGCCGTGGGTGGCGCTGCCGATGTTCTTCGTTTTCGGCGTGCACGAGTTCGTCTGGGGCACCACCTCCGCCACGGTCCGGCAGCGGGCCGTGCCGACCGAGTTGCAGGGCAGGGTGAACGCGGTCAACACGATCTGCATGTTCGGCGGGCTGGTGATCGGCGCGGCTGCCGGTGGTGTGCTGGCGAAGCAGTACGGGATCGCCGCCCCGTTCTGGGCCGCGTTCGGCGCGTCGGCCGTCTTCGTGGTCCTGCTCTGGCCGCAGATGACCAGGATCGCGCACGACGATCAGCTATAGTCCCGGCATGTTCAGCTTCAGCGTGCGACGCCGGCGTCCCGAGGGCCGCCGCTGAAGTTCTGCTTCCCACCCGGCGGGTCGTCACCCGCCGGCGCTGGACAGCAGTCGGTTCGACCCGTCTGACGTAACTCTCGATGGGGTCGACGATGAATCTCGAATCACTCCTGCACGACCGGCTCGCGCCCGCCCTCGAGGCGGTCGCCGGCTCTCCCGCGGACCCGGCCGTCCGCGTCTCCCCGCATGCCGACTTCCAGTCCGCCGCCCCGCTGGCCCTGGCCCGGCAACTGGGCCGGCCGCCCCGCGAGGTGGCCGCCGAGGTGGCCGGAAAGGTGGATCTCACCGGCCTCGCCGCGATCACCGTCTCCGGTCCGGGCTTCCTCAACCTCACCGTCGCCGACGACCTGATCACCACCTCGCTGGACGCGCTGGCCGGCGATGCCCGGCTCGGCGTACCGCCGGTCGCCGAGCCGGAGCGGATCGTGCTCGACTACTCCAGTCCGAACGTGGCCAAGGAGATGCACGTCGGCCACCTCCGCTCGACGATCATCGGGGACGCCCTGGCCCGGGTCCTCGAGTGGCAGGGCCACCACGTTCACCGGGTCAACCACCTCGGCGACTGGGGCACCCCGTTCGGGATGCTGATCGAGCACCTGGCCGGTGCCGAGGGTGAGTACTCGCTGGGTGACCTCACCGGCTTCTACCAGGCGGCGCGCGTCAGGTTCGACACCGACGAGGGCTTCCGGGACCGGGCCCGGCTGCGGGTGGTGGCGCTCCAGGCCGGCGACGGGCCGACCCGGGCGCTGTGGCGGAAACTGGTCGCCCAGTCCGAGCGGGTGTTCCTGGCCGTCTACGACCGGCTCGGTGTCACCCTCGGGCCGGGCGACTTCGCGGGGGAGAGCCAGTACCAGGACGACTTGGCGGGCGTTGTCGCCGATCTGAGCGAGAAGGGCCTGCTGCGGGAGAGCGACGGCGCCCTCTGCGCGTTCCCGGCGGGTTTCACCGGCCGCGACGGCGGTCCGCTTCCGCTCATCGTCCGCAAGGGCGACGGCGGTTTCGGGTACGCGGCAACCGACCTCGCCGCCCTGCGCAGGCGGGTGAACGACCTGCGGGCGACCCAGCTGCTCTACGTCGTCGGCACACCGCAGCGGATCCACTTCC
Source organism: Actinoplanes sp. GCM10030250 (assembly GCF_042666575.1). Lineage (NCBI taxonomy): Bacteria > Bacillati > Actinomycetota > Actinomycetes > Micromonosporales > Micromonosporaceae > Actinoplanes > Actinoplanes sp. GCM10030250. Next base: position 29,093 of record NZ_JBHTDO010000052.1, on the reverse strand, counting down.
AGATGGTGTTCGCGGTCGCCCGGGAGGCGGGCTGGCTGCCGGGCACGGTCACCGCCGAGCACATCGGCTTCGGGTCGATCCTCGGCACCGACGGCCGGATGCTGAGGACCCGGACCGGTGACACGGTCCGGCTCGCCGGCCTGCTCGACGAGGCGGACGCCCGCGCGTCGGCACCGGAGATCGGCCTGGCGGCGATCAAGTACGCCGACCTGTCCAGCGACCGGCGCAGCGATTACGTCTTCGACTGGGATCGGATGCTCGCGTCGACCGGGAACACCGGACCCTACCTTCAGTACGCGTACGCCAGAATCTCCTCGCTGTACCGCAAAGCCGGCGCCGAGCCCGGTCCGATCGTGCTGACCGGCCCGGAGGAACGTGCCCTCGGCCTCGCGCTGCTCGGGTTCGAACCGGCCGTGCGCAGCGCGGCCACCCTGCGGGAACCGCACCGGCTCACCGCCTACCTGCACGACCTGGCCGTCGCGTTCTCCACCTTCTACGAGTCCTGTCCGGTGCTCCGCTCCGAGGGCCCGGTCCGCGCGAGCCGGCTCGCCCTGGCCGACCTGACCGGCCGCACCCTGCACCGGGGAATGGATCTGCTGGGTCTTCCGGTGGTCACCGAGATTTGATCATCCCGCAATACCGCTTCGATCGACCGATTCCTTTATCGAGCGTTAGGGTTCCTCGTTATGAGCCTTCCCAACGGTGTATCGCGGCGCGGCGTGCTGGCCGCGTCCGCGGCGACTGTCGCCGCACCGCTCGTCCTCGGCGAGCCGGCCACCGCCGGCCCGCGGGGCGGCGGCAAGCCCCCGCAGACGTACCGGCTGACCGTCCTGGGCACTTCGGACACGCACGGCAACGTCTACAACTGGGACTACTACAAGGACGCGGAGTACGACGACGCCGGCCACAACGACGTCGGCGTTGCCAAGCTGGCCGCGCTGGTGAACAAGCTGCGTGCCGAGGCGACCGGTCCGGTGCTGGTCCTCGACGCGGGCGACACCATCCAGGGCACGCCGCTGGCGACGTACTTCGCCAAGCAGGAGCCGATCACCTCCACCGGTGAGAAGCACCCGATGGCCCGCGCCATGAACGTGCTGCACTACGACGCGGTCACCCTGGGCAACCACGAGTTCAACTACGGCCTGCCGCTGCTGAACCTGTGGATCCGCCAGCTCGGTTTCCCCGCTCTGGCCGCCAACGCGATCAGTGTCCGGACCGGAAAGCCGGCCTTCACCCCGTACGTCATCAAGAAGGTGCCGGTCGGCCGGCACGGTCCGGCGCTGCGCGTCGGCATCCTGGGCCTGACCAACCCGGGCTCGGCCATCTGGGACCGCGCCAACGTCGAAGGCAAGATCCAGTTCACCGACATGATCGCGTCGGCGGCGAAGTGGGTGCCGATCATGCGCGCCCGCGGCGCGGACGTCGTCCTCATCTCGGCGCACGGCGGCGACAGCGGCACCTCCAGTTACGGCCCGGAGCTGCCGAACGAGAACCCGACAGCGCTGATCGCCGAGCAGGTCCCCGGCATCGACGCGATCCTCTTCGGTCACGCGCACCGAGAGGTGCCGGAGCGGTTCGTCACCAACCTGACGACCGGGCAGCAGGTTCTGCTCTCCGAGCCGTCCCGGTGGGGTCAGCGGCTCACCAGGATGGACTTCGACCTGGTCCGGGAGAAGGGCCGCTGGAAGATCACCACCAAGGCCGCGACGACGCTGAACACCAACACGGTCGAGGCCGACCCGAAGGTGCTCGCGGCCGTCAGGAAGCAGCACGACAAGACCGTGGCCTATGTGAACCAGGTCGTCGCGACCTCGACCGAGACGCTCTCCGCCGAGACCTCCCGGTACGAGGACACCCCGATCCTCGACTACATCAACAAGGTGCAGACCGATACCGTCACGGCGGCGCTGGCCGGCACCGCGTACGCGAGTCTGCCGGTCCTGTCGATCGCCGCGCCGTTCAGCCGTACCGCGGTGTTCCCGCAGGGCGAGGTCAAGATCAAGGATGTGGCCGGGCTCTACATCTACGACAACACCCTGGAAGCGGTCGTGATGACCGGTGCCGAGGTGAAGGCGTACCTCGAGTACTCGGCGAAGTACTTCGTCACGCTCGCCCCGGGCGCACCGGTCGACCTGGCGGCGATCAGCGACCCGGCGGTGCCGGATTACAACTACGACGTGTTCTCCGGCGTCGACTACGACATCGACATCGCGCAGCCGGTGGGCAGCCGCATCACCAGGCTCCAGATCGGTGGCGTGGACGTGGACCCGGCCGCCCAGTTCGTGGTGGCGGTGAACAACTACCGGCGCTCCGGCGGCGGGGGCTTCCCCGGCATCGTGAAGACCCAGGTCTACAACGAGCAGCAGGAGATCCGCCAGCTGCTGATCGACTGGGCGCAGGCCAGGGGCACGATCGACCCGGCCGACTTCTTCGTCAAGAACTGGCAGCTCGTCCGCGCCGGCGTGCCGATCGCGTTCTGACCTCAGTCACCGGCGGGCCGGGCTGCCCAGCCCGCCGGTGACTGATCGAATTCATTTCGCCAGCTCCCAGTTGCCGCGTTCGTCGGCCTTGATGAACAGCGACTGCCGGCCGCCCTCCGCCTTGAACGTGCAGAGGTAGGTGCGCAGCCCGTCCGTGCGGTCGCCGTCCGGCGTGCACGTGGGGTCGGAGACGTCGAGGGCGAGCGCCTTCTCGACCCGCCCGTCGTTGAGGATCGCCTCCTGCACGACCTTGGTGATCGCCTGCTCCCGGTAGTCCAGGTAGACCGGGACCGCCACCCTGAACAGGGCCAGCCAGAACACGGTCGCGAGCACCAGCGTCACGCCGAACGCGATCCAGTACGGGGCTCGCTTGTGGCCGTACCGACGGGCCTTTCCGGCGCGCCGGAATGCCGACACCGCGCCCAGCAGGCTGAAGAAGAACGTCAGGACCACCACCGGGCGCCACGAGGGTGTCTCCGGCCGGCCGCCGAGGTGCACCTCCTCGGGGTACTGGACCAGCAACTGGCCGTGCCTGTTCTCCGGATCGCCGTACGGAGGGACCAGCCCTCCGTACAGCGGTTCGGCCGCCTCCGCCGCGGGGACGGGAGCCGCCGGGCTCGCCCACGGTGGAGCCGTCGGGTAGTGCCCGGGCTCCGGTGGAGTCTGGACTGTCATGTGCGGGCCTCTCGGTCGCGGCACGGTTGTGATCCCGCGCCGACGGAGCAGATCGGCCGTGCGCACGCCGAGTTGAGGGTTAGTTTTCGCGAGTTGCGAATGCGGTGCCGTCGAGGGGTACCTGCATCTCGGTGACCCATTTGTCGAAGTCGTCCGGCGGGCAGTCGAGGTAGACCTCGCGGGCGAAGCCGGGGCCGGCCGTCCGGTAGCCGTTGTCCTCGATCCAGGTGCCGATCTGCTGCCCGGTGCGGAAGGCCTCCGACATCGAGCCGTGGTGCAGGGCGGTCGCCGCGTCGATCGGCGGGAGCTCCACCACGTCGAAACCGGCGCCCGGAGCCACCTCCCCGCTGATCGGGAACGCCGCGTGCACGGTGATCGTCTCGTCGCCCGGACCGGTCGGCGCGGGTTGGTAGTAGGCGATCGGCGATCCGGTCATCGGTACGCCGGCCTGCTCCATGAGTTCCATCAGCCGGGGGTAGAGCGGGCTGAGGTTCTCCGTTATCGAACTCGGGTGGTCGTAGCCCGCGGCGGTCGCGGACAGCTCCGCGACCCTGATCGCCGGGATGTGCTTGAGGACGACGTCAGCGGTGTCCATGTGTCCCTCCGTCTCGATCAGCCGGAGACGTGCGTCGACCAGGGCCAGGCGCGCGGTGTCGCGATGGACCTGTGCGGCCAGTTCGGCCCGCCGCAGCCGCAGCATCCCGCGCAGCTCGCCCAGCTCCAGCTTCTCGTCGATCATCGACTGCACCTCGGTGAGGCTGAAGCCGAGATCCTTGAGAGCCAGCACCCGGTTGAGGACGCTGAGTTGCTCGGCCGCGTACCAGCGGTAGCCGCTGTGCGGGTCGACGTGGGCGGGGCGCAGCAGGCCGATGGCGTCGTAGTGACGCAGCATGCGAACCGACACGCGACCCAGACCGGCGAAGTCTCCGATGCTCAACATGATCGGTCCACCGTCCTCCCTGACACTGTGTCAGGGTCAAGCGCCGTGAGGGTCAAGCGCCGTGAGGGTCGAGCGCCGTCAGGCGCCGCCGCCGGTTCCCGGCAGCTCCGGGTCGATGGTCGGCACCGTGGTGGGCACCGTTGTGGGCGCCGTGGTGGTCGGCTGCGTCGTGGGCGCTGTCGTCGTCGGCTCGGTGGTCGGCTCGGTCGGCGTCGGCGGCTCACTGGGGGTCGGCGACGCCGAGGACGGGCTCGGCGACGAGCTGGACGACGAGTTGCGTGTCCTGTTCGGCTTCTTCACCGGGTTCTTCGTGGGCTCGCTGGAGAACTCGACCTCCTCGCTCACCTCCGGCACCGGCGGCGTCTCCCGCACCTCGGCCTGCTGCCCCGGATTGCTGGTGGGGTCGCTGCCCCGGTCCTGCAACGCGAAGATCAGGCCCAGGCCGCCGGCCACCGCGAAGAGCGCCAGAATCGCGATCATCAGGAACCGCTGGGTGGACGACTGCCCGCCGCGCGAACCCGAGAAGGACGCCCCGGCCGGGACCGGTCGTGGCGGAGGGTTGTGCGGCATCGGCACGGGCCGGGGCGGTGTGGCCGGATTCAGCGGGGTGGTCGGGAACTGGCCGGTGCCGAACCGCGCCGCCGGGCTGACCGGTGCGGTCAGCGAGGTGCCGGTCAGCCGTTTCCAGTCCAGTGGACCGGCGGCGGCGAACGCGGCCTCGGCGAACTCGGCGGCGCTCTGGAAACGGTCGGACGGCTGTTTCGCCATCGCCCGGGAGATCAGCTCACGAACCTCGTACGGCACGTCGTCGGGCAGCGGGGCCGCCTCGTCCTCCAGGTGGCGAAGCGCGACCTGGAGCGCGTTGTCACCGTCGAACGGCGGCCGCCCGGCGATGCAGTGGTAGGCCACCGCGCCGAGTGCGTAGATGTCGGTGGCCGGCGTCAGGTTGCCCTTGGCGACCTGCTCGGGAGCCATGTAGAGGGCGGTGCCGACGATCGCGTTGAGACCGGTGACGCTGGTCATCGCGTTCGACCGGGCGACGCCGAAATCCACCAGGATCACCGCGCCGGTCGGCTTGACGATCAGGTTGCCGGGCTTCACGTCGCGGTGCACGATGCCGTTCTCGTGGGCGGCGTGCAGCGCGTCGGCGGCCTGCGCCACGATCGACATGGTCTCGGTGACCGGGATCGGGCCCTCTTTGACCCGGTTGGAGAGCGGCTCGCCCTCCACGAAGGCCATCACCAGATAGGCGACCTTCTCCGGGCCGTCGTAGTCGCCGTCGCTGGCGTAGTCGTAGACCTCGACGACGCCGGGGTGCCGGAACGCGGCCATCATCCGGGCCTCGCCGTAGAACCGGGTGGCGAACTCCGGGTCCTCCAGCATCGCCGTGCGCAGCACCTTCACCGCGACGACACGGCCGAGCACCACGTCGGTGCCCCGCCAGACGTCACCCATCCCGCCGGTGGCGACCCGCTCGTCCAACCGGTACCGGTTGTCGAGGAGATTTCCCGCACTGAGCACCAGCGGACCTATCTGATCGGGCGGCCCGGTCAGGGTCCGCGGTAGCAAGCCGAATGCCGCTCAAGAGTACAGATGCGTGCCCATCAGCGGGAGGTCAGCGGGGGTACCCGCGCGGCCGGCCGAGGGCACCGGCGCGTGGCGGCACGACAGTACGGCGGTGACTGTGTCCGAGGCCACTCCGATCGACCGGCGCGGGACATGGCCATGGGGGCAGGCCGGCCTGCCCCCATGGTTGTTCCCGCTGTCCGGACCGGTCAGGTCTCGTCGTAGGTCGGTGTGACCACGATCGCCGTCTCGGCGAGTTCGAGCTCCTCGTCCTCGGCCTGCCGCTCCAGGGCGGCGCGAGCCGTACCGGCGACGACCCAGCCGAGGGCGAGCCCGAGCAGGCCCACGCCGGCGATCAGGCCCCATGGCCGCCGCGGCCGGTGGCCGGCCAGGGCGTTCGCGGCCGCGTTCGCCCGGTACCAGGCCTCGTCTGTGACGTTGCTGACCCGATCGCTCGTCCGATCGGCCAGTTTCCTGCTCTTACGGCTTGCCTTGCCGGCCAGATCGGACGCGGTGCCGGCCGCCGAGTCCGCGGTATGTTTCCCGGCCTCACCGGCGGACGACATGGCCGTGGAAAGGTACTCCCAGGCCTGGTTCGCCGTCCGCTCGGCCCGGTTCTTCCTGTTCGAGAACATCTCGGTTACCTCCTGCGGTGGCCCTTCGGGGTCGCCATACCCCTCAGGGGAATCGGGCAAACGTCCGTTGTGGACGCCATCACGGTTGAGAAACGATTTGACGTCCCGCAGTACTCTTGACCACGTTCACACGGGCCACTCAGGTGTCTAACAGGTTCGGCGCCTAACCTTGCGGTCAGTTTCACCGAACCTTCCGGGGGTAGTCGGTCCGCCCTGCTCAGCAGGGGTGGGCCGGTGGCCCGCGAACAGAGGAACAACGCCCGGAGATGCTGGGCGGGTGGAGGGAAGAGGCGTGACGCTGTCGATAACGACGTCGACGCTGGCCGACGGCGCGGTTGAGGTCTCGCCGCGTGGCGAGATCGATGTCGAGAATGCGTATGAGATTCGTGAAGCGGTGGCTGCTCAGCTGGCCGAGGCCGGGCGTACCCGGATCGAGCTCGACATGCGGCACGTGACCTTCATCGACTCGGTGGGTATCAGCGCCCTCGTGGCCGCTTTCCAGCTCGCCGGGGTCAGCGGCGTCAAGCTGATCGTCACCCGGCCCAGCCGGTTCGCGCACCGTCAGCTCTGGGTTACCGGGCTGCTCGGCCTCTTCGGCAACCCGCAGCCCTACGAGGAGGCCGTGACCGCCGCCGGCGCCTGACACCGCCAGGGCCGCGCAGCCGCCAGTGCCTGACGCCGCCGGGGCCGTGCAGCCGCCAGTGCCTGACGCCGCCGGGGCCGCGCAACCGCCTGACACCGCGAGGGCTGCGCTCCCGGCTGACACCGCCAGGGCTACGCAGCCGCCTGACATGGCCGGGGCCTTACCGGGCCGGGCTCTGTACCCGGATCGCGTCCACGTTGATCCGGACGCTGGTGTCCTCGTGTGGTGCCCTGATCGGCGTGATCACCGCGAAGTTGTCGGCGAGGGCGGCCAGGTCGCTCCCCGGGTCGAGATCCTCCTCCGCGGCCTGCACCGCTGTCCGTACGAAACCGTCGCCGGCTTCGGCGATGCTCATCTGCACCTGGCCGAACCGGGCCAGGGACGCCTGGCGCAGCCCGCGGATGCCATCCACGTGCAGGTCCGGCACGTTCAGGTTGAAGATCGTCCCGGGTGGCGTGTGCAGCAGCGACGGCAGCACCCGTACCGCCAGGTCGGCCCCGCTCGCCCAGTGGTGCTGCTCGTCGTCGATCCGGTCCAGGGCGGCGATGGCGGCGCCCCCGCTCGCCGCTGTCGCGGCCGCGGGGGTGAGCACGTCCAGGGACACGGCCAGCCCGTAGAGGCCGGCGTGCGAGGCGGTGAGGGTGGCTCCCACGGTGCCGGAGTGCACCACTGCCGCTCCGGCGTTGGCGCCGCGGTTGATGCCGGAGAGCACCACGTCCGGCGCCGGCCCGAACGCCTCCCGCAGGGCCAGGAGCACGATGTACGCCGGTGACGCCGCTACGCCGTACGCCGCAATGTTCTTGGCGCCGGCCAGCTCGCGCTCCTCGAAGCAGATCTTGCCGTCCTGGACGACAGCCGTCATCGAGGCGCTGCTGCCGCTGGACTCGCTCAGCGGCGCCGCCACCACCACGTCGTAACCCGCGTGCGCGACCGCCCGTGCCAGCCAGCGGATACCCGGGGCCTCGATGCCGTCGTCGTTGGTGATGAGAATCCTCATTGGCACCTGATTGCCCGGTTCGCCGCTCATGATGCCTTCCGGAGAGGGGTCAGCTGGACCCGTTCGGTCAAAACGCGCACCGCGTCCACGTGGCCGGTGCCGAGCCCGTGCCGGGTGACGTTCAGCGCGCCCGCCGCCGCCCCGGTCCGGACCGCCTCGTCCATCGGGCCGCCGTTCGCCAGGGTCGCCGCCACCCCGGCCGTCATCGAGTCGCCGGCGCCGCGGTGCTCGGCGGGCGTGAGCCGGGGGAGCGCGACGCTGTAGATCTCGTCGTTGAACAGGGCCAGCGCGCCCATGTCGGCCCGGGAGACCAGCACCGACTCGGCGCCCCGCTCGTGCAGGTGGATCAGCGCCTTGGTCAGCGACTCGGTGGAACCGTCGGCCGCGGTCCCGTCCGCGATCAGCTCCTCGTGGCTGATCTTCAGGACCGAGATGCCGGACTCCAGGACCGCGGAGAGGTGCCGGCTGCACAGGTCGGCGATCACCTTGCAGCCGTTGGCCCGCAGGTCGGCGGCGAGGCGGCCGTAGACCTCCGGCTTGATCACGGAGGGGTGTGCCGGGCCGCTCAGGATCGCGATGCCGGCCCGCAGGCCCTCGGCGAGCGTCAGGTTGTAGAGCTCGTCGAGCTCGTGCCGGGACAGCGGGGTACCCGGCCGCTCGGCGATCTCCTGGCGGCTGCCGCCGCGGCGGTCGTGCACGTACCACCCGCTGCCGTGCTCGCGCATGACCAGGCGCAGCGTCACGCCGGGCAGCTCCAGCAGGGGGCTCAGCACCCGGCCGACCTCCCCGCCGGCGGCCGCGCACAGCGTCACCTTCGCTCCCAGCGATGTGATCATCCGCGTCTGCCAGATGCCCTGCCCGCCCGGGTGGACGTGCAGTTCGGGCTCGTCGTGATGTTGTTCGATGGTCACCGTCAGCTGGGGCGCCGGTGCGAAGACCATGACACGGCCGTCACTCATGTCTCGCATTGTCATCTTTTTGCGCATCCGGTGTGGCGGATCGCAAAAAGAACAGATGCCCCGTTCTATGACTCGAGCCCCCGGGCCGTCAGGTCCCGGAGAGCGCCGATCAGCTCGGGGTGAGCGCGGAGCAGCTCCTCCAGGCGGATCCGCCATTTGCCCGCTTCCAGGTCGTACACACCGCGGTCGCCACCGGTGCGGGCGGACTCGGTCAGCAGCCGCTGCCGGGTGTCGTTGAGCGCCTCGTGGATGTCGGGGCCGAGGAGGTCGAGGACCAGGGCGGCGAAGGCGCCGGACTGCGACCCGCCGGCGGCACGCACGAAGGCACGCGCGCCGTCCCAGACCACCCGCGGCTGATGTATGACCGTCTGTGACATGGGCAGATCTTCTCCCACCGGATGTGATGATCGCCATACCCAGGGCGGGCGACGATCACCAGCCGGTCGGGATGCAGTGCCGGCCGCCACCGGCGGGCTCCACCTGAAGCGTGGCGTGGTCGATCGCGAAGTCCTCGTGCAGCGCCTCGCGGGCCACCGTCAGTACCGCGCCGAGCTCGGCCGCCGCGTCCAGGCTCAGGTGTGCCGAGGCGACGTCCATGCCCGAGGTCAGCGTCCAGACGTGCAGGTCGTGGACGTCGCAGACGCCCGGGACGGCGGCGAGCCGCTCGCGCACGGCGGTGATGTCGACGTGCTCCGGTGCGGCCTGGACCAGGATCCGGACCGCGGAGCGGCCCAGCGACCAGGTGCGGGGGAGGATCATCAGGGCCACCACGACGGCGACGATCGGGTCCGCGTACGCCCAGCCGGTGCCCCAGATGACCAGGGCCGCCACGATCACCCCGACCGACCCGAGCAGGTCACCGAGCACCTCCAGGTACGCACCGCGAACCGCGATGTTCTCCTTCGCCCCGGATCGCAGCAGCGCGAAGGCGGCGATGTTGGCGACCAGGCCACCGATCGCGACCAGGAGCATCCAGCCGGCCGGGACCTCGGGCGGGTCGGAGAACCGGCGCACCGCCTGCACCAGCACGAACCCGGCGACACCGGCGAGCAGCAGCGCGTTGGCGAGGGCCGCCAGCACCTCCAGCCGGTACAGCCCGAAGGTGCGGCGCGAGTCGGTGCCGGCCCGGCCCGCGGCGGTGATGGCGGCCAGGGTCATGGCGATGGCGAGGACGTCGGTGAACATGTGCCCGGCGTCGGAGAGCAGGGCGAGCGAGCCGGTGAGCCCGGCCGCCACCGCCTCGACGACCATGAAGACGGTGAGCAGGCCGGCCGCCCACCAGAGGTTCTTGCGGTGCCGGGCGCCGCCGTGCAGTGCCCGGGTGCCGTGGTCATGGCCGGCTCCCATGGTGTCCACCTTCCGTCGTCGCGCGGGCCGTCGCCAATGTATGCGCACATTGCTATATATGCAATCGGTGCTGCGGAGCACTCCGGCGCGTGGGAATCCGGAGGACCCGTTACGCGGCGGAAAGGAAGTTTCGTGCTTCGGCGTACCCTTGCGGCCGTTTTCTCTCCACCGTCCTGGCGGTGACCGTAGCCGCCCAGCCCGCCACCGCGGCGCGGACCAGCGCACCGCCCGGCACAATCACCCTGCCGGGCGGTTTCCCGCCCGAGGGCGTCGCGACTCCCTAACCCAGCCACCCGGGGTCCGTGCCCACCGTGGTCAGCCGCTGCGTCGCGCGCGACAGCGCCACGTACAGGGTGCGCACCCCGGCCTGGTCGGTGGCGATCTGCGCCGGCTCGACAAGAACCACCGCGTCGTACTCCATGCCCTTGGCCTCCAGCGCGGTGACCACCTGGACCCGCTCCGGCAGCCCGGCCACCCAGCCGGCCACCTCGTCCCGGCGGGGCACCGGCATGATCACGCCGATCGTGCCGTCGACCTCGGTGATCTGCTTCTCGGTCAGTTCCCGCACACAGTCCGGCAGGCTCTGCGTGGTGGTCACCACATCGGCCGGCTCGACGCCGGTGCTGCGCACGGCCGAGGGCAGCGGCAGGTCCGGCATGATCGTGCGGATCACCTTCGCCGCCACCTCGAAGATCTCCGAGGAGTTGCGGTAGTTGGTGGTCAGCGCGTAACTGTTGCGCTTGCGGGTGCCAAGGGCACGCTCACGGGAGCGGTCCAGCTCGGTGGGATCGCCCGACCAGGCGGTCTGCGCCGGGTCACCGACAACGGTCCAGGACGCGTACGACCCACGGCGCCCGATCATTCGCCACTGCATCGGTGACACGTCCTGGGACTCGTCGACCACCACATGGGCGTACTCGCGGTAGTCCTCCTCGCGCTGCACCTGCTGCGCACGGGCCGCGGCCTGACGGTCCGCGAACGTGCTGACCTCCTGGATGCCGTCCCGCACGTGGAACGGGTTCTTGTTCTTGCGCTGCGGCTGGCGGGGACGGCCCATCAGCTCGTCCAGCTCGTCCAGCAGCGCCACGTCGGCGATGGTCGGTCCCTCGGCGGCGAGCGCGTCGAACGAGCCCTGGAGGGCGGCGATCTCGTCTCGGGACAGAACACCGTTCGCGTACGCCCGGAGCCGCTTCGGATCGGACAGCCACCGCAGCACCCGCATCGGGGTGAACCGCGGCCACCAGGCCTTCAGGAACTCCCGGAAGTCCGTCCGGTCGGCCAGCTCCGCCTCGAACTCGCGCTTCTCCGGCAGCCCGCTGACCCGGTGCTCCCGAGCCTGGGCCCAGAGCGCGTCGAACACCTTGTTGAAGCCGTGCCCGCGGACCTCGTTGCGGCGTGCGCCCCGGGGCAGCGCCTGGCGCCGGATCCGGTCCAGATCGGCCGCGGCCAGCCGCAGCAGCGTTCCGCGGTAGAGCATGCGGAACTCGGTCGGCGCGTCCGGCACCGCGTCGTGCGAGGCGCGTTCCAGCACGCGCCGCATCCGCAGGGAGCCCTTCACCGCGGCCACCGCGCCGGAGTCCACCCTCGTCGCGTCGTGACCGGGCACCAGCGATCCCAGCGACCGCAGCGTGGCGGTCTCCTCGCCGAGCGAGGGCAGGACCGTCGCGATGTACTCGACGAAGACGCCGGACGGGCCCACCACCAGGATGCCGCCACCGGCGAACCGGCTGCGGTCCGAGTAGAGCAGGTACGCCGCGCGGTGCAGGGCGACAGCGGTCTTGCCTGTACCCGGGCCGCCGGTCACGATCGTCACCCCGCCGGCGGGGGAGCGGATCGCCTCGTCCTGCTCCCGCTGGATGGTCGCGACGATGTCCCGCATGCCGCGGCCGGTCGCCTTCGCCAGGCTCGCCAGCAGCGCGCCGTCGCCGACCACCCGCATCTCCGCCGGGGCGGCGTCCGGGTCGAGAAGGTCGTCCTCGATGCCGATGACCCGTTCCCGGCTGGACTGGATCATGCGGCGGCGGATCACGCCGAGCGGCTCGGCCGCGGTGGCCCGGTAGAACGCGGCGGCGGCCGGCGCGCGCCAGTCGACAACCAGCGGCCGTGACTCCCGGTCGCGGATGCCCATCCGGCCCACGTAGTGGGTGGCGTCGGACTTCAGATCCAGCCGGCCGAAGACCAGGCCCTCGTACTCGGTGTCCAGGGTGTGCCGGCGGCGGGCCGCGTGGTAGACCATCGCGTCGCGTTCCACCAGGGCGCCGAAGGTGCCCACGCCGGCCAGTTGGTAACCCTCCTTCTCGGCCCGGGACGCGTCCTGGCGCAGCTCGGCGAGGCGGGTGTAGACCCGATCCACGTGCTGCTGCTCGACCGCGATCTCCTGCTGAAGGACGGTGGCGTCGCTCAAGTCGCCTTATCTCCCTTGTATGCGCACCGAGAGCGCTTGCGCCGCCTGCACGGCGGCGCCGCTCCCCGGTTCGCTGTCTTCCTGCTCGCGTGCCACCAGCGCTGGGGGTCCGCTTGATTACCTGCCATCACCTGCAACCAGGGGGCAATCGAATCTACTCCTGGGAGGCTGTCCAAGTCGACGGCACCTCCCCTCGTCCGCCGGTCACCCCCGTCGGCGGACCTTCCACGATCGTCGCCGAGGCGTTGCGCGGTGCCGGTTTCTGCGGAAATAGTCCGATGTCTGAACGAGCAAGTGGCCCGGTGGCATCGGGTGCGCGCCCCGGGTTTCAGGCGGCTTTCCGGCAGTCGGTGCCGGTGGATTCCCCGCGCACCATCCGGCGCCGGGAGCGCTTCGCGTCGCGGGCGACCCGGCGGACGATCGTGACCAGTGCCTGGGAGACCCGCTCCGGGCGCTCCAGCGGGAGCATGTGGCCGGCGCCGGGCAGGACCTCCAGCTCGGCGCAGGGCAGCGCCTCGGCGATCGAGTCGGCGCAGGCCGTCGGGGTCAGCCGGTCCCGGTCACCGACGAGCACGGCGGCCGGCATGTCGCCGCGCTCGGCGAGGGTGGCCAGGGTGGCGAGGCGCTGCTGGGCGCCGATCGACGCGCGGAAGCCGCCGATCGAGCGGAGCGGGGCCCGGCCCACGCTGCGCATGGTCAGCCGCAGCGACTCCTCGGTGCAGTCGTCGCCGAAGAGCAGCCAGCGCAGTGCCGGGCGCAGGGCGGGCAGCACGGCCCGGTGCGGGCACCAGGCGCCGGAGCGGGCGAGCAGGCCGGCACCGAGGGTCTCACCGGCGCGCAGGACGGTCGCCACGTGGGGTGGCAACCCGTACCGCGTGTGGGTGTGGCCCTCGGCGGTCGTGGAGACGAAGCACAGGCCGGAGACCCGGGTGGCGAAGTCGTCGGGGTGGCGGTGGGCGTACTCCATGATCGTCATGCCGCCCATCGAGTGACCCGCCAGAACGACCGGGCCGGACGGAGCGAACCGGCGAATGACCTCCGCCAGGTCGTCACCGAGCTGGCTCAGGGTGGCGGAGCGGCGCCGGGTGGCACCGGAGCGGCCGTGGCCCCGGGTGTCGTAGGCGATCACGCGGGGCGCCTTGCGTCCCATCGCGCCGAGCGCCGCCACCTGGTGCTGCCAGGTGCGCCGGTCCAGGCACCAGCCGTGCAACAGCACGACGGTCACCGGCGCGTCGGCCGGGCCGGACACGTCGACGTGCAGCCTGACACCGTCAGAGAGCGTGATCTCCGTACGCTCGGACATGGGCACCTCCGTGTGGTCCACGGCCCCGCTGTACCCACGGGTAATAATCATCACTCGCGATCACCGGCTTCGCCACATTTTTCGGTTCGGGACTTCCGGCCCTGGCGGACAGACAGTGAGTTACCTCGCAATCACTTTCCACCCGCGCCAGGAAGGCCAAAATCTTCCTCATGACGCCAACGCGTGATGCCCAGGTCATCAGCCCCGCCGAAGCCTTCAGCAAGCTCATCACGGGCAACAAGCGTTTCGTCTACGGCACCCCGCGCTACGGGCACGACGTCACGCAGGCCGCCGCCACGGCGGGCGGACAGCAGCCGCACTCGGTGGTGCTCGGCTGCATCGACTCGCGGGTGCCCCTCGAAGCGATCTTCGACCAGTCCTTCGGTTCGATCTGCGTGGTCCGCTCCGGCGCGCACGTGCTGGACCGATCGCTCATCGGCTCGGTCGGTTTCGCCGTGGCGAAGCTGGGCGTCTCGTTGATACTGGTCGTCGGGCACAAGCGCTGCGGCGCCGTGCACGCCACTGTCGAGGCGCTGCGCTCCGGTGAGATCTCCGAGGGCGAGGTCGGCTATCTGGTTGACCAGCTGGCGCCGGCGGTGCACGAGGTGGGGCTCGACGACCCGGACGCCGCCGAGAAGGCTGTGACGGCGCACGTGGCCCGGACCGTCGAGCGGCTGCGCCGGGTCGACAGCCTGGCGGCCGCGATCGCGGCCGGCACGGTGAAGGTCGAGGGCGCCGTCTACGACCTCGACAGCGGCCGGGTGGAGTTCCTCTCACCGCCCAGCGAAGATCCTTCGATCTGATCATCACCGGGCGCGATCTTTCGACCCGGCCGTCATCGGGCTTGATCTTCGACCCGGCCGTCATCGGGCTTGATCTTCGACCCGATCACCATCGGGCTTGATCTTCGACCCATCGCATCGGGTGCAATCTTTTGACCTGATCATCATCAGACGCGAAAAGGCGCCTCCCGGTCATCGACCGGCAGGCGCCTTTCGTGGAACGAGAGCGGCTTGCTCAGCCCTCGAAGATGCCCGCGTCGGCGAGCCGCTTCTCGGTGGCGTCCCAGCCGTCCTGCGGGCTGGCGCTGTGCAGGCTGTTGAGCTCGGCGCGAATCTTGGCACCGTGACCTGCGGCGGCCAGCACCCGGATCTCCTCGACGAAGGCGTCCGAGTTGGTCTGGAGGTGGGTCGTCTTGCCATTGGTCAGATTGCGCACATACGCGAAGCGGCCATTGGCGAGCGGGATGAGGTATTTGTACTCACCGAGCACGCTGAGGGCGCCACCGGCGCTCTGTCCGGCGCGGACTGATGCGCGCGCGGTCTTTGAGGTGTTGCTCGCCACGGCGGTACTCCTTGGAGAAAGCAGAAACGCATAAAAAAGGCCGTAGCAACTCTACACGATGACCCGTGGCCCGTGCCGTCGGAGCAGGTAAGGCCGTTGCACAAGGTATGCCACTACGGCAGCTCCCATAGTCGATGTTGCGGATTCTCTGGCGCACCATCCGTACCAACCGGCATCATGGAGCACGATCAACCGCGGTCGAGGTCGTAGGGGAAGACGCACCTCGGTCTCCGGGAGGTCACCGTGCCAACGTGTGGCGTCGTATACGTCCACTCGACCCCACTCGCCGTGTGCCAGCATGTCGAGTGGGCGATCGCGCGCGTCCTGACAGCGCCGGTCAATCTGCAATGGACCGTGCAACCGGTCGATCCCAGCATGCGCCGAGCTGAGTGCAGCTGGACCGGCCGAGCCGGTACTGGTGCCGAGCTGGCTGCTGCCCTCCGGCAGTGGCCCATGATCCGTTTCGAGGTCACCGAGGAGCCCAGTGCGGGCGTCGACGGGGAGCGCTTCATGCACGTCCCCGGCCGCGGTCTCTTCCACGGAGTCATGGGCGCGTCGGGCGACATCCAGATCGGCGAGGACCGGCTGCGCTCCCTGATGGCCTCGGCCCGCGCGCCCGAGGCCCTGGCGCATGCCCTGGAAAAGGCACTCGGCACCGCCTGGGACGCCGAGTTGGAGCCATACCGTTACGCCGGCGACGGCGCACCGGTCACGCTCCTGACCCGGGTCGGCTGAGGCCGGCCCGTCCAGGGCGCACCCGACGCACCGGCGCGAAGCCGGTGCGGCGACCCCGCACGGGCCCTGACCGGAGCCGGCTGGTGGCGAACTCGGCACACTCGTGCCCCCACACGGGCGAAAGCCGCGAGTCGTGACAGCTCGGGGAGATGTGCAACCCGGGGATAAAGTGGCGACCTCCCCCGCGAACTGGTTCGATGACGATCGTGAAAAACCTCGTGCGCGCTGCTTTCGTCGTACCCATGCTGGTTGCTCTGACCTCAGCCTGTGGTGACGATCAGCCCGCGTCGAAGGCACCCACCGCCGCGCCGGCTGCGCCCAGCGCGGCGCCCTCGGCCGCCAGTCCGTCGGCGACCGGTGATCCGGCCGCGCGAGCTGCCGCGACGGTGGCCCGGCTCAGCGACGAAGACCTGGCCGGGCAGGTTCTGATCCCCTACGCCTACGGCAGTGCCGCTACCACGGTGGACAAGGCCGCCGCAGCGGGCAACCAGAAGCTGGCCGGGGTGAACACCCCCGCCGAGATGATCGCGAAATACCGGCTCGGTGGGCTGATCCTGGTCGGATTCAAGCCGGACGACCCGACCGGCTCCACCAACCCGACCTCGAACGTGGAGAACCCGAAGCAGGTCCGCGCCCTCACCGCCGGGCTCCAGGACGCCGCCGCGAAACTGCCGGCCGCCGCGCCGCTGGTCATCGGCACCGACCAGGAGTACGGGGTGGTGACCCGGATCACCGAGGGCGTGACCATGCTGCCTTCGGCGCTCGCGTTCGGCGCGGCGGGTCAGCCGAGCCTCACCGAGGCCGCCTGGCACGCGGCCGGCCGGGAACTCGGCGCCATGGGGATCAACGTCGACTTCGCGCCGGTGGCCGACACCCTCGGCGCCCAGGGCAGCTCGGTCATCGGGTCCCGTGCGTTCGGCTCGGACACCACCGCCAACGCCGCTCAGGTCGCCGCTGCGGTCCGCGGACTGCAGGCTGCTGGGGTCGCCGCCACCCTGAAGCACTTTCCCGGCCACGGGCACACCACCGGCGACAGCCACAACGAGCTTCCGCTGATCGCACAGGACCGCAAGGCGTGGGAGTCGCAGGACCTGCCGCCGTTCCGCTCCGGCATCGAGGCCGGTGCCGGGCTGGTGATGTCCGGTCACCTGAACCTGCAGGCCGTGGACAAGGGTGTCGCCGCGACCTTCTCCCGCAAGGTGATGACCGACGTGCTCCGCGGGCAGCTCAAGTTCACCGGTGTGGCGGTCAGCGACGCGATGAACATGGCACCGGCGCAGAAGTGGCCGGCCGGTGAGGCGGCGGTGCGGGCGCTGAACGCCGGCAACGACATGCTGCTGATGCCGCCGGAGATCGGCGCCGCCCGGGACGGCATCGTGGCCGCGGTGAAGAACGGCACCCTGAAGCGGGAGCGGCTGGTCGAGGCGGTGACCCGGATCCTGACGCTGAAGTTCCGCACCGGCGGCACCGCCCAGCCGGAGCTCGACGCGGTCGGTGCGGAGGAGAACGCGCGGGCGGTGGCGGCCCTCGACGCGGCGTCGATCACCGTGCTGCGTGGCCGCTGTGCCGGCCCGCTCGCGACCGGGCCGGTCACCGTGACCGCTCCGGCCTCCCGTGAGGTGGCCCGGGTCAACCTGGTCAAGGCACTGCAAGGGGCGGGCGTGAACGTCCAGGCGGCCGGGGGAGCGGGGATCCACCTGGTGGGGTACGGCGACAAGCAGGTCGACCTGGACGACGCCGCCGCGATCACGGTGATGATGGACAGCCCGGGGCTGCTGGCCTGGTCCAAGTCGCCGACGCTGATCGCCACCTACTCGTCGAGCAGGCTCTCCCTGACCGCCCTGGCAGCGGTGATCGCGGGCAAGGCGAAGGCGCCGGGCAAGTCACCGGTGGCGGTCGGCAAACTGCCTCGCAGCGCCTGCGTCAAATAGCGGGCACTGCGAGGCAGATCGGCGGATCACGCGTGAGTTCGACGCTCGCGCGCTGGTTCGACGCTCGCGCGTGAGTTCGACGCTTACGCGTGAGCTCAGGCGCGGGTGAAGACCAGCGCCACGTTGTGGCCGCCGAAGCCGAACGAGTTGTTCATCGCGGCCTGTAGCTCCGCGGGCCGCGCCTTGTGCGCCGCCACCTCGAGGTCGAGGCGCTCGTCCGGGTCGTCGAGGTTGATGGTCGGAGGGATGACGCCGTCCCGGAGGGCCAGGATGGTGGCGATGGACTCGAGCGCGCCGGCCGCGCCGAGCAGGTGACCTGACATCGACTTGGTCGAGGTCAGGATCGGGTGGTTGCCGATCGCGGCCTTGATGCCCTTGATCTCGCCCATGTCGCCGACCGGGGTCGAGGTCGCGTGGGCGTTGACGTGCTGGATGTCGGCACCGGTCAGCCCGGCGTCCTGGATGGCCATCCGCATGGCACGGATGCCGCCCTTGCACTCCGGGTCCGGCTGGACGATGTCGAAGCCGTCCGAGGTGATCCCGGCGCCGGCGAGACGCGCGTACACCCGGGCGCCACGGGCGGCGGCGTGATCCGCCCGTTCCAGGATCAGCGCGCCGGCACCCTCACCGAGGACGAAGCCGTCACGGTTCTTGTCCCACGGACGCGAGGCCTTCTGCGGTTCGTCGTTGCGGGTGGACATGGCACGCATCGAGGCGAAACCGGCGATCGGCAGCGGGTGCACCACGGCTTCGGTGCTGCCTGCCACCACCACGTCGGCACGGCCCAGCCGGATCAGGTCGAGGCCGAGGGCGACGGCTTCAGCACCGGTGGCGCAGGCACTGGCCATGGCCCGGACACCGGCGCGAGCGCCGAGTTCCAGACCGATGTACGCGGCGGGGCCGTTCGGCATCAGCATCGGTACGGTGTGCGGGCTGACCCGCCGCGGACCCGACTTCTCCAGGATGTCGTCCTGGTCGAGCAGGGTGATCGCACCGCCTATTCCGGTGCCGTAGCTCACCGCGAGCCGCTCGGGGTCCGGGCCGTTCTCGGCCAGCCCGGCATCCGCCCAGGCTTCCCGGGCCGCGATCACGGCCATCGCCTCGGCGCGGTCCATCCTGCGCAGTTTGACCCGCTCGATCACCTCGGAGGGTTCGACGGCGAGCTGAGCCGCGATGCGCACGGAGAGTTGACCAGCCCACTCCTGGGTGAGAGGACCCACCCCGGAGCGGCCGGCGAGCAAGGCGTCCCAGGTGGACGCGACGTCCCCGCCCAGCGGGGTCGTCGCGCCCAGCCCGGTGACGACGACGTCTACGCTGCTCATGTCAGTGATTCGCCTCGATGTAGGTGACGGCGTCGCCGACGGTCTTGAGGTTCTGGACCTCGTTGTCGGGGATCTTCACGCCGAACTTCTCCTCGGCGGCCACCACGACCTCGACCATGGACAGCGAGTCGACGTCCAGGTCGTCGGTGAAGGACTTCTCCTCGGCGACGTCCTCGGGGTTCACCCCGGCGACCTCTTCGAGGATCTCGGCCAGGCCGGAGGTGATCTCTTCGCGAGTAGCCATTTCTGAGTTCTTTCCTTTCGGTGATGGGTTGTGCGACGGCCGGATGCCGCTGCTCAGGGGCAGCGGACGACCTGGCCGGCGTAGGTGAGGCCGCCGCCGAAGCCGAACAGCAGCACCGGCGCCCCGGAGGGCACCTCCCGGCGCTCGATCAGCTTGGACAGGGCCAGGGGGACGCTCGCCGCGGACGTGTTGCCCGACTCGACGAGGTCCTTCGCGACGATCGCGTCCGGGCTCAGGCCGAGCCGCTTGACGATGCCGTCGATGATCCGGGTGTTGGCCTGGTGCGGCACGAAGGCGGCCAGTTCGGACGGCTCGATGCCGGCCCGCCTGCAGACCTCGATCGCGAACGGGGCCAGGGCGGTGGTCGCCCAGCGGAAGACCGTCTGGCCCTCCTGCTTGATGTACGGCTGCCAGCCCTCGATCGTCAGCGCGTCGCCCTTGTCCGGTGCGGATCCCCAGAGCACCGGTCCGATCGCCGCTTCCTCGCCGTCCGGTACCGCGCTGACCACGGCGGCGCCTGCGGCGTCACCGAAGAGCACGGCAGTCGTACGGTCGGACCAGTCGACGACGTCGGAGAGTTTCTCCGCGCCGATCACCAGGGCGTTGCGGGAGGCGCCGGCGCGGATCGCGTGGTCGGCGGTGCCGAGCGCGTACGAGAAGCCGGAGCAGGCGGTGTTCAGGTCGAACGCGGCCGGCGCGGCGATGCCGAGCCGGGCGGCGACCCGGGTGGCAACGTTCGGGCAGCGGTCGATCGCGGAGCACGTCGCGACGACCACCATGTCGATGTCGGACGCGGTACGCCCGGAGGCGGCGAGCGCCTTCTCCGCCGCGTACGTGGCCATGTCGGCGACCGACTCGGTGTCGGCGACCCGCCGCTCGGCGATGCCGACCCGGTCCCGGATCCACGCGTCGTTGGTGTCCAGGTTGCTGGCCAGGTCGTTGTTGGTGACCACGCGAGAGGGCTGGTAATGGCCCATCGCGACGATGCGGGAACCCGCGGTCATCGTGCTCCTCCTTGGTGTCCGGCGGGCCGGTCTTGGCGTCCGGCGTGCCGGGCGATCAGGTCGCGGGCGGCCGGCAGGTCGTCCGGCGTGTTCAAGGTGACGATCTCGGGAGCGCCCTCGCCCTTCAGCTCCCGCTTGATCAGACCGGCCAGGGTGCCGGCCGGGGCGAGTTCGACGACGCCGGTCACGCCGAGGCCGGCGAGCGTACGCATGCACTGGTCCCAGCGGACCGGAGCGGTCACCTGGCGGACCAGGCGGTCCAGCATCTCCTGGCCGTTCGTGACAGCCGTCCCGTCCAGGTTCGACAACAGCGTGCGTGCCGGGTCGGTGACGGTCACCCCGGCCGCGACGGTGGCCAGTGCGGTCTCCGCCGGTGCCATGTACGGCGTGTGGAAGGCGCCCGCCACGGCCAGCGGGATGACCCGGGCCCTGGTCGGAGGCGCGGCGGCGAACTCGGCCAGAGCGCTCTGCGCACCGGCGGCGACGATCTGGCCGGCGCCGTTGCGGTTGGCCGCGAACAGGCCGTGCTTCTCGATGGTGGCGACCACCTCGTCCGGGTCGCCGCCGAGCACCGCGCTCATTCCGGTCGGTTCGAGTGCGCAGGCGGCGGCCATCTCCCGGCCGCGAACCCCGGCCAGGGTGACCGCGGCCTCACCGGAGAACACCCCGGCGAGCGCGGCGGCACTGAGCTCACCGACGCTGTGCCCGGCGATCACGCCGGCGTCCTCGATCGGCAGCTGCTCTGCGGCGAGCAGGGCCGCGGCGACCAGCAGCGGCTGGGTCCGAGCGGTGTCCTTGATCTCCTCGGCGTCGGCCTGCGCGCCGAGGTGGACCAGGTCGACCCCGGCGAGCGCGGAGAACCAGCGGAGGCGGGCCTCGGCACCGGGGATTTCGAGCCAGGGGGTCAGGAAGCCGGGCTTCTGGGAACCCTGGCCGGGCGAGAGTACGGCGAGCACGTCCTCGACTCTTCCGGATGGGAGGGCAATAAGGGGTTGCCGGGCACGACCAAACCCTACGACCTGGGTTGTAGGGTTCCTACAAAAAGGGGGTCAACATGGGCGTATTTGACCCGGTTTATAGTGCAAGTCGTTAGTTGCCTCAGCGGTGTGTTCCCGGCCACTGTCAGGCGGCCGGATCCAGTCTCCCGATGGTCAGCGCCATCCGCAGCGCGAACGCGTCGCGTCCATCCAGGGGGGACAAACTGGTTACTTCGGCCACGCGGCGGAGCCGGTACCGGACCGTGTTCGGATGCACGAACAGCTCGCGAGCGGCACTCTCCAGCACGCCACCGGAGGCGAAGAACGCGTCGAGGGTCTCGATCAGGCCGCTGCCGGCCCGGGTGAGAGCGCCGTAGACGTCGTGCCGCAGCTTGCGCCGGGCGTCCATGTCGCCGGAGAGCACCCGCTCCGGCAGCAGGTCGTCGGCGGCGACCGGCGTCGGCACACCGGGCCAGGCGGATGCCGCCCGGAACCCGGCCAGCGCCGCCCGGGCCGACTCGGTCGCCTGGTCCAGCGACGGCACCGCTGGTCCGACCACGATCGGCCCCTCGCCGAAGCTCGAGCTCAGCGCGACAGCGGTGGCCACCGGGTCGGTCGCGTGCCCCACCACGACCACCAGGCGGTCGCCGTGCACCCCGCCGATCACCTCGAGCCGGGCGCGGCGGGCGGCCCGGTAGACCGCGTGCAGCACCGCGGTGATGTCCCCCCCCGGGGAGCGGCCCACCACCACCGTCACCGGCGGCGCGTCGGCCCAGCCCAGCGCTGCCGCCCGGCTGGCCAGGACGTCCGACGAGTCACCACGCAGCAGGGCGTCGACCAGGAGAGCCTGGAGCCGCGCGTCCCAGGCGCCCCGTGACTCGGCCGCCCGCGCGTAGACCCGGGCCGCGGAGAAGGCGATCTCCCGGGAGAACCGCAGGATCGCCTGGAGCAGCGCGTCCTGCTCGCCGGCCTCGGCGAACCCGGGCACCTCGGTCTCGGCCACGTCGATGGTGACCTTGACCAGCTGCACCGTCTGGGTCAGCGTGATCGCGCGGGCCAGCGCACGCGGTGCGGCCGCGAACACCTCGTCCGAAATCTCCTGTGTGGCGGCCACTGTGCCTCCGGACCGAAGCCACTCCACCAGCGACCGGACGCCCGCTTGTGCGACGAGCATCACCCAGGACCGCTGGTCGGCCGGCAGCTCCCGGAACCACGGCAACGTCTCGTCCATGCGCACCACTGCCGCGCTGGCCAGCGCCCCGGCCTGCCGCTCGATGCGCCGCAGAGTGCCCGGGAGCAGCGGGTTCGCCGGGGCGTCGGTGCGCGACGGATCGACCGGAGCCGTTTTCCTGCCGGTGCGGGCGGGTGCTGGCGCGCTGGGCGGCCGGGCCGTTTCTGCCACGCCTCAGCCTGACACGCCGGGCTGTCTCACGGCTCGGCGGCGGCCCGGCGACGACCGGGTGGTGCGTCCGGCATCCGGATGACACGATTCAGAACGCCGGACAGCGCGGCTTTTTGGGTTGTTTTATAACTTTTGACCGCCGTAGCGGTGCGCCTCTCCCGCGATTCCAGTCGGTGACCTGGCATCGTGTCGGACTAGTGCCGGCCGGGCGAGAGTTGTTAACAACCGGCGCAGTCGTGCCGATGAACAGACGTGCCGAACCGAGGAGGCGAGATGATGGAACGGGACGACGCGTTCACGCGTACCGAAAGTGATCCCGCTTCCGAAGAGTTGCCGGTGTCCGCACCGGTGGACGAGGAACCGATCACCGACCCCGGCCTGGGCCGGGTCGGATGCCGTACCGACCTGCGCGGCTGGGCCGGCGCCCACCTGCACGGCGCCGTACGCCCCCGCCGCCGCGCCGCGGGCCGTGGCCGCCCGCCGGGCCGCTGGTGCTGACCGCCGGCGGTTGACCGTCCGCGTGTGCACTCGCTCGCCTCGGCGGGTGGGGTCAGCTCGCATTGTCCCGTTCGCGGCGGCTCGGAAGCGCCTCGTATGGGTGAGAGGGCTCCGTGCTGTGGGCGCGTTTCGGGCGTGGCGGCGTCCGGGCTGGTCAGGTTGGATCGGTGGACGACAAACGACGGCTGATCCTCGACCAGGCTCTCGCGCTCGTGGACGAGCGCGGACTCGCGGCGATGTCGATGCGGGCGGTGGCTGAGCGGGTCGGGCTCACCTCGATGGCGCTCTACCCGTACGTCGGGGGCAAGGACGCTCTGCTCGACGGGCTCGTCGACCTGCTCCACCTCGAGCTGGGAACAGTGGCCGGCGGCGATCCGACCGATATTGATTGGCGGGATCGGCTGCGGGCGGTGGGCCGGGCCGTACGTTCACTCGCCCACGCTCACCCGAGCGCCTTCCCCCTGTTGCTGAACCGGTCCGCCGCCGGGGCCTCGGCGTCCTGGCTGACCGCGGCGTTGCGCGGCATCCTGCACGACGCCGGGGTGCCGGTCGGCGAGGTACCCCGGCTGGCCCGGCTGATCTGCGCCTTCCTGCTCGGCTACACGACCGGCGAGGTGACCGGCGGCCTACCCCGGGTACGCGACGACAACGGCATCCCGCAACCGGCCGGCGAGGAGGACCACGACCCAGCCGAAGCGCCGCGGCCCGGCGGGGGAGCGGCGGCCGACGAGGAGTACGACGCCGACCTGGACGATCTTGTGGCATCAGTCGAGAACACCGTACGGACAAAAGCCTCTAAACCATAGAAACAGCGAAGACGGCCCCGCCTCCCGCTGGCTAGAACAAGCCGAGCGAGAACGGGGCCGATGAGATCGACGGAAAGCCGGGATCAGACCCGGCGGCGGATCAGGAACGCCATGCCGGCCAGGCCGACGAGGATGATCAGCAGGACCGCGCCGTTGAGCAGGAACAGGCGGCGCATCTCGGTGAACGCCTCGGTCATGCTCTCCATCGCGTTGACCTCGCCGGCGCTGAGGTCCTCGCCGACACCGCCACCGATACCGCCGTTGACCACGTCGGGCTTGGCCTTCAGCGGTGCGCCGCTCAGCCGCAGGGACTCCGACATGGAGAGCCGGCCGTAGAACCACCCGGCCGCCTTCTTGCCGGTCGGCTGCTTGGACGGGCGGTAGGCCCGGGGGCCGCCGGCCGCCTGCGGGTACAGGTCGTAGATCTGGTGGGGTGCGTCCTTGACGAGCAGCCGGACCGTGTATTTCGGGCCGAGCTTGTCCGCTTTGGGTGCCGATGTCTGCGGTGACTCAGCGGCGAGCCAGCTGACCTCGTTGAGCACCATCTGGAACAGTTTCGGCTCGTTCTCCTGTCGGATCACGATCGGCGACGAGATGCCCTTGCCGGCCACTTCCACGGCGGTCGGTTTGGCTGCTTTCGGCGCGCCCTCGGCTTGAGCCGCGGACGGCATGACGCCGACCGCGAGCGCGGCCGCGACGGCCACCGCTCCGGTTGCTGTCAGCAGCCGTTTGATCGTCCTTCGCACCATCCGACCTCCCCCGCCCGTGGATGGACATGGACCAGTGAACCCGCTGCTCGGAACGCGGCGGTGGAACCGCGGTACGGCCCCGGTCTCCAGCCTTCCCAAACACCGGCTCCTCCGCATCTTGAGGCGGGGTGAATCGGAACCGTTCGGGGGACAGCTGAGGAGACGGCATGACCGTTGATCAGCGGCCGAACAGTACCAAGTCCCGGCAAACCCCGGGGGTGGAGGCCACCCCTGCAGAGGAAGGCTTCACCGCATCCGACGACCGGTTGTGGTCACCGGCCGCCGAATGCGGTAATGGGGGTCAGAGACGCGCGCGAGCTGCGGCGATGCGGGAGAGGGTCCGGTCGCGGCCGAGCATCTCCAGCGACTCGAAGAGCGGTAGACCGACCGTGCGGCCGGTTGCTGCCACCCGTACAGGAGCCTGGGTCTTGCCCAATTTGAGACCTCGCGCCTCACCGACTGCCTCGAGCGCGGCCTTGAGCGCCTCGGCGTTCCACTCCTCGAGGGCGCCGAAGGCGGCCGCCGTCGCGTCCAGAATGTCGGCCGCGCCCTCCTTCATAGCTTTTGCCCAGGATGCCTCGTCGGTCGCGGGCTGATCGAGGAAGAGGAAGTCCACGTACTCGACGATCTCGGAGAGCACGGCGATGCGGGTCTGCGCGAGCGGGGCGATCTCCGCGAAGGTGTCGATGTTGAACGCCTCGGCCGGCCACGGCGGAGCCGCGATGGTCTCGGTCCCGGTCAGCCACGGCGCGCAGACCTGGGTGAACTCACTCGGCGTGAGCGCGCGGATGTACTCACCGTTGAAGGCCCGGAGCTTCTTGACGTCGAAGAAGGCCGGCGCGTGACTGACATCACCGATCCGGTACTCCTCCTCGATCACCGACCACGGGACGATCTCCCGGTCGCCGTCGGGCGACCAGCCGAGCAGCATCAGGTAGTTGCGCATGGCCGCGGCGAGATAACCCTCGTCCCGGTACGACTCGAGGGCGACCTTGTCGCGCCGCTTGGACAGTTTCTGCCGCTTCTCGTTCACGATCACCGGAACGTGGCCCCAGATCGGCGGCGTCACGCCGAGCGCCTCCCAGAGCAGCTGCTGCTTCGGGGTGTTGGGCAGGTGCTCCTCGGCGCGGAAGACGTGGGTGATGCCCATGCTCATGTCGTCGACGACGTTGGCCAGCAGGAACACGGCCGAGCCGTCACTGCGGGCGATGACGAAGTCCTCGATCAGCTTGTTCTCGAACGTCGGCTTGCCGCGGACCAGGTCCTCGACGACGGTTTCGCCCTCGTCAGGCGTACGGAAGCGCAGTGCGCGCCCCTCGCCGGGGCCGAGCGCACGCTCCCGGCAGAAACCGTCGTAGCCGGTGTGGGTGTTGCCGGAGCGGGCGACCACGTCCTCGCGCTTGCAGTCGCAGTAGTAGGCCTTGCCCTCGGCGTAGAGCTTGGTGGCGGCCGCGGTGTGGTCGGCCGCGTAGGAGGACTGGAAATATGGCCCCTCGTACGTCCCGCGCTCGATACCGATCCAGTCGAGCGCCGAGATGATGCCCTCGGTCCACTCGGGCCGGTTGCGGGCCGCGTCGGTGTCCTCGATCCGGAGCACGAAGACACCGCCGTGCTGCTGGGCGTAGATCCAGTTCTGCAGCGCCGAGCGGGCGCCGCCCACGTGGAACATGCCGGTGGGTGAGGGGGCGAAACGTACGCGAACAGTCACGGTCCCAGACTACCGAGGTCCGCGATCGCTTTCCGGACCCAGTCCGGCTGCTCCCGGAACGGGGTGATCACCGGGCCCGGTTCCCAGGTCCCCTCGATGCGCCCGTTCACCAGCAGAACCGGCGAGATCCAGCCCTGCGGCCGTGACACCGCGGCCTTGGGACCGCTGCTCACGCTCTCCAGTTGGCGAAGAACCCCGATCGTGTACGGGTCGAAAGCCGGCAGCAACCGGACAGTGTCCCGGGCGGCCACCGGCGCGAACTCCACCGGCCCGATCCGCTTGAAGGACTGCTTGGCCAGGGGCGGCCGCAGGTCGAACCACCTGGCGAACTCCTCCGGTCCGGCCGGCCCGTAGGTGCCCAGATAGTCCGTGGCCAGCCGGTCGATCGCCGCCTCGGTCCCGACCGGCTCCCAGTCGCCGAGCCAGGCGCGCGGTGCCACGAACGTGACGTTGCGCCCCCGCGGCGGCCCGGAGCAGAGCAGCCCGCGGAAGGCGAGCGGCTTGAGGATCGCCCCGAAGCCCTGGGTGAGCGGGCCGCGCAGGTCCTCGTGCCCGGTGGCCTTGATGATCGACTCGGCGAGTTCCTCCCGGGTCATCGGCTCGGCGCCGAGCACGTCGGGTACCGCCCGGAAGATGTCGGCCATCTGGTCCGCGGTCACGCCGTGAAACTTGAGCCACGACCCCTTGGTCTCGCGGTCGCGGGTGCTCATCGCGGCCACCCAGAGCGGCAGGTCGGCCGCCGGGAGGAGGTGCAGGGTGCCGCGGGCGGCCCAGGTGCGTACCAGCGTGCGGTCGGCGTACAGCGCCTTGTCGAGGTCGGGTGGCCCGGTCATCCGCAGGTCCGCCGCCGCCTGCGCGGACGAGGCCACCTGGGCGTGGATGCCGCAGAGCCGGCGGGCCAGCGCCACGACGTCGGTGGCCTTCTCGTCGCCGAGGTGGTGCCGTTCCACCCGCCACCGCAGTACGTCGTCCAGGGTCACCCGACAGACCCTAGCGGCCCGCCGCTGATGCGACGGGCCGCCCGGTGTCACCTGTGTCGGGCGATCAGCTGTCGCCGCCGGTCTCGCCAACGGGCGCGGCGTTGACGTCGTCGATCGCGTACTTCTTCGCGGCCTCGGCCGGGATGTGTGCCGCCACCTGGCCCCGCAGTGCCAGCTCGCGCAGCGTCGCCACGGTGACCGACTCGCCGTCCACGTGGAAGTGGCGGCGCAGCGCGTGCCGGGTGTCGCTCATGCCGAACCCGTCGGTGCCCAGCGAGGTGTAGCCGTTGGGTACCCAGCGGCTGATCAGGTCGGGTACCGCCCGCATCCAGTCGCTGACCGCGACCGACGGGCCCTGCGCGTCCTCCAGCTTCTGCTGGATGTACGGCTTGCGGGGCTTGTCACCCGGGTGGAGCAGGTTGAACTCCTCCGCCTCGATGGCGTCGCGGCGCAGCTCGGTCCACGAGGTGACCGACCAGACGTCGGCGCTCACGCCCCAGTCCTGGGCGAGCAGCTCCTGCGCCTTGAGCGCCCACCGCATGCCGGTGCCGGACGCCAGCAGGTTCGCCTTCGGCCCGTTCGTCGGCCGGCCCTCGGCGAATCGGTAGATGCCCTTGAGCAGGCCTTCCACGTCGACACCCGCGGGCTCGGCGGGCTGCACGGCCGGCTCGTTGTAGATGGTGAGGTAGTAGAAGATGTTCTCCTGCTTCTCGCCGTACATCCGGTGCAGGCCGTTCTCGACGATGTGCGCGATCTCGAACGCGAACGCCGGGTCGTAGGCCACCACCGCGGGGTTCGTCGCCGCGATCAGCATCGAGTGCCCGTCCTCGTGCTGCAGGCCCTCACCGTTGAGCGTGGTCCGCCCGGCAGTCGCCCCGAGCAGGAAGCCCCGGGTCATCTGGTCGGCGGCAGCCCACAGCTCGTCCGCGGTCCGCTGGAAGCCGAACATCGAGTAGAAGATGTACAGCGGGATCATCGGCTCGTCGTGCGTGGCGTACGAGGTGCCGGCCGCGATGAAGCTCGCCGTGGAACCGGCCTCGTTGATGCCCTCGTGCAGGATCTGACCGTTCGTCGCCTCCTTGTAGGACAGGAACAGCTCCCGGTCCACGGAGGTGTAGGTCTGGCCGTGCGGCGAGTAGATCTTCTTGGTCGGGAAGAGCGAGTCCATGCCGAACGTGCGGGCCTCGTCCGGGATGATCGGCACCCAGCGGGCACCGAACTCCTTGTCCTTCATGAGGTCCTTGAGCAGGCGGACGAACGCCATCGTGGTGGCGACCTTCTGCTTGCCGCTGCCGCGCTTGATGTCGCCGAACACCTTCGAGTCCGGGATCGCCAGCGACTTGGCCTTGGTCCGCCGGGACGGCACGTAACCGCCCAGCTCGCGGCGGCGCTCCTGGAGGTACTGGATCTCGTCGGACTTCTCGCCGGGGTGGTAGTACGGCGG
>NZ_JBHTDO010000051.1:0-66033 GCF_042666575.1 Actinoplanes sp. GCM10030250 | reverse complement strand
TCAACGACGAGCTGAAGCAGCACTTCCGCCCCGAGTTCCTCAACCGCATCGACGACACGATCGTCTTCCACCAGCTGCGTGAGAACGAGATCCTCCAGATCGTCGACATCTTTACGGCCCGCATCGAGGGCCAGCTGAAGAACAAGGACATGGGCCTGGAGCTGACCGACACCGCCAAGAAGTACCTGGCGGTCAAGGGCTTCGACCCGGTCCTCGGTGCCCGTCCGCTGCGGCGGACCATCCAGCGCGAGCTGGAGGACACCCTGTCCGAGCAGATCCTCTTCAACGAACTGCGCCCCGGCCAGATCGTCGTCGTGGACTGCGAGGGCGACCCGAACAAGGTGGAGAAGGCCAAGCTGGTCTTCCGCGGCGCCGAGAAGGGCGTGACCGTGCCCGACGCGGTCCCGGCCGATCTCGAGGCCACGACCACCACGGAGGAGTGACCCGCTAAGCGTCACAACGGCCCGGCTGCCTCGCAGCCGGGCCGTTCGCATTCGGCCCACCTGGCCGCTCGTGCCGCTCGTGCCGCTCGTGCCGCTCGTGCCGCTCCTGCCGCTTCTCAGAGGCGCTGGACGTCTCCGCGGGGGGCATCGCCGGCCAGGACGAAGTCGTGTTCGCCGAGGGATTCGACCAGGCCGTCCTCCACCAGCCCGGCGAGGGCGCGGGCCCGCTGCACCTCGTCGTTCCACACCAGGTCCAGGCGCTGGCGCGGCACCGGCCCGGTGGAGTGCCTGAGCACCTCCAGGATCAGCCCGCGCACCTGGCGATCGGTTCCGGCGTACTTCTGCGGTTTGCGGCTCGGGCCCTCCGGCAACGGCTCACCGCTCAGCCGCCACGCGCACACCGTGTGGAACGGGCAGTCGGCGCACTTCGGCGAGCGGGCTGTGCACACGATCGCGCCGAGCTCCATGAACGCGATGCTCGCCTTCGCGGCGCGGGGTGCGTCGAACGGCAACAGCTCCTCCATCGCGACCAGATCGGCTGCGGTGGTGGCCGGGCCGGCGTCCGGTTTGCCCTCCACAGCCCGGCACACCACCCGCCGCACGTTGGTGTCCACGACCGGGTGGCGTTGCCCGTACGCGAAGGTGGCCACCGCCCGCCCGGTGTAGGTCCCCACCCCGGGAAGGGCGAGCAACTGTTCAAGGTCGTCGGGCACCCGGCCGTCGTGCCGCTCCACGATCGCCACCGCGCAGGCGTGCAGGCGCATCGCCCGGCGCGGGTAGCCCAGGCGTCCCCACATTCGGATCGCCTCGGAGGCGGGGTCGGCGGCGAGTGCCGCGGGGGTGGGCCACCGGGTCATCCAGGAGCGCCAGGCGGGCTCCACACGGACCACCGGGGTCTGCTGGAGCATCACCTCGCTGACCAGTACTCCCCAGGGGGTGGTGTCCGGTTGCCGCCAGGGCAGATCGCGGGCATTTGTCGCATACCAGGTGATGGCGTCGTCGGCGAGAGTCATAGCCCGTTTACTGTAGGCGGGTGCATGAGCTTGCCATCACCGTCATCGGTCCTGACCGGACCGGCATCGTCGCCGACGTGGCCGAAGCCCTCGCCGAGGTCGGTGCGAACCTCACCGACTCGACGATGACCCGCCTGCGCGGCCACTTCGCGATGACCCTGATCTGTAACGGACCGACCGCCGCCGCGGCTGAGCAGGCGCTGGAGCCGATCACGGCCGGCGGCCTGGTGGCCACGGTCCGCAAGGTCGAACCGGAGTCGGAGGGCGCCCTCAACGGCCAGCCGTACCTGGTGAGCGTGCACGGCGCCGACCGTCTCGGCATCGTCGCGGCGGTCACCCGGGTGGTCGCCGCGGCCGGCGGCAGCATCACCGACCTGACCACCCGCCTCACCGGCCCGCTCTACGTGATGGTCGCCGAGGTGGACCTGCCCGATGGCGCCGCCGACGAACTCGCCGAGCGCCTCGCCGTCGCGGCCTCGGAGCTGGGCGTCGACGTCACCGTGCGCCGCAGCGACTCGGAGATCCTGTGAGCGACGCCGAGCTCGGGTGGAGCGGGCCCGAGGGCCGGGTGCTGCCGGTGGTCACCGCGCCGGCGAGCGTGCTCAGTACCGTCGGCGAGGAGGTGGACCCGACCGACCCGGCGATCGTCCAGCTCGCCGCGGACCTGGTCTCCACCATGCGGGTCTCGCCCGGGTGCGTCGGCCTGGCCGCTCCGCAGGTCGGTGTCGGCGCGCAGGTCTTCTGCGTGAACGTCGTCGGTCACCCCAAGGCAGTGACCACGCATGGCACGTTCGTGCTCTGCAACGCGAAGATCATCGAGGCGAGCCGGTGGCGGCCCGGCCGGGAAGGCTGCATGTCGGTGCCCGACCTGACCGGCGACGTGAAACGCGCCGGCCGGATCGTCGTCGAGGCCGTCCTGCCCGGCAGCGGTGAGCCGGTCACGGTGGCCGCTGACGCCTTCGAGGCGCGGGCTCTGCAGCACGAGATCGACCACTGCGCGGGCAAGCTGTTCCTGGACCGGGTGGCCGGTGCGCACGCCATCTACCAACGGAAGACCTACCTCTGAACTCCTTTCCAACGAGCGATTCGCGAGTTGGTGTCGCATAACCGGCGCGTCGTGCACATCGTGCTGGGCGCGCGGGTCTACCGTGGTGGCCATCATGCGTGCGACGGTTGGTCCCCTCCCATCCGCTGTCTACTGGCGGCGGCGTGCGGTTGTGCTGGGCGCGGTGCTGCTCGGCGTCATCGTGCTGTTCATGTCGTGCTCCAACGAGGACGACAAGGATCCGAACGCCAAGGACGCCTCCTCTCAGTACCCGACACCGGCACCCGCCTCGGACGAGAAGTCGGCGAGCCCCGACCCGTCGATCCTGGACAGTGCCCCGCCGGTCGGCCCGGCCCTGCCGGACCCGGCCGAGCTGCTGACCCAGCAGCCGGGCGACGACGAGGACGCGCTCCCGACCACCCCGCCGGCATCCGCGCCGACCACCGGCACGAACGGCAACGCCGCGGTGCCGACCGACGGCTCGTGCGCCGACACCGAGGTCTCGGTGACGCCGATCCCGGCTGACACCACGATCAAGCGCGGCACCCCCGTCGACATCCGGTTGAAGATCAAGAACATCAGTACGCGTACGTGCAACCGTGATGTCGGCGCCGACGCGCAGGAGCTCTACCTGGAGCAGGGCGCGCAGAAGTTCTGGTCCTCCGACCCGTGCAGCACCGCCAACGGCAGCGAGGTCAAGTCGTTCGCCCCCGGTGCCGAGCGCGAGTACCGGATCACCTGGAACGGCCGCCAGTCCACCCAGTGCGCGAACGGGCAGGCTTCCGGCCCGGTACTGCAGGCCGGTCAGTACGAGCTGCGCGGCCGCCTCAGCCAGATCATCAGCAAGCCGGTCGTCCTGTCCGTGGTCGCCTGACGCCCGGCCTTGGTCGCAGCGCTGGAGCTTTACCTGGACGTCGACGCCACCAGGCGCGTACGCACCCTGTGGCGCGCCCTGGAAGCCGAGGGCATTCCCACCCTCGGCTCCCTGCACCAGAAGCACCGCCCGCACGTCTCCCTGGCGGCCGCCCACCGCATCGACCCGCACGCGGTGGCCGACGCCCTCGGCGACCTGCCGGTGGGCCGCGGACTCACCCTGAGCATGGACTTCGTCGGCCAGTTCGTCGGCCGTGTCCTCTGGCTCGGCGTCACCGTCACCGGGGAACTGCTGGACCACCACCGCCGGGTCCACGAACGCCTCACCGCGGGCGGCGTCGAGGTGTGGGAGCACTATCGGCCGGGTCGCTGGGTGCCGCACTGCACGATCTCGCTGCGCGTACCCAATCCCATGATGGCGCCGGCGATCCGCCGGTGCCTCGAGGTACTTCCGCTCAGCGCGAGCGTCATCGGTGCGGCGGTGGCCGATCACGCCAACGACATCTCCCACCCGCTCTAGCAGCTCGCGTGCCCGCTTCTTGCGGGGTGACCCCGGGAGTTCGCTTCCTGCGGGGTGATCTCGGGAAGTTCGCTTCCTGCGGGATGACCTCGGGAAGTCCGGCGACGGACGGTGTCGCCGGACTCCCCGAGATCGAGAGGAATGTCTAGGAGGCCGGCGCGCAGTCAGCCGGTGCGATCCACGACCCGGTGTGGGTGCGGAGGGCGTTGTCGCGGACGGCTACGGTGCCGGACGGGCGTGACGTCAGGTCGGCGTGCTTGCCGGGCCGGACCCGGACCCGCTTGCCGTCGGCCAGGAAGACGGCGTCGACGGTAGCGCCGGGCGCGTTGGCCAGGCGGGTGTGCAGCACCCCGTCGCAGTAGCTCTTGAAGGTCACCGTGGGCTGCGGCGCGCACTTCGTGGTGCCGCCGCTGTAGGTGGTCTCGCCGCCGATCGAGCGGCTGCCCGCACCGCCGAGCCACAAGTCGCCGGTGGGCTCTTCGAGGGTGCCGGTGGGCTCTTCGAGGGTGCTGGTGCCGAAGATGGTGCCGGTGCCGAAGGTGGCGTCGACCCGGGTACGGCAGCCGGGCACGTCGACGTCGAGCGTGACGCTGCGACGGCCGCTGTCGATCCAGGCGCTGTCCGAGTCGTAGACGAACCGCGAGTCGGTGGCGGACACCAGCGAGAAGGACTGTTCCGCGCCCTCGCAGAGCGGTTTCGTCGCGGTGATCGTGACAGTGCCTGCCGGGCCGTCGAAGACGTGCTGATAGGTGGCCTCGGCGGCGGTCGTACAGTCGTCGCTGCCCGTCGCGGCCTGCGCGATTCCGGTGAAGGTGGCCGTGACGAGAACGGCGGCGCCTAGCGCCAGGAGAAGACGTCGCATGATCGGCCCCCTGAGGATCGGGTAGGGGGCGGTCTCACCACTGACTCCCCGGGCCGCAATGCGGTGACCGATCGAAACTCGGCCCGGATCACAATCTCCCCAGTTTCTGGGCGCTCACGGCGATTTCCCGTGGCATGGAGAAGGCTAGGCCGGGCCTCCGCCGAAGGGAAGGGGTAGTCACGGAAAGTAGTGTCGACCGTTTAGGAGTGATGCCCGAATCGGGGACATCCCGACGCTATCCGTACTCGAAGTCCGCTTACGGAGTGATCTAATTCACTCGCCAAGCATCGCGAGTCACCGTATGGAGGCGATTCGCGCTCAGACGTAGCGTTCCAGGATCGAGGCCTCGGCCAGACGGGACAGGCCCTCGCGGACGCCGCGGGCCCGCGCGTCGCCGACCCCCTCCACCGCCTGGAGGTCTTCGACGGTGGCGCCGAGCAGCCGCTGAAGGCTCCCGAAGTGGTCGACGAGCCGGTCGACGATCTGCCCGGGCAGGCGCGGCACCTTGGCGAGCAGGCGGAAGCCGCGCGGGGAGACCGCCGCGTCCAGTGCGTCGGAGGCGCCCGGATAGCCGATCGCCTTCGCCACCGCGACCAGGTCGATCATCTCGGTGGCGGTGAGCAGGTCGAGCTCGACAAGGGCCTCGTCGAGGGTGCGTGCCTTGCGGCCGGTCGGCAGGTAGTCGCGGATGACCAGGGTGCGGTCGGCGTCGACGCCGGCCATCAGCTCGTCGAGCTGGAGGGCGAGCAGGCGGCCGTCGGTGCCGAGCTCCACCACATAGCCCGAGATCTCGTCGGCGATCCGCCGGACCATCTCGAGCCGCTGCACCACTGCCACGGCGTCCCGGACCGTCACCAGGTCCTCGATCTCCAGGGCGGACAGCGTGCCGGAGACCTCGTCGAGGCGCAGCTTGTAACGCTCCAGGGTGGCCAGTGCCTGGTTGGCACGGGACAGGATGGCGGCCGAGTCGTCGAGGACGTGGCGCTGGCCGTTCACATAGAGCCCGATGATGTGCATGGACTGGCTGACCGAGATGACCGGGAAACCCGACTGCTTGGCGACCCGCTCCGCGGTGCGGTGCCTGGTCCCGGACTCCTCGGACGGGATCGACGGGTCCGGCATCAGGTGCACCGCGGCACGGACGATGCGGGTGCCGTCGCTGGAGAGGACCACCGCGCCGTCCATCTTGCACAGCTCACGCAGCCGGGTCGCGGAGAACTCGACGTCGAGCGGGAAGCCGCCGGTGCAGATGCTCTCGACCACCGAGTCGTAGCCCAGCACGATCAGCGCACCGGTCCGTCCTCGCAGGATGCGCTCGAGGCCGTCGCGCAGCGCGGTGCCGGGCGCCATCAGGGCGAGGTTCGCCCGCAGTGGATCGCTCGCTCCGCCGGTGAGGCCGGGGCCGATCGGGGGAGTCATCGCACGATGACCCGCGCCGTTGACGCCGGGACGCGGCGTTGAACTGGCGGCGGGCTTGGAACCATCGCGGTCGAGCGGCACTCGGACAGTCTACGGACTGTCATCCACGCCAACGAGGGATGGTTCGATGAATGCTCCGTAGCGTGATGATTCGTAACTCTCAGTGTTTCGACGCCGATCTTCCACCACGGAATTCGCGCCGCGTCACCGGGCATCGCGTCCCAGGGCACCGCGTCACCGGGCATCGCGTCCCAGGGCGCCGCGTCACCGGGCATCGCGTCGCCCGGCGCCGTCGTCGGCCTCACCGGGTGCCGTGGTCGGCCGAAGCGCGGGCCGCACTCTGCAACGCCGATCGAAGATCGCCAACCTCGATCACGTCCATGCCCTTGGGCGTGCCGGACTCCCCGTTGGGACCACAGCCGGGCGGAACCAGCGCGACCTTGAAGCCGAGCCGGGCCGCCTCGGCCAGCCGGCGGCCCACCGCACCGACCCGGCGGATCTCGCCGGTCAGGCCGACCTCGCCGATCGCCACCAGGTGCGGCGCCATGGCGAGATCGAGGCCGCCGGATGCGACAGCGAGTGCCATCGCCAGGTCGGCCGACGGCTCGGTGAGCCGGATCCCGCCGACGGTGGCCGCGAAGACTTCACGGTTGTAGAGCTTGAGTTGTTTGGTACGCCGTTCCAGCACGGCCAGGACCATGGCCAGCCGGGCGCTGTCGAGGCCGGACACCGTGCGGCGGGGCGAGCCCTGCACTTCCGCACCGATCAGCGCCTGCACCTCGGTGACCAGTGCACGCCGGCCCTCCATCGCCACTGTCACGCAGGTGCCGGGCACCGCCTCCAGATAGCGGGTGAGGAAGAGGCCGGACGGGTCGGGCAGGCTGGTGATGCCGCCCTCGTGCATCTCGAAGCAACCGACCTCGTCGGCCGCACCGAACCGGTTCTTCACGCCACGCACCAGGCGCAGCGACGAATGCTTGTCGCCCTCGAAGTGGAGCACCACGTCGACCAGGTGCTCGAGGACCCGGGGGCCGGCGACCTGACCGTCCTTGGTCACGTGACCGACCAGGACGGTGGCGATGCCGCGCTCCTTGGCGATCGAGACGAGGGCCGCTGTCACCGCGCGGACCTGGGTCACCCCGCCGGGGACGCCCTCGGTGCCGGGCGCGGAGACGGTCTGCACCGAGTCGAGCACGAGCAGGCCGGGCTTGACCGCGTCGAGGTGGCCGATCACGGTGCCGAGGTCGTTTTCCGCGGCGAGGTAGAGCTTGTCGTGCAGGGCGCCGAGCCGCTCGGCCCGCAGCCGGACCTGGCTGACCGACTCCTCACCGCTGACCACCAGCGACGGGCTGCCCGCGCCGACTGCCCACTGCTGGGCGACGTCGAGCAGGAGAGTGGACTTGCCCACACCGGGCTCGCCGGCCAGCAGCACCACAGCGCCCGGCACCAGGCCGCCGCCGAGAACCCGGTCGAGCTCGCTGACGCCGGTGGCCACCGCCCTGGCCGGTGCCGCGCTGATCTGCGCGATCGGCCGGGCCGGCTCGGCCGGCATGCGGGAGCTGACCACCCGGCCGGAGACCAGCGGAGCGGACACGGTGGACTCGATGACCGAGCCCCACTCGCTGCACTCCGGGCAGCGACCCAGCCATTTCGGCGGCTGGTGGCCGCACGCGTCGCAGACGTAAGCGGGGCGGGGTGCCTTGGCAGCCTTGGAGGTCGTCACCCGGACAAGCTAGCCGGGGGGTACGACAACCTCACTCAGTGACCTTCGGCTTCACCCTCGGCCGCCTCGCCCGACCCGCGCGGAGCGGGCGACAGCGGGATGGCGACCGGGGCCTGCAGCTCCAGGGGCGCCGCGTCGTTGGTGAACTCGAAGACGAGGTTGACCGAGCTGCCCGGCACCAGCGGGCCGCTCAGGCCGAGAACCTGGAGCTGCTTGGCGTCGGTCGCACGGAACAGCGCGGAACCCTGCGGACCGATCTCGATCTGGGCCGGCGCCACCGTGGGCGCGGCCGGCGCTGCGCTGGCGCCGGGCTCGGCGGAAGCGCCGGGCTCAGCGGAAGCGCCGGGCTCAGCCGAGGCACCCGGCTCAGCGGAAGCGGGAACGGAAGCGGACGCCGAGGGCGCCCCAGCCGCGGCCCCCGCGGTCACGATGCCGACCTGGCTCGCCGAGACGACCTGCGCCTGGTCCGTCGGACGGCTGCTGATCAGGACGGTGACCGGCTCGTTCGTCTGGTTGTAGAGGCTCACCTCGAGCGGGGCGGCGGCACCGGCCGCGTACCCCTTGATGCCGTTGTATTTGATCTGGAGGTTGCGGATGTAGACGCTGCCGTCCGCGGTCTCCTTGTCGACGCCGGCGATCGGCGTGTCCAGGATGGCGGTCTCAGCGACCTGACCGGCCGAGCATCCACCCAGCACAAGGGCAGCGACCGTGGCGGCACCCGCGACCACGGCGGCACGACGGGTTCGCAGCGAGCGCATCACGATCCTCCAAATAGAGACACTGAGGTGTCAGATCAGCCTAATGGGCGGCGATCGGTCCCGTGCGCCGACCCATCCATCCGCTCCCCGCGATCACAGTCTTGACCATCTCAGCGGCTCAGGTGACCCGGCCGCTGAGGACGAGCAGCAGGACGTCGATCAGGGCGACCACGATGACCGCCCGGAAGAGGGCGACCGGGCGGCCCTGCGAGCGCTGTGCTCCGTACCAGCCCAGGGGAAGGACCACGACGGCGGCCGCGGCGCCCACCAGGCCCGGCCACGACGGCGGCCCGGGTGGCCCGAAGACGAGCGTGAGCGTCGCGCCCAGCAGGAGCCCCGCGGCGGCTACCTGCGACCACCGGGCGCCGATCCGGTGCGGCAGGCCCCGCACGCCGGTCGCCGCGTCGTCGGCCAGGTCCGGCAGCACGTTGGCGAAGTGTGCGCCGCCACCCAGCAGCG
Organism: Actinoplanes sp. GCM10030250; assembly: GCF_042666575.1. Lineage (NCBI taxonomy): Bacteria > Bacillati > Actinomycetota > Actinomycetes > Micromonosporales > Micromonosporaceae > Actinoplanes > Actinoplanes sp. GCM10030250. The sequence goes on along the minus strand of NZ_JBHTDO010000051.1, from coordinate 56,918 downwards.
CGCCCGCGGCGATCAGCCAGGCCGGCGGTGCCGGATGGCCCGGCAGGGACACCACGACGAAGGCCGGCAGCAGGCCGAAGGCCACCAGATAGGGCACCACGGAGAGGGCGGTCGACTTGAGCGGCCAGTCGTAGAGCAGGGCGAACACCCCGACGACCGAGATCACGACGGTCGGCGTGGTGCCGAGGGGAAGAGCGGGCAGGGGGATGGCGAGCGTCGCGATCAGGCCGGCGACGCCGACCGTACGGCGGGAAACCGCCCCGGCCGCGACCGGCTTGTCCCGCCGCCCCGCTCGCTGGTCCCGGTCCGCGTCCAGCCAGTCGTTGACCCAGCCCACGGCGAACTGGGTGGCCGCCACCGCGAGCGCGACGAGCAGCAACCGCCACCCGCGGTGTCCCACGCCGAAGGCGAGCAGGGTCATCGCGAGGGTCACCGCACCGCCCGGCTCGGGGTGGGCGGATCTCAGGAGTGCCAGCGCGCGCGACATGAGTCGCAGTGTGCTTCATGAGATCCGTCCCGTGCGAGTGAGCCGTTCCCGTGCGATTCTCGATCTCATGCTGTCGATGCAGCGCAACGACCCACGTCAGTACGACGGGATGGCCGCGGAGTGGTGGCGCCCCGGCGGCGATTTCGAGTTGCTGCACTGGCTCGCCGAGGCCCGCGCGGCCCTGATCCCGCCCGCTGCCGGTCCCGGCGCGGTCCTGGTGGACGCCGGCTGCGGTGGCGGCCTGCTGGCACCGCACGTGCGCGCCAAGGGCTACCGCCACCTCGGTGTCGACCTCGGCCGTCCCGCGCTGCGCCACGCCGCGGACCAGGGCGTCGTACCGGTCAACGGCGACGTGACCGCGCTGCCGCTCGCTGCGGCCAGCGCCGACGTCGTGGTGGCCGGCGAGATCCTCGAGCACGTCACCGACCTCCCCGGTACGGTCGCCGAGCTCTGCCGCGTGCTGCGCCCGGGCGGCCTGGTAGTGCTCGACACGGTCAACGACACCGGCCTGAGCAGGCTGATCACGGTCACCATCGGTGAACGCCTCGGAATCGCCCCGGCCGGCCTGCACGACCCTGACCTGTTCGTCGCGCCCCGGCGGCTGGTCGGCGAGTTCGCCCGGCACCAGGTGGCGCTGGAGATCCGCGGTGTCCGTCCCAGCCTTCGAGGGCTGTTCCGGTGGCTGGTGCTCAAGCGGGTGCCGAGCGGCGGCCGGATCCTGCCCACCTTCTCCTCGGCGGTCCTCTATCAAGGCTCTGGACTCAAGGCGGTTACCGCGTGATCGACGAACAGGCCAGCGCGCTCGACGAAGCCCGCCGCCTCGCGCCGCGGTTCGCCGCCCGTGCCGCCGCCTCCGACCGTGACGGCTCCTTCCCCGCCGACGACTTCGCCGATCTGCGCGAGTCCGGCTTCTTCGGCCTGATGGTCCCGGCGGCGCTCGGCGGTGCCGGTGCGGGCTTCCTGCGGTACGCCAACATCGCCTACGAGCTGGCCCGCGGCAACGGAGCCACGGCCCTCGTCTTCAACATGCACGCCTCGGTCACCGGTGCGCTCGCCGGTGTCACCGACGGGCTGGCCGACGCGCTCGGGCTCCCGCCGGAGGCCCTGGCCGCCCGCGACGACCATCTCAAGGCGGCCGCCTCCGGCAGCTGGTACGCGGTGGCGATGAGCGAACGCGGGGCCGGCTCGCGGCTCTCCCAGATGACGACGTCGTACCAGAATGTCGACGGCGGCTATCGGATCACCGGCGCGAAGACCTTCTGTTCCGGTGCCGGGTACGCGGACGCGTACCTCATCGCTGCCCGCAGCGTGACCGATCCCACCCAGGTCTCCCAGTTCCTGGTCCCCGCCGGTGACGGCCTGACGGTCGAAGAGACCTGGGACGCGCTCGGCATGCGTGCCACCGGCTCGCACGACCTGCACATCGACGTGACCGTTCCGGCCTCGGCGCTGCTCGGCGGGCTCGAGGGGCTGGCCCTGGTGGCGGCCCAGCTCTCCCCGCACTGGATGGTCGCCAGCTACGCGGCCGTCTACGTCGGTGTGGCCCGGGCGGCGGTGGACGCCGCGGTCGAGCACGTGAACGCCCGCAAGCTGGGTGGACTTCCGGCGATCCGGGCGCGGATCGGCCGGGCCGACGCCGCTGTGGCCGCCGCGCACCTGGCGGTCCGCGAGGCCGCCCGGCGGGTCGACGAGTCGCCGGGTGATCCGGAGACCAACCGCTGGGTGTGGCGGGCGAAACTGCTGGCCGGGACGACCGCCGCGGAGGTGGCCGCCTCGATGCTGGAGGCGGCGGGCACCTCCGCGATGCGCCGGGGGCATCCGCTGGAGCGGCTCTACCGGGACGCCCGCGCCGGGTCGCTGCAACCGGCCACCAGCGACGTCTGCGCCGACTGGCTGGGGGTGGACGCGCTCGGCGGCGACCCTGACTCCGACGGTGTGGCGCCGCGCTGGTGAACGCCGTGATCAGTGGCCTCGGCGTGGCGCTCCCGCCGTCCACGTCCCAGGACGAGATCTGGGAGCGCTACTTCGCACACCACTACACCGGGGCGCGCCAGGCATTGGCCCGGCGGATCTTCGCCAACGCGGGCGTGCGCACCAGGCAGGCGGCGGTGAGCCCGCTGCTGGAGGACGTCGCGGAGTGGTCCACCGAACGCCGCATGCGCCGCTACCAGGTCGAGGCCATCCCACTCGGCAAATCGGCGGTGAGCCGGGCCCTGGATGACGCCGGTGTCTCCGCCGACGAGATCGGCCTCTTCGTGGTCTGCTCGTGCACCGGTTACGCCACGCCCGGGCTCGACATCCTTCTCGCCCGCGATCTCGGGATGTCACCGAGCGTGCAGCGGCTCTTCGTCGGCCACATGGGCTGTTACGCGGCGTTGCCGGGCATCGGTGCGGCGAGTGACTTCGTGTCGGCCCGGGGCAGGCCCGCCCTGCTGCTCTGCGCCGAGCTGACCAGCCTCCACCTACAGCCGCCGGGCACCCGCACCGACATCCAGCAGATCGTCTCGCACGCCCTCTTCTCGGACGCTGCCGTCGCCGTGGTGCTCACCCCATCAGATCAACTTCATTCGGGGTACGGCGTGAGCGAGGTTGCCGCCATTACCGATACCACCACGGCCGACCACATGACCTGGGACGTCACCGACCTCGGATTCCGCATGGGTCTCTCCCCTCAGGTGCCGGCGGTTCTGTCGGCGCACGTCCGCGGTCTGGTCGACGACCTGCTCGCGCGGCACGGCCGGACGATCGCCGACGTGGACGGCTGGGCGGTGCACCCGGGCGGCCCGAAGATCCTCGACGTGGTGCAGGAGCGGCTCGGGCTCGATGACGATGCGTTGTCCGAGTCGCGTGGGGTTCTCTCCGCGTACGGGAACTGCTCGTCACCGACGGTGTTGCTTGTCCTTGAGGCGCTGCGCCGGCTCGCACGACCGCCGCGAACCGTGGTGATGCTGGCCTTCGGTCCCGGCCTCACCCTCTATGTCACCCTTCTCGAGGCCTCTAGTCTCGGCGCGTGAACAGGCGACGGGGACACGGCGCGGTCCTGTATGCGGTGGCCGCACTGGTCCTGGCCGGTGGTACGGCCTGGTGGTGGAGTGCGGCGCCGCGGGCATCCGGCGATCCCCGTCTGCTCGACTGGCGGCAGAACGCCGAACAGCTGCTGCCGGACGCCGGTGACCAGTCGGTGGCGTCGACGGTCGCGATGGGCGCCGGGAGCGGGCACGAGATGATCGCCGACATTCCCGGCGGTAACGGCACCTTCCTGATCTCGGTGGTCTGCGCGGGGGACTCCGGCAGCCGGGTCCGGGTGAGCCTGGGCGGGGACGAGTCAGGCCGCGGAGTGCAGTGCTCCGGTGCCCGTACCCCGGAGATCTTGTCTGTTGCTCTGGCCGGTGAGCTGCACATGCGGGTGAATGTCGACGATGTCAGTCCGGTGGTTTTTCGTTACACGCTGCAGCGGATGAACGACTAGGGGTCGCTCTCTGTTCTACCGCTCGCTTTTTGGTTACCGCTCGCGTTCTTCCTACCGCTCGCGGCTTCCTACCTGCTCGCGGTTTTGTCAACTGCTCGCGTTCTTCCTACCGCTCCAGCGGGACCAGGTAGGGGAGGATGGCCTCGACCGAGGCGACGCGGGGCTCCTTGCGGAAGATCTTGCCGGTCCGGTCGACGAGGACCACCGCGGCAGTCCCGTCGGGTGGGCTCAGGTCGAGGTCACGGCGCAGGGTGTCGGTCGGATCGCGGAGGAAGCTGACGACCTTGCCCTCCGCCTGCGGTGTCCGCGCGGGCGATTGCGCCTGGACGGAACTCGGCTTGGTCCGGGCCGTGACCACCAGCACCGTCGTCCCCGACCCGACCTTGGCCACCGTGTCGGTGACCAGCGTGTCGCAGGCGCAGCCGTCGGTGAGGAGCACGACGGCGGGCAGCCGGCTGAGGACGGAGACCATCTGGCCGTCGGTACCGATCAGGTCCAGCCCGGGCAGCATGCCGGGCGTCGAACCGGTGGTGCCGGCCGTGCGCTGGGTGGCGGGTTGCCGGGGCGGGCCGGGCCAGGCCGAGGCGAACAGGCTCGCGACGGTGACCATCACGGCCATCGAGATGATCAAAGCCGGGGTACGCACAGCCAGCGCGCCGACTTTCCGGAGCCGCCGGATCGCAGGACGGCGGGCGAACCGTTGCCGGCGGGTGAGGGGCGCCGCCGTATTCAGCTCGGCGCGCACGGACTCGACCTCGTCGGACAGCTCCGAGAGATCGTCCGGAATGACGATGACTCCCCACTCCTCGGGGAAGTCCGGAAGGTCGTCGGGGGTACCGCCGTCGGGCGGCCAGCCGTTGTTGTCGCTCGCGCCAGCCATGACTCACCCTCCCCCCTTACCGACCAGATCTTGCTTCGGTCGGGGAACTTCCGTCCAGCGTCCCCCACGTGGGGCCGCATCGCCAGTGGTGCGCCGTTGCGGCTCTCAGCGATAAGCTTGATCTCACAAAGCCATCAGGTCCGGAATTTCCGACTCGGGGGCTGGAGTCGTGACGTCCTGGTCACTTTCCGTTACGCAGGCAGCTTCTCGCTTCGGTGTCAAGCGGGAGAAAGCCCCGTCACAGGGCCTCTGAGCTGCACTAACAGTGACCGTCAGGGCGAGACACAGCCGCGTGAGCGTGTTACCCTAGACACAGCGAAAGGGGTTTCGAACCTATGGTTTTCAGTGTCGGCGAGACCGTTGTTTACCCCCACCACGGGGCCGCACTCATCGAGGCAATCGAGACTAGGGTCATCAAGGGCGTTGAAAGGCAGTATCTCGTTCTGCGTGTCGCCCAGGGCGATCTGACTGTTCGAGTGCCCGCTGAGAACGCCGAGGAAGTCGGCGTGCGCGAAGTGGTGGGCGAGGAAGGCCTGGGTAAGGTCTTCGACGTCCTCCGCGCCCCGCACACCGAGGAGCCGACCAACTGGTCGCGGCGCTACAAGGCCAACCTCGAGAAGCTCGCTTCCGGTAACCCGTTGAAGGTTGCCGAGGTCGTTCGTGACCTCTGGCGTCGTGAGCGTGAGCGTGGCCTGTCGGCTGGGGAAAAGCGGATGCTCGCCAAGGCGCGCGACATTCTGGTCGGTGAGGTTGCCCTCGCTGAGAAGAGCACGAAGGATGAGGCCGAGGTCCTGCTCGACAAGGTCCTCACCGAGGCCTGATCTGCCAAGACCATCCCTCTGCACACCTTGACCGACGACCGCGACGTGAACGCGCAGCTTAATGCTCGCGGTGACGTCGCGGTCGTCGTTCCGGCTGCCGGTGCCGGCGTACGTCTCGGCCCCGGGGGCCCCAAGGCACTCCGCCTCCTCGACGGCGAGCCGCTGCTCGTTCATGCGATCCGCCGGATCGCCGCCGCCCCCTCGGTCCGCATGATCGTGGTGGCCGCCCCGCCGGACGGCGTCGAGGACGTCAAAACGCTCCTCGCCGGCGTCGTTCCTGTCGCGGGCGTTGCTCCTGCGCCCGGCGTTGCTCCTGCGCCCGGCGTTGCTCCTGCCGACGGCGTTGCTCCTGCGCCTGGCGTTGCTCCTGCCGACGGCGTTGCTCCTGCGCCTGGCGTTGCTCCTGCCGACGGCGTTGCTCCTGCCGACGGCGTTGCTCCTGTAACGGGCGTTGCTTCTGTCAATCGGGTCGTTTCCGTCACTGTCGTGGCCGGCGGCGCTGAACGTCAGGAGTCGGTCGCCGCGGCGCTCGCCGTCGTTCCCGAGGACGTCGGCATCGTGCTTGTTCACGACGCTGCCCGCTGCCTGGCACCGGTCTCCCTCTTCGAACGGGTCGCCGCCGCCGTCCGCAACGGCGCCGACGCTGTGATCCCGGCGCTGCCGGTGGTCGACACGATCAAAGAGGTCGCCGAGGACGGTGCGGTGCTGGGCACTGTTGATCGTTCGGTACTGCGCGCTGTGCAGACACCCCAGGGATTCCCGGCTTCGGTGCTGCGGGCCGCGCATGCCGCCGCGGCCGATTCGCACACGGATGACGCGGGAGCGGTCGAGAAACTGGGGCGGCGGGTGATCTGTGTGCCGGGGTCGGATCTGGCGTTGAAGATCACGCGCCCGATCGACTTGGCGCTCGCTGCTTATCTGCTCACCCTCCCCGACCCGGACGCCCCGGTCTAGCCGCTGCCGCGGCGGGGCGCGGCGGGGCGGGGTGGGGTGGGTTGCGGCGCGGCGGGGCGGGGCGGGTTGCGGCGCGGCGGGCTGTGGGGCTGGGGGCGGGCGGGGTGCGGGGTGCTGGGGAGATCGAGTGGGGGGACGCGGGCGTAGGCTGCGCGGGTGAGTGTTCCGCGGGTGGGTATCGGTACTGATGTTCATGCTTTTGACGCGGAAAGGCCCTGCTGGGTGGCTGGTTTGTACTGGCCCGACGAGCCGGGGCTGGCTGGTCACTCGGACGCTGACGTAGCGGCGCACGCGGCCTGTGATGCGCTGCTTTCGGCGGCGGGGCTCGGGGATCTGGGGAGCAACTACGGGACCAGCCGGCCGGAGTGGGCTGGGGCGTCGGGCGTGGCGCTGCTTGCGGAGACGGCGCGGCGGGTGCGGGCTGCGGGGTTCGAGATCGGGAACGTCTCGGTGCAGGTGATCGGGGTTCGACCGAAGATCGGCAAGCGCCGGGACGAGGCGGAGAAGACGCTGTCCGAGGCGGTTGGTGCGCCGGTCACTGTGGCGGGCACCACCACGGACGGACTGGGACTCACCGGGCGTGGTGAAGGGCTGGCCGGGACGGCTGTGGCGCTGATCTACACGCGCTGATCAACATTCGCTGATCGGGGGCCGGCGGAGGAGCTGGGGAGTGAGGGCGGGATGGAAACGGTGGGTGTGGTGGGCTGCGTCACCCCGACTCACGCGATCTCCAGGTAGAGCGCCTACGCTCGGCATCGTGCCCACCCCCATGGAGCCCGACACCACGCCCGAGGAACACCGGCAACGGGCGCTGCTGCTTGCTGATCTCGGCCGCTATGACGAAGCCGCTGATGAGATCGCTTCCGGTCTGACCGCGGCGCCGCAGGAGGCCAATCTGCTCGCCACGCTGGCCCGCATCCACCTCGCTGCCGACCAGCCGGTCGAGGCGCTCGCCGCTGCCGACCGGGCGGCTGCCGCTGATCCGCCGCCGATCGTCGCGCTTGTCGTGCGGGCCATGGCGCTCACCGACAGCCGGCGTTATGCGGATGCTGCCCGGGTCGCGGGGGAGATTCTGAGCAGGTGGCCCGAGGACGCGTACGCCCAGCGCACCGGTGCCGCCCTGCTGAGCGAGTCGCGGAACGGGCAGGAAGCGCTGAACGCGGCGTGGAACGGTGTGCGGGTCGCTCCGACCGAGGCCGAGGCGCACCTGGTGCTGGCCGTGGTCGCGGCGCGGCTGCGGTTGTTCGATCTGGCGCAGCGGGCGTACGGGGAGGCGCTCGAACTGGACTCGGCGATCGGTGACGCGGGTAGTGACGTGGGCATCGTCAGGTTCGAGCGGCGCCGGTGGGCCCGTGCGCTGGAGGACCTCGCCGAGGAGGCGTCACTGGGTACGCCTCCGGGTGGCGGCGGGACCATCGACCCGCGCGAGAAAGCTGACCCACGCGAGAAAGCTGACCCGTACGAGAAGGCCGACCCGTACGGAAAGAAGGAAGAGCCCACACCGGTGAGCGTGAGCGAGCCGCTGGAGATCGTGCGGCCGGCCGGCCCGGTTCTTGACAGCTCGGAACAGTCGGCGGAATCGGTGCGGGAGACCGTTCAGTTCGGCGCCGGTGGCACGCTTGTCGCGGCTGTGCTGACCGCTGCGATGACCATGATCAGCCCGGGGATCTCGCGGATGTGGGCGGGGCTGATCGGGGTGCTGGTCTTCGGTGCGGTGCTGCTCTGGTTCCGCAGCCGGCTGACCGAGCCCGCCGGCGTCGTGATGGCCCGGCTGCGCAGGGGCAACCGGCCGCTCGCCGTCGCGGCCTATCTGACGTTCGTCGCACCCGTCTTCCTGGTGCTGTACGCGGCGGTCGGTGGCCTGCCGACCCTGGTGATCGGCATGACGCTGGCCGCCGTCGCGGAGGTCCTGGTGGTGATGAGCCGCCGGTGATGAGCCGCCGCTGACGGGGGCCATCTCGGGGTCGTGTCGAGCCGCGGGGGTCACCCTGGTGGAAAGCGACTTGGTGGACTTGGTTGTCCGTTTCCGGCGGCGTCTACTAGGTTCGATTTCGTGTCAACGATGGTGCCTCCGCTCTACGCCGGGCTCGTCGACGACGCGTCCCTGCTCCCGCCCAGCCCGATCGGACTGACCGACGCCGTCGCCAAGTACCGCGAGCACACCGGTTCGTGGTACGCGGGACTTCTAGGCTCCCTTCTGGTACCCGCCTCGATCGTCGGCGCTGAACCGGTGCCCCACCTCGCGGCGGGCGTGATCGGTGACGTGCCGGTCGCGAGCCTGCCGGTGACGGTCGAGAAGCTGCGCGCCGCGGGAGTGGTGGTCGAGCACGTCGAGGCGTCGGTGGCCCGCCGCGGTGAGGATCCGCAGCCGGGCCTCACGATGCTGCGCTCGTTCACCGCGGCGGAGAACGGACTGCGCCTGTATGCCGAGATTCCGCTGAGCTGGGGCCTGCTGGCCGCACTCGACTCGGTCGCCGGTGCGCGGGCCGAGGGCCTGGCGATCGCACCGAAGTTCCGCGTCGGCGGCCTGGCCGGTGAGCTGTTCCCGACCCCGGTCGAGCTGGCGGCGGTGATCTGCGCGTGCCGCGACCGGGATCTGCCGTTCAAGCTGGCGGCCGGGCTGCGGCACGCCACCCGGCACACCGACCCGGAGACCGGATTCACCCATCACGGCTTCCTGAACGTGCTGGTCGCGACGCTGATCGCGGCTGACGGGGGCGAGGTCGCGGAGGTCGCGGAGGCGCTCGCGGCGACCCATCCGGTGCCGCTCGTCGAGCCGGCCCGCAGTCATCGGGACACGCCGCGGCCGCTTTTTGTCGGTTTCGGCGCGGCCAACGTGGTGGAGCCGCTCACCGAACTGGTCCGGCTCGGCTTGATCAACGGCGGCTACGAAACCTGATCAACGGCAGTAGGAAACCTGATCAACGACGGCCGTGAGGCTGATCAATGGCGGACACGGATTCGATCAGCGACGGGGCTTGGACGGGGCACCGGAATCGCCGTCCGCGGGTCCTGGAATACTTCGAGCCGTGACCCGGGTACCGCTGCGAACACTTGCTGCGCTGGTCCTGGTGGCGGCGACCGGCCTGGTCGGCTGGCGGGTGCTGGCTCCGGCGGAGGTGCTGGCGGTCGCGAGTACGCCGTACCCGGCACTGTCTCTGCGGCAACCGGGCGTGACCGGGCGGACCAGCCTGGCGCCGCTGATCGTCGACGGGCGTCTCCGCGTCTATGCCGCGAAACACCAGGTCAAGGCCGATGCGCCGGCGGACGGGCGGACCCTCTACACGGCGCGGTGGTCGTTCCGGCGGTGGCCCGAGCAACTCAGCGGAGTCACGGCGAGCGGCCAGACGGTGGTCACCCGATGGTCCGACGGCGAGCTGGTGGCGCTGGATGCCCGTACCGGAAAGATCCTTTGGCGTGCGGATGGCCCGCCGGCGCCCGATCATGGCGGGCACCGCACCGGCGCCGCGACGGTCTGGGACCCACCGGGCCTGCATCTCGCGCCCGGCGCCGTCGTGGTCAATTCCGGTCAAGAGCTTGCGGGGTACGACGTGAGCTCCGGAGCTGTCCGATGGCAGGTGCCGACGGCCACCGGGTGCACGGACGGTTTCACCACCGACGGCGGGGTGTACGTGTGCGCCACCGGCCCGCACGACGCGGTGAGCGGGGCGGCCGTCCCGGGCTGGCCCACGGGGCCGTTCACGCCTGTCGGATGTGCGGCCGGAACCTCGCAGTGCGCCGGCTTCCGGGACGGCTCGGGGCAGGGCTGGCTCGCCTCCTCGGTGGTGCCGCGGCGTGCACCCGCCCTCGACGATTCCTCCGCCACGGTCGCGGCCGGGGTGATCGTCTCCCGGTCGGGTGGGGTACTGAGCGCACAATCCGTGGACGGGACGGCGCTCTGGACGTGGTCGGGTCAGGGCCGGGTCCTGGGCGGCACCGCGAGGAGCGTGGTGGTGCTGGCGCCGGCGAACAATCTCGTCGGGCTGGACGCGGGGAGCGGGGCGGTCCGGTGGGCGTTCCCGCTGGCGTTCGGCACCGAGAGCACGGAGTGGAAACCGGGCGGGTATCGCATTGCCGGGTCCTACCTGGCGATGGAGCGGCTCAACGAGGACGCGCCGGATGATCCCGAGTCACCCGTTTACTACCTGACCCTCGACACCGTCATCATCGCCGCCCTGGACTGACGCCGAAGGGGTGCGTGCCGTGCCTCACGCGGTCAGGCGAGGCGGGGGAGCAGGGCGGACCAGGCCTCCTCGGCGGCGCCCGCGATGGGGCCGTCGTCGTCGCCCAGGGTGGCCGGCAGGACCGGGGGCGGGGATGCGCGGTGGATCAGCATGAGGCCGTCGCGGTAGGCGGTGTTGATGGCGTCGGGTACGGCCGTGAGCAGCTCGGTGCCCAGCCCGCCGAGGGTGACCAGGTCGGCGTCGAGGGCGTTGACCAGGCCGGCGATGCCGCGCCCGAGGGCGGTGCCGACGGCGCGGACCGCGGCGAGGGCCGGGTCGGTGGCCGGGCCACCGGTGGCCCGGTCGCCGGTAGCTGAGGCGTCGGTGGCTGAGGTGCCAGGGGCTGAGGTGCTGGTGGCTGAGGCGCTGGTGGCTCTGGCTATGACGCGGCGGGCGTAGGTGACCGGGTCGCGCGGGGGTGGGTCGTTCAGGAGGCGGGCCAGGGCTGTGCCGTCGACGGCGGTGCCCCAGCAGCCGCGGGCGCCGCAGGGGCAGCTGATCGCGGGGTCGCCGAAGGGGACGTGGCCGAACTCGCCGGCCGCACCCCGGGCGCCGATCACGGGGCGGCCGGCCTCGACCACGGCGCCGCCCAGACCCGCCTCGATGCGCAGGTGCAGGCCGACGGCGGCGCCCGCGGCTGCTCCGCGGCGGGACTCGGCGGTGGCGGCGAGGGTGGCGTCGTTGCCGGCCACGAAGACGCCGGCGCCGGGCCAGAGTTCGGTGAGGTCGACGTCGTGCCAGTTCAGGCCGGAGGCGTCGAGGCGGTAGCTGCGGGAGACGGTGCCGGGAACGGACACTCCGAGGGCGCGCGGGCGTTTCCCGTACCGGAGAAGGAGCTCTTGGATGGCGGTGGCGACTGCCGCACGGACCTCGGGCCAGTCGGTGGTGGCGTGCCGTCCCGACCGGGAGGCGGCGGTGGTGCCGCCCAGCTCGACCACGTCGATCCGCCAGCCCTCGTGGGTGATCGCCACGGCGAGGACGAGCGGGCCCGCGGGGTGGGGTAGCAGCACGGTGGTCGGCCGCCCGCGCGTGCCGCTCGGTGCGGCCGGGGCCTGGACCAGGAGTTCGGCCCGGCTGAGCTTGGTGACGAGTTCGGTGGCCGCGCCCGTGCCGACGCCGAGCAGGCGGGCCGCATCGGCGCGGGTCACGCCGGGGCGGTGGTGCACCACCCGGAGCAACTCGGTGGAGCGGGTCGTCACAGCTGTTCTCCCTTTTTAAGCTCGGGCTCAGAGCTTATTCTGCCGGAGTGAGATTCAATCGCCCGGCGATGCTCGTTCTCAGTGCCTCCACGTTCTGTTACGTCGCCGCCGAAACCCTGCCCGTCGGCCTCCTGCCGGAGATCTCCAGCGACCTCGGAGTCACCGAGGCCCAGGTCGGATTCCTGCTCACCAGCTATGCCGTGGTGGCGGCGCTGAGCACGATCCCGCTCACCGCGCTCACCATGCGGGTACCGCGGCACACTCTGATCGCCGTCACCGTAGCGGTCTTCGCGGTGTCACAGGGGGCGGCGGCCATCGCACCGAACTTCGAAACTCTCACGCTGTCCCGGCTCGTCTGCGCTCTGGCGCACGGGGTGTTCTGGTCGGTGATCGGGCCGATCATCGTGCGGCTCGCCCCGCCGGGGCAGGCCGGGCGGGCGACCGCACAGGTCTTCCTCGGCAACTCGCTGGCGATCGTGCTCGGCGTTCCCCTCGGTACGGCACTCGGCCAGGCGCTGGGCTGGCGGGCGGCGGTCGGTGTGTTCGCCGCGGCGGGTGCGGTCTGCGTGGCGCTGCTGCTGGCTGTACTGCCCAAGCTGTCGGCGCTGCCGAGGGACCTGGAGGCGCGGACCGGCACGCAGTTGCGTGACGCTGTGCGAATCCTGCGCAACGGGCCGGTGGCCCGGCTCTGCGTGATCACGACTGTGCTGGTGGTGGGGCACTTCGCGGCGTACACGTACATCGCCCCGCTGGTCCGCCGCGACGCCGGTCTGGACGGTGCGGGCCTGAGCGCGCTGCTGCTCGGGTACGGCGCCGTCGGCCTGCTCGCCAACTTCGCCGTCGGCCGGTTCGTCGACCGGCGCCCCGGAACCCTGGTGATCGGCCTGATGGTGACGGTCACGGTGTCGGTCGGGCTGCTGGCGCCGGTGCTGGGAGTGGTGCCGACAGTGGTGGCGGCGCTGCTGTGGGGCGGCGCGTTCACCGCCATCCCGGTCTTCCTGGCCGCGGCGGTGCTGCGGGTGGCGCCGAGAGCCCGTGACGCGGCGTCGGCGGTGTACGTGGTGGCGTTCCAGATCGGCATCGGCGGCGGGGCGTTCGTCGGCGAGCGGCTGGTCACCGCCGGGCAGCTGGGTGCGCTACCGCTGCTGGCGGCCGGGTTGGCGCTGGTGGCGACGGTTCTCGTGGTGCTGTCGCCGGCGGTCTTCCCGCCCCGGATCAGCAAGGAGGACCACGACCGGCTCGAGGCCACGGCCCTCCACTAGCACGGCCTCTCGGTCACGAACGGCCGCTGGTCACGACAGGGCGGCCTCGGCGGCGGTCAGGAAGAGGTCGTTCTCCTCGGGGGTGCCGACGGTGACGCGGACGCCCTCGGGGTGGAAACCGCGCACGATCACGCCCCGGTTCTCGCACGCGGCGGCGAACGCGGCCGTCCGGTCGCCGAGCGGCAGCCAGACGAAGTTGGCCTGGCTCTCCGGCACCTCGACGGAGAGTTTGCGCAGGCCCTCGGTCAGCCGGGCCCGCTCCGCGACGACGAGGGAGCACCGGCGGCGGACCTCGCCCTCGGCCTCCAGCGCGGCGAGCGCGGCAGCCTGGGCGACAGTGCTGGTGGAGAACGGAGTGACCACCTTGCGCAGGGCCGACGCGACCTCCGGCTGGGCGACCAGGTAACCCATGCGCAGGCCGGCCAGGCCCCACGCCTTGCTCATCGTGCGCAGCACCACCACGTTGGGCCGGTCGCCGTAGGTCTCGAGCGCGTCCGGCACGTCCGGGTCGGTGACGAATTCCCGGTACGCCTCGTCGAGCACCACGAGCACGTCGGAGGGCACCGCGGCGAGGAAGCGGTCGATCTCGGTCTTGCGGACGCTGGTACCGGTGGGGTTGTTGGGGTTGCAGACGAAAACCATCCGGGTGCGGTCGGTGATCGCCTCGGCCATCGCCGCGAGGTCGTGCCCGTGGGCGGCCGTGTTCGGCACGCGGACGCTTGTCGCGCCACCGCCGGCGGCGATGATCGGGTACGCCTCGAAGGACCGCCACGAGTAGACGATCTCGTCACCCGGCAGGCACGTCGCCTTCGCCAGGATCTCCGCCAGCGCGACCGAGCCGCAGCCGGTGACCACCCGCTCCGCCTCGACCCCGAACCGCTCGCCGATCGCGTCGCGCAGCCGGAGCACACCCATGTCGGGATAGCGGTGGGCGGTACGGGCGGCCTCGGTGACCGCCTCCACCACTCCGGGCAGGGGGCCGTACGGCACCTCGTTGCTCGCCAGCTTGACGGCCTCGGCGATGCCCAGCTCGCGGGCCAGGTCGGCGACGTTGCGCCCGGGTACGTAGTTCGGCAGGGCGTCCAGGTCGGCGCGGGTCAGCCGGGTCATTGAGATCCTCCGGAAGTGTCGCCGCGCGGTGCGGCCTCGACGGTGGGTTGGGCACCCGGCGGGAGGGCGACGACCACGGTGGCCGCTGCCTTGTCGTGCCAGGCCTGCCGCAGGCGGGGTTCCCAGACGGGCGACAGCGCGGCGAAGAACTGGAAGATCAGGCCGACACCACACCACCAGAACAGCGTCCACATGCCGAGCCGGGCCCAGCGGACGAAGGCGCGACCGAAGCCGAGCGGCGCGGTGCCCTCCAGCGGGAGGACCTTGATCCCCATCACCCGCTTGCCGAGGGTCTGCCCCTTACTGGCGATCGACGGCGCCTCGTAGAGCAGCCAGAGCAGAGTGGCGACCAGCACGATCGCTATCGAGAGCGTCTGCATCCGCGGGGTCGGCACGACGTCGGGATTCTGGTCGCCGGCCGCGATCTGTGCCAGCGCGTCGCGCATGATCGGCGCGAAGTCGAGCCAGTACTGGTAGAAGAACCAGCCGTTGACCACGATGTTGAGAAGGATCACCACCCCGATGTCGATGAGGCGGGCGGTGAGCCGGCGGCCGAGCCCGGCGAGCGGGAAGCCGTGCGGCATGGCCTGCGGCATCGGATAGAGGTACGCGTGCATCGGCTGACCGGGCTGACCGGGCTGACCGGGCTGACCGGGCTGACCGGGCTGAGGGTGCTGACCCGGATGACCGGGAGGAACCGGCTGGCCCGGCTGCTGGCCCCAGCCCGGCGGCGGACCGTACGCCGGCGGCGGGGCCGCGTAGCCCTGGGGAGGTGCCGCGTACGGCTGGGGGGTGGGCTGGATCGGGGCCGGTGCCGGCTCGGGGGCCGGGGGTTCCGCCTCGACCGCGGGCGGCCCGTCGGGCGGGACCGCGTCGGCCGGGATGGCCTTGCCCAGCCAGCCCTCACCGTCCCAGTAGCGCTGGGTGGTGGTGTCGGCCGGGTCCTTGTACCAACCCGCGGGAAGGGAACTCATGCGCACACCTTTATCACGGCAGGCTGACGGTTCCCTGCGCTCCGATAGTCGTCACAGGTAGCAGTGTCACAGATCGCCCGCCGGCCTCATGGTGGGACCGTGGCGCAGAACGCTTACGTGGGCAATAGATCCGTTTCGTTCTGGTCATCCTGCGCATTCGGTCCGGTAGTTTCGGCTGATGGGTGAGCAGACTGTCCAACTCGACGGCCTCGACGCTCGGCTGATCGCGCTGCTCGCCGAGGAGCCGCGGATCGGGGTCCTCGAGCTTTCCCGGCGGCTCGCTGTGGCGCGAGGCACAGTCCAGGCGCGCCTGGACAAGCTGATCGCGCGGGGCGCGATCAAGGGCTTCGGCCCGGAGGTGGTCCCGGCCGCTGTCGGCTTCGGCGTGATGAGCTTCGTGACCTTGGAGATCAGTCAGCGGTACGGGCATGACGCCGTTGCCGAGCACCTGGCGGAGATTCCGGAGGTGCTGGAGGCGCACACGATCACCGGCAGCGGGGACATCCTGTGCCGGATCGTCGCCCGTTCCAACGCCGATCTGCAGCGGGTGATCGACCAGATCGTCGGTTACGAGGGCATCGTCCGGGCGCACACGATCATCGCGCTCGCCGAGCTGATCCCGTACCGGACGGTGCCTCTGGTTCTCTCGACAAACCGCTGATAACCGATCGACACGGACTTTCCACCCTCGCGGGTTAAGTGGATCGAGGTCACTACGGTGTCCGCATGGCCTCGACCGGGAAGGGGTTCGCGCTGGTCGCCGCCGTGACGATAACGGTTCTGGCGAGTACCGGCGTGTGGAATCCGTTCCCCCAGGTCTGGTCGTGGATCACCACGAACGGGCCGGTGGCGCCCGGCGCCCGATGGCAGCAGGAGCTCGGTGGCACACCGCAGAGCGTGGCCGTCGTCGGTGACTCGGTGATCGTCGAGTACCGGACATCGGTGGAGGCCTACGGGCTGACCGCCGGGGTGCCGCTCTGGTCGTCGGACGCGGACTGGGCGTCGATCGCCGGCAAGGGTTCGGACGCGGTGGTGGTCACCGGACGGCTGCTCACCAAGGGATACCAGGTGATGGACCCCCGCAACGGGGCGCTGCGGCGGGCGGACACCACGGCGAGCGCGGTCTGGACGTACCAGGACGCGATCGTGGACCTCAGCTGCGCCGGTGGCAACGACTGCCGGCTCACCGCGTGGGACCCGCGGTCCGGCAATCAGATGTGGACCGTCGGTACCGGCGGCATCGGCTTCGTCCTGGACGCGGCCAACCCGGACCTGCCGGACACCCGGCGGCTGGTCACCGACGACGTGGACGACGACGTCGCGGGCCCGCAGCCGATGCCGGGCCTGCTCGGCTTCCCCGACGACGGCCAGGTTCGGGTGATCGACACCGCCGGCGGCAAGCTCGTGCAGACGGTACGGCCGGCCCGGGACCAGCGGATCGCGGTGGTCGGCGGCCGGGTGCTGACGGTGACGGGTACGGCGCGCGACGGCACCTGCTACTACGGGGTGACCGCCACCGACCCGCCCCGCAACGGCGTGGTGTGGCGGCGGGACGGGCTCAACCTGCGTACCGCGGAGAGCGGCTCGAACTGTGAGCAGGGGCGGGACCCGGCCGGCGGCTACAACGTGGTGCTCGGCGTCGACCCGTACGGGCGGGAGGTGCTGATCAACGGGTACGACGGCCGCAACCTCTGGTACGGCGACAAGGAGACCGGCGTGGTGGCACTGAACGACGCCTACGCCGTGCTCCGCAAGGACGACACGCTGCGCGGATACTCCTTCGCCAAGGGCAAGGCGGTGTGGCGGCAGACCGGGCGGGACGGCGCGACCGCCGCTCTCACCCCGTACGCGGTGATCGTCGTCTCGAAGAACCGGGTCACCGCTCTGACACCCGATACGGGCTCGGTCCGAGCCGACGTTCGTACGAATGCCAAGGTTTTCGCCGTCGGACCGAACGGAATGATCGCGGTCGCCGGCCGGGACATGGCATACCTGGCCTTCTCCTGACCGAAGACCCGGCCTCCTGACCGAACCCTGCCGGGCGAAGCGTGGGGATCGGTTCGCATCCGGCCGCCCCGCTGGCTTAGGCTTGCCGCTCATGAGCAGAGGCGCCGATTTCTCCTACTCTCCGCTCCTCCCGACCGGCGAGGACCTCACCGAATACCGTCTGGTCTCGGACGAGGGCGTGGACGTCGTCGAGGGCCCGGGCGGCAGGCGGTTCCTGACCGTGGAGCCGGCGGCGCTGACCCAGCTCACCGCCGAGGCGATGCACGACATCGCCCACTACCTGCGCCCGGCGCACCTCACTCAGCTGCGCTCGATCATCGACGACCCGAAGGCGTCGCCGAACGACCGGTTCGTCGCGCTGGACCTGCTGCGCAACGCCAACATCGCGGCCGGTGGTGTGCTGCCGATGTGCCAGGACACCGGCACCGCGATCGTGATGGGCAAGCGCGGGCGGCACGTTCTCACCGACGGGACGGACGAGGCGGCGATCGCGCTCGGCGTCTACCAGGCCTACACCCGGCTGAACCTGCGGTATTCGCAGCTGGCACCACTGACCATGTGGGACGAGCGGAACACCGGCACCAACCTGCCCGCGCAGATCGAGCTCTACGCCGAGGACCCGGGCGGGCAGCCGGACGCGTACAAGTTCCTCTTCATGGCCAAGGGCGGCGGCTCGGCCAACAAGTCCTACCTGTACCAGGAGACGAAGGCGCTGCTGAACCCGCAGCGGATGATGCAGTTCCTCGACGAGAAACTGCGCCTGATCGGCACGTCGGCCTGCCCGCCCTACCACCTCGCGGTGGTCATCGGTGGCACCAGCGGCGAGCACGCGCTGAAGACCGCGAAGCTGGCCAGCGCGAAGTACCTGGACAACCTGCCGACCGCCGGCACGATGCTGGCGCACGGCTTCCGTGACCTCGAGCTGGAGGCCGCGGTGCTGGAGCTAACCCGTGACTTCGGCATCGGTGCCCAGTTCGGCGGGCGCTACTTCTGCCACGACGTGCGGGTCGTCCGCCTGCCCCGGCACGGCGCCTCCTGCCCGGTCGCCATCGCGGTCTCCTGCTCCGCCGACCGCCAGGCGGTCGCGAAGATCACTCCGTCCGGGGTGTGGCTGGAGCGCCTGGAGACCGACCCGGCCCGGTACCTGCCCGACGTCACCGACGACCACCTGGAGACCGAGCAGGTCGTCCGGATCGACCTCAACCGGCCGATGGCCGAGATCCGCGCCGAGCTCTCGAAGTACCCGGTGAAAACCCGCCTCTCGCTGACCGGGCCGCTCGTCGTCGCCCGCGACATCGCCCACGCGAAGATCGCCGAGCGGCTGGACGCGGGCGAGCCGATGCCGCAGTACCTGCGCGACCACGCGGTCTACTACGCCGGTCCGGCGAAGACGCCCGAGGGGTACGCGTCGGGCTCGTTCGGCCCGACCACGGCCGGCCGGATGGACTCCTACGTGGAGAAGTTCCAGGCCTCCGGTGGCTCGATGGTGATGCTGGCCAAGGGCAACCGCTCGCAGCAGGTCACCAACGCCTGCAAGACCTACGGCGGGTTCTACCTCGGATCGATCGGCGGCCCGGCTGCCCGGCTGGCCCAGGACTGCATCCGGCACGTGGAGGTGCTCGAGTTCCCGGAGCTGGGCATGGAGGCGGTCTGGAAGATCGAGGTCGAGGACTTCCCCGCGTTCATCGTCGTGGACGACAAGGGTGAGGACTTCTTCGCCGAGGTCACCAAGCCGATGTTGAGCATCGGCGCCCGCCCGTAAGGCCCGCCCGGCCCGCCTGCGCGCCCGCCTGCGCGCCCGCTCGCCGCTCGCCGCTCGCCGCTCGCCCGCGATCTTGGACATCTGAACCGCCTATGACCGGCTCAGTTGTCCAAGATCGCGGGGAGCTCCGTCAGGCGGTGGGGGCAGCAGGAATGGAGTGCGGTCAGGCGTCGGGGCAGAAGCCGGCGACCGGGGTGAGCCATTCCTGGATCTGGCCCTTGAGGGTGCGGTCCAGGTCCTTCGCGGTCTTGACCTTCTCGATGTAGTCGCGGTTCTTCGCGCTCTTCTCGAGCTTCGCCGCGGAGGTCTCGCCCGCCAGCTTGAGCTCGGGGTTCTGCGCGGCGGTGGTCTCCTTGCGGATCTCGGTGCCGACCGCCTTCAGCTCGGCGGCCGCCGCCTTCTCGGCCTTCGCCGCCTCGGCGGTCTGCTTCGCCTCCTTCTGCGCGATCATCTTGCCCATCGCGGTGCCGAAGTCGCCGGCCAGCGCGCCGCTGAAGATCTTCTCCAGGCGGCCGCACACCTCTTCGGTGTCGGCCGAGTAGTCGGGTGCGGGTGAGGCGGTTGCCGCTGCCGTGGTGGGGGTGGCGGCGGCCGGAGCGGCGATCTCGCTGGTGTCCGCATCGCTGCCGCAGGCGGCGCCGGACAGCAGGGCGCCGCCGGTGAGCACGGCCAGGATGGCGCGTCGCATCAGGGGGATCCTCTTCGTCGGGGGCATCCAAACTCAGCCGACGGTACGTTCCGTTGTGGCTTCCGTCCAACCGAGAGTGATCGCCCGGGATACGAACAGCCCGTCCGCGGATGACCCCGGACGGGCTGTTCGTCCCCCGTAAAGCTCGGCCGCCCCACCACGCACTGGGGGCGCTCATGAAAAGCATCGGCGGTGAGGCGGCACTGCCGGGGAGCCTTCTACAGTCCGCTCTCGTTTCGCTGTCGATCCGCTACTGCCGCCTTCCGCTAGGCTGCCGCACACGCACACGGAACGGGGTGACTACCTTGCGCTACCGGAGCCGAGGGCGACTCTCCGTAACCGCGCTCGGGCGGAGGGTGTTCGGATCCGGTGAACAGAGGTTTGACCGGCCGCCCGGCGAGCAACAGTCCACAGGGGATCTTCGAGGTGCGCGCCGGGCGTACCGGAAAGCTCCCGCCGACTCGGGGGAGGCCGGCTGATGGCGGAGGTGCGCTACACCATCCTGGGTCCGCTGTCGGTGACAGTGGACGGCGAGCCGGTGGCGGTGACCGCGGGCCGGGACCGGGTGGTGCTGGCGATGCTGCTGCTGAACGCGGGCCGGATCGTCGGGCTCAGCGAGATCACCGACGCGGTGTGGGGCGCCGATCCGCCGCCGACGGTCCGCGGGCAGCTGCAGACCTGTGTGTCCCGGTTGCGGCGGGCGCTGCCGCCCGGCGTGATCATGACTGATCCAGCGGGGTACGGCATCAAGGTCGGTCCCGAGGACCTGGACGCGGCGGTGTTCGCACGGCTGGTGGAGCAGGCGCGGTCGACCGGGGATGTGGCGGCCGCGCGGTCGGCGTACCGGAAAGGTCTTGGTCTTTGGAAGGGTCCCGCCTGCGCCGAGATCGACGCCATCGCGGTGCGTCACGCGGCCGCCGCCCTCGACGAGAAGCGTGTGCTCGCGGTCGAGGACTGGGTGGATCTGGAGCTGGCCGCGGGGCGGGCCCGGGAGATCCTCGGTGAGCTGAGCGAGCAGGTGCAGCGGTTCCCGTTGCGCGAGCGGCTGCGCGGGCAGCTGATGACGGCGATGCATCGGGCGGGGCGGCAGGCGGACGCGCTCGCGGAGTTCCGCCGTGCGCGCGAGACGCTGGCGGAGGAACTGGGCATCGAACCCGGTCAGGAGCTGCAGGAACTGCACCGGCAGATCCTGGCCGGCGAACCGGCGGTGACCGGTGAGGCGCAGACGGCCGGTGAGGCGCAGCCGGCGCCGATCCGCTGCCTGCCGCGCACGGTCCGCGATTTCACCGGCCGGGGCGATCTCGTCGCGCGGCTGCTGAAGGAGATCTGCCCGGACGAGCCGCTCAGCCCGGCGGTTCTGGTGATCGACGGTATGGCCGGCAGCGGCAAGACCACCCTCGCCCTGCACCTGGCTTCGCACGTCGCCGACCGCTACCCGGACGCGCACCTCTTCGTCGACCTGCACGGGCACAGCGAGCAGGAGCCGATTCAGCCCGCCGACGCCCTGCTGGTGCTGCTGCGGCAGCTCGGCGTGAGCGCGGAGGCGATTCCGCCGGACCTCGTGGGCCGGGTCGGTGTCTGGCGTACCGAGCTGGCCCGGCGGCGAACGCTCGTGGTCTTCGACAACGCGGCGTCCAGCGCGCAGGTGGCCGACCTGCTTCCGACCGCCGGGGGCAGCCTGGCGCTGGTGACCAGCCGGCGGCGGCTGCCCGGGCTGGACGGGGTGCACTCGGAGTCGTTGCCGCTGCTCGAGGTGGACGAGGCGGTTCGCCTGCTGGAACGGATCGCCGGCGACCGGGTCCATGTCGAGCCGGAGGCGACCGCCGAGCTGGTCCGCCGATGCGGCGGGCTGCCGCTGGCGGTCCGCCTGGCGGGCGCCCGGCTGGCGCACCGGCCGCGCTGGCAGGTCGCCGACCTGGTCCATCGCCTCGGCGGTGCCGCGCTCGCCGGCCTGGCGGTCGAGAACCGCAGCGTGGCCAGCACGTTCGCGCTCTCCTACGGGCAGCTCGGCGAGCGGGCACAGGGGCTCTTCCAGCGGTTCGGCCTCTATCCCGGTGACCTCCTCGACGCGCCGGTGGCCGCCGCGCTCACCGGCCTGTCCCTGGCGGACGCTCAGGAGGTCCTGGAGGAGCTGCTCGACGCGCACCTGGCCGAGGAGCCGGAGCCCGGCGTCGTCCGGTTGCACGACCTGCTGCGCGAGTTCGCGGTCACGCTGGCCGGTGGCCTGGACGAACAGGAGCGGCGCCGGGCCGTCCTGGAGGTTCTCGACCTGGAGTTGCGCGCCGCGGTGGCCAGCACGACGGGTACCTACCGGCACAGCGTCGACCGCGCGCTGCGGGACCTCCCGCCACGGCGGCCGGAACTGCAGTCCGCGATCACCGACCCGGTCGCCAGGCTGGAACGCCAACGGCCGGCGCTCGCCGCGCTCCAGCAGGCCGCTGTCGACACGGGCCACCCCGAGTACGGGTGGTACCTGCCCCGGGCCGCCTGGTACCTGCTCTTCTACCGCGGTTACACCGGTGACGTGGCCTCGCTGCACGAGCGCGCGTTCGCCATCGCCGAGCAGGCCGGCAGCCGGACCGGTGTGGCGATGACCGCCAACTACCTGGCCTCGGTGCATTTCCGTCTCGCCGACCACACCCGGGCCCGCGAGTACATGCAGATCGCGATCCGGAACTGGACGGAACTGGGCGAGAAGGACGCGCTCGCCGTGGCGCTGGGCAACCTGGCCGCCATCCACGAGGCGAGCGGCCGGTTCACCGAGGCGGTGGAAACCGCTCGCGAGGCGCTGCGGATGTCCGGGTTCGCCGGGCGCGACACACCCTCGGCGGCCACGCTCATCTACCTGGCGACCGCCTACGGCAGGCTGGGGCGGTACCCGGAGGCGCTGGCCATCCACCGCAGGCGCCTGATGTCGGCGGTGCAGCACCGCGACGTGCACCAGCTCGCGAGCTGCTTCTTCCTGATCGTCCAGCTCCGGCGCCGGAACGGGTCGATCTCGCCGGAGATGGCCCGGCGCTATGCGACGGCGGCGCTGCGGCTGTCCGTACAGGGTGGTTTCGCCTCCCTGGAGGCCGACGCCCGCAACCAGCTCGCCCAGCTGCACGCCGAGGCCGGCCGGACCGCTGAGGCGGTCGCCGAGCACCGGCGGGCGATCGAGACGGCCGGCAACTTCGGCGACCGCCGGTACGAGTGCGAGTTCCTCCGGGACTTCGGCACCACGCTGCTCCGCGCCGGTGACGTACCGGGAGCCCGCGAGCTGTACCAGCGGTCGCTGTCGCAGGCCCGGCGCCACGGCCTGCCGTTCTGCACGGCCCAGGCGCTGTCCGGGCTCGCCGAATGCGCCGAGAGCACCGACGCCGGAGAGGCCCGGCGCCTCTGGTCGGAGGCACTCGTGCTCTTCGAGGAGATGGGCGTGCCGGAGCGGTTCGAGGTGGCACGGCGCCTCGAGAGGTGATCGACACGATCGACTGCGGTTCGCCGTGGGTCGAGAGAGGATTGTCCGGTGACGACTGACGAGAGCGGATATCGGATCGAACGCGACACGATGGGTGAGGTGCGGGTGCCCGCCGACGCGCTGTGGCGGGCACAGACGCAGCGCGCGGTGGAGAACTTCCCGATCTCCGGCCGGGGCCTGGAATCGGCACACATCCGGGCCCTCGCCCGGATCAAGGGTGCGGCGGCCCGGGTCAACGGGAGACTGGGCGTGCTGGACGGCGATGTCGCCGCGGCCGTCGCGACCGCTGCGGCGCACGTCGCCGACGGCGGTTACGACGACCAGTTCCCGATCGACGTCTTCCAGACCGGCTCCGGCACCTCGTCGAACATGAACGCCAACGAGGTGATCGCCACCCTGGCCTCCCGCGAGCTGGGCCGGCCGGTGCACCCCAACGACCACGTCAACGCGTCCCAGTCGAGCAACGACGTCTTTCCCTCATCGATCCACGTGGCCGCCACCGAGGCGATCAGCCGGGACCTCCTGCCGGCCCTCACACACCTCGCCTCCGCGCTGCGCACCAGGTCGCAGGCCTGGAGCGAGGTCGTGAAGAGCGGCCGGACGCACCTCATGGACGCGACACCGGTCACCCTCGGTCAGGAGTTCTCGGGGTACGCCCAACAGATCACCAACGGTGCCGAGCGCCTCACCGCCACCCTGCCCCGGCTCGGTGAGCTGCCGCTCGGCGGCACCGCCGTCGGCACCGGGGTGAACACGCCGCCCGGCTTCGCCCCCGCGGTGATCGAGCTGCTCCGCGAGGAGACCGGCCTGCCGCTGAGCGAGGCCCGCGACCACTTCGAGGCGCAGGGTGCCCGCGACGCCCTGGTCGAGGCGTCCGGCCAGCTCCGGGTGGTGGCGGTCGGCCTCTACAAGATCGCCAACGACATCCGCTGGATGGGCTCGGGACCCCGGGCCGGACTGCGTGAGCTGCGCCTGCCCGATCTCCAGCCGGGTTCCTCGATCATGCCGGGCAAGGTGAACCCGGTGGTGCCCGAGATGGTGCGCCAGGTCTGCGCCCAGGTGATCGGCAACGATGCGACGGTGGCCTTCGCCGGCACCCAGGGCGACTTCGAGCTCAACGTGATGCTGCCGGTGATGGCCCGCAACGTGCTGGAGTCGATCCGGCTCCTCGCCGCGGCGTCCCGCCAACTCGCCGACCGGTGCGTCGAGGGCCTGGAGGCGAACGAGGACGTGGCCCGGGCGTACGCGGAGGGCTCGCCGTCGATCGTCACTCCGCTCAACCGGTACCTCGGCTACGACGAGGCCGCGGCGATCGCCAAGCAGGCACTCGCCACCGACCGCAGCATTCGTGAAGTGGTGATCGAACGCGGTCATGTGGCGGACGGCAAATTGACCGAGACACAACTGGACGAAGCACTCGATGTGCTCCGAATGACCCGGCCGTAACTGTAAATAATCAGGTCCTGACCTTGCGGTGAGCGACATTTCTCGATGGGATGCCTCCTAGTCAACTCCCAGGAGGAGCGCTTCCATGAGAAGACGCGTTATCACCGGGGCCGTCGTCACCGCGACGGGCCTCGCGTTCCTGGCCGTGGTTCCCGGTTCCGCCGTTGCGGAGCCAGGTAACTCGGTCGATTACACGGTCGTGGCCGCCGACGGCACCTCCGCCGCAGAGGCCACCGCTGCGATCAAGGCCGCCGGTGGCACCATCGTGACCGGTAACGACGCCGTCGGCGTCTACCGGGTCACGTCGAAGGACACCAGGTTCGAGACGAAGGCCGTCGCCTCGGGCGCCCTGATCGGGGCGAGCGAGCGCCGGACCATCGGCCGCGCCCCCAACGGGCTGGAGAAGATCGACCTCGCCGCGAAGCGTGGCCGGGGCGGCAAGGGCGGCCCGGCGAAGGCCGACCCGCTGGACTCCAAGCTCTGGGGTCTCGCGATGATCCGCGCGGACAAGGCTCGCAAGATCGAGTCCGGCGACCGCGGCGTGACCGTCGGCGTGCTGGACACCGGTCTGGACGCCTCGAACCCGGACCTCGCTCCCAACTTCAGCAAGAAGCTCTCCCGCAACTTCGCGCCGGACCTGGTCGACATCGACGGTGCCTGTGAGGTCGCGGGCTGCCTCGACCCGGTCGGCACCGACGACGGCGGGCACGGCACGCACGTCGCCGGCACGATCGGCGCCTCGCTGAACGGCGTCGGCCTCTCCGGTGTCGCGCCGGGCGTCACGCTGGTCGAGCTCAAGGGTGGCCAGGACTCCGGCTACTTCTTCCTCGACCCGGTCGTGAACGCGCTGACGTACGCCGCCGACGCCGGCCTCGACGTGGTCAACATGTCGTTCTACGTCGACCCGTGGCTCTACAACTGCACGGCCAACCCGGCGGACAGCGCCGAGGACCAGGCCGAGCAGCGCGCCATCATCGCCGCCATGAAGCGGGCCCTGGAGTACGCGCACCGCAAGGGCGTCACTCTTGTCGGCGCGCTCGGCAACAACCACGAGGACCTGGGCAAGCCCCGGACCGACGTCTCCAGCCCGGACTACGGTGCGGACCCGTACCCGCGCCCGATCGACAACAAGTCCTGCTGGGACCTCCCGACCGAGGGCCCGCACGTCATCGGCGTCTCGTCGGTCGGCCCGTCGGGCAACAAGTCGGACTTCTCCAACTACGGCCTCGAGCAGATCTCGGTCGCCGCGCCGGGTGGCTGGTACCGCGACGGCTTCGGCACGGACACGTTCCAGACGGCCGGCAACCAGATCCTCTCCACGTACCCGCTGAAGGTGCTGCAGGAGGAGGAGCTGGTCGACGCGGACGGCAACATCACCGCGGCCGGCGAGGGCCTGGTCTTCAAGGAGTGCACCAAGGCCGGCAAGTGCGGGTACTACACGTACCTGCAGGGCACCTCGATGGCGTCACCGCACGCCGCCGGTGTCGCCGCGCTGATCGTCAGCCGGTACGGCCACAACGACTGGCGCCGTGGCGGCAAGACCCTGTCCCCGGACGTGGTCGAGCGTCAGCTCTACAAGACGGCGGCCGAGCGGTCCTGCCCGACGCCGCGCCTGCAGAGCTACGCGAATGAGGGTCGTCCCGCCGAGTTCGACGCTCTCTGTGAGGGTGGCAAGCAGTTCAACGGGTTCTACGGTTACGGCATCGTCGACGCCTACGCGGCGGTCGGCGGTCGCTGACCTCCGGATCTGATCTGTTGCGATCCGATCTGTTCTGAACAGGGGTGCTTGTTCCGCGATAGCGGAACAGGCGCCCCTTTTCGGCCCTAGCATCCGGGAAGTGATGGTCCTACGCGCAGCCGTATCCGGTTTGACCCTGTTGGCCCTGCTGCCGATCACCGCCGGCCCGTCTGCCACGGACTACACCGTGGTCGCGGCCGACGGTGTCGCCGCATCGGACGTGACGGCCGCCGTCCGGTCGGCAGGCGGCCGGATCGTCAGCCGCAACGACACGGCCGGGGTCTACCGGGTCACCTCGGCCGACGCCCGGTTCGCGGCGAAGGCCACCGCCTCGGCGGCGCTGATCGGTGCGAGTGAGCGCCGGGCCATCGCCAGGGTCGCGGTCGAGCCCGCGGGTCACACTGCCGGGGGTACGGGTGGAGCGCGCGGGCCGGAGGGCCTCGACCCGCTCGACAACCGGCTCTGGGGCCTGCGGATGATCCGCGCCGACCAGGCCCGCAAGGTGCATCATCCGCTGGCGGGAGTGACCGTCGGCGTGCTCGACACCGGCCTGGACGCCGGACACCCCGACCTGGCCCCGCACTTCAACCGGGCACTGTCCCGCAACTTCGCGCCGGACATCGCCGCCGTCGACGGTCCCTGCGAGGTGAAGAGCTGCCTCGACCCGGTCGGCACCGACGACGGCGGCCACGGCACCCACGTCGCCGGCACCATCGGCGCGGCCGCGGACGGCTTCGGCCTCTCCGGCGTCGCCCCGGGTGTCAGCCTGGTCGAGCTCAAGGGCGGCCAGGACTCCGGCTTCTTCTTCCTCGACTCGGTGGTGAACGCGCTCACCTACGCGGGCGACGCCGGCATCGACGTGGTGAACATGTCCTTCTACGTCGACCCGTGGAAGTACCTGTGCGAGGCCAACCCCGCCGACAGCGCCAAGCGCCAGGCCGAGCAGCGGGCCATCCTCGTCGGGCTCGACCGGGCCCTGGAGTACGCGCATCGCAAGGGCGTCACGCTGATCAGCTCGCTCGGCAACTCCCACGAGGACCTTGGCCGGCCGCTGACCGACCGGAGCAGCCCGAACTACGGTGCCGAGCCGTACGAGCGGAAGATCGACAACGCGACCTGCCGGACCATGCCGCAGGAGGGGCCGCACGTCCTGAACGCCTCGTCGCTGGGCCCGTCCGGGCGCAAGGCCGAGTACTCCAACTACGGCGTCGAGCAGATCTCGGTCGCCGCGCCCGGCGGTGACCTCAGCGACTGGTACGGCACCGACAAGTACCAGACCACGGCCAACGAGATCCTCTCCAGCTATCCGAAGCACGTCCTGCAGGAGCAGGGCATGGTGGACGCGGAGGGCCGGGTCACCCGGGCCGGCGACGACTCGGTGGTCCGGCACTGCTCGTCCGGCACCTGCGGCTACTACATGTACGCACAGGGCACCTCGATGGCGTCACCGCACGCCGCCGGGGTGGCCGCGTTGATCGTCAGCCGGTACGGCAAGGCTGATCCGGCGCGCGCCGGCCGCACCATGGACCCCGACGCGGTCGAGCGCACGCTGCTGCGGACCGCCGCGCAGCGGCCCTGCCCTCCCGGCCGGGTGCAGTCCTACCAGCGGGAAGGACAGCCCGCCGAGTACGACGCCCGGTGCGAGGGGGGCCGCGGCTTCAACGGCTTCTACGGACACGGGATCGTCGACGCGTACGCCGCGGTCGGTGGATATTGATTCCCTCGTTCCGGTGTCGGACGGGCGGGGCGGCTGTTCCGTGACGGGGGTCGGTACCCTTGTACGGTGACGCTGCGCTTGTACGACACCGCGACCCGATCGGTCCGGGACTTCGTCCCGATGACGCCCGGTCAGGTGGGGATCTACCTGTGTGGTCTCACCGTGCAGTCGCCGCCACACATCGGCCATCTCCGCTCCGCGGTCAACTACGACGTGCTGCGCCGCTGGCTGCTGCACATCGGCATGGAGGTCACCTTCGTCCGCAACGTCACCGACGTGGACGACAAGATTCTCCAGAAGGCGCTGGCGCAGGGCCGCCCGTTCTGGGCGATCGCGTATGAGAACCGGATCCTGCTGGACCGCGACTACCACTCGCTGAACGTGTTGCCGCCCACCTACGAGCCGCTGGCCACCGGGCACATCACCGAGATGCACGACCTGATCTCGTCGCTGATCGAGGGCGGCCACGCGTACCCGGCGGCGTGCGGCAACGGCGACGTCTACTTCGACGTCCTCTCCTACTCGGAGTACGGCGCACTCTCCGGCCAGAAGCCGGACGACATGCGCGGCGCCGGCGACGCGCCGGAGCGGGACAAGCGCGACCGCCGCGACTTCGCCCTGTGGAAAGGCGTGAAGGACGACGAGCCGCAGGACTCGTACTGGTCGTCGCCGTGGGGCAAGGGCCGCCCCGGCTGGCACATCGAGTGCTCCGCGATGGCCCGGCGCTACCTCGGCGACGAGTTCGACATCCACGGCGGCGGGCTGGACCTGACCTTCCCGCACCACGAGAACGAGATCGCCCAGTCGAAGGCGGCGGGCCTCGGGTTCGCCCGATACTGGGTGCACCACGCGCTGCTCAACCTCGGCGAGTCGAAGATGAGCAAGTCGCTGGGCAACGTCATCGACCTGGCCTCGGTCGGCGAGGACGGCATCCGCCCGGTCGAGCTGCGCTACTACCTGGGCAGCCCGCACTACCGCTCGCGCATCGACTACACCGACGAGGCGCTGCGGGAGGCCGCGGTCGCGTACCGGCGGATCGAGGGCTTCGTCCAGCGCGCGGCCGAGGTGGTCGGCCCCGGCCGGCCCAAGGCGGTGCCGCCGGCCTTCGCCGAGGCGATGAACGACGACCTGAACACCTCGGCGGCGCTCGCGATCGTGCACGACACCATCCGGGAGGGCAACACCGCCCTGGCCGCCGGCGACGAGCCGGCCATCCGGGGCGCGCTGACCGCGGTCCGGGCCATGCTCGGTGTGCTCGGACTGGACCCGCTCGACGCCGCCTGGGACGGTGGCGAGGGCGGCAACGACCTGAAGCCGGTCGTCGACTCACTCGTCGCACTGGCACTGGAACAGCGGGCACAAGCCCGCGCACGGAAGGACTGGGCTGCCGCCGATTCGGTGCGGGACCAGCTCAAGCACGCGGGTATTCAGGTGGAGGACACTCCGGCCGGTCCGCGCTGGACGGTAGGAGAGCACTGATGCCGGGAAATTCACAGAACGCCAGCAAGCGGGCGACGTCGAAGAAGGGCGCGGCCATGGGCTCCGGCGGTAAGAACCGCGCCGGGCTCAAGGGCCGGGGCAAGACCCTGCCCGCCGACGAGCGGCCCTGGCACAAGGGTTACTCGGGCACCGAGAAGCTGCCCGAGAAGACCGCGCGCAAGCAGGACAAGGAGCGCCGGGCCGCGGCGGCCGAGGGGCGTGCGCCCAAGGTCGGCGTCCCCGGCAGCAAGGACACCACCTGGGGCCGGGGCGGCGGTCGTGCCGCTGTCTTCGGGCGGTCCGGTGCCGCTTCCGGCCGGGGCCGCGCTGCCGGTCCCCGCGGACCGCGGGTCGCTCCCGGCCGCCGGTCCAACCCCACCAAGGAGGGGCCCGAGCTGCTGCTCGGGCGCAACCCGGTGGTGGAGGCGCTGCGGGCGCTGGTTCCGGCCACCGCGCTCTACGTGGCACAGGGCATCGACATCGACGAGCGGGTGACCGAGATCGTCCGGACCTCCGGTGACCGGGGCATCCCGATCCTGGAGATCAGCCGCAACGAGCTGGACCGGATGACCGGCGGGGTGCTGCACCAGGGCATCGGGCTGCAGGTGCCGCCGTTCGCGTACGAGGACTTCGACGACCTGGTCGCCGCCTCGCTGGAGCAGACCGCTCCGCTGCTGGTGGCACTGGACGGCATCACCGACCCGCGCAACCTCGGTGCGGTGATCCGGTCGGTGGCCGCCTTCGGCGGGCACGGCGTCTTCATGACCGAGCGGCGTGCCGCCGGGATCACCGCGACCGCCTGGCGCACCAGCGCCGGAGCGGCCGCCCGCGTCCCGGTCTCGCAGGTGGTCAACCTGACCCGGGCGATCAAGGCGGCGCAGAAGGCCGGTTTCACCGCCATCGGGCTGGACGCCGACGGCGAGACCGATCTCTACCACCTCGAGGCCGCTGTCGGGCCGCTGCTGGTGGTGGTCGGCTCCGAGGGCCGCGGTCTGTCCCGCCTGGTCGGCGAGACCTGTGACCTGCGGGTGAGCATCCCGATGGCCTCCGACGTAGAGTCGCTGAACGCCAGCGTGGCGGCAGCGGTGACCCTCGCGGAGGTCAGCCGCCGCCGCTCCGCTTCTCAGTAATACGCGCGCAGGCGGCCGCCGTCCGTGAGGAAGAGGCGGCCGCCGGCCACGGTCGGCGGATAGTTCTGGTCGCTGGGCATGCCGCCGCCCTTCACCGGCTTACCGGTGGCGGCGTCGACGATCGACAGCGGTGAGGCGAACCCGGACGGGCTGTAGAGCAGGTTCCCGGCGCGTACCGGCTGGCCGGCGGCGTCGGGCAGGTGCACCGACCAGAGCTTGCCGCCGTTCCGGGCGTCCAGGCAGATGATGCTGCGGTACCGCGGAAACCAGACGTAGCGCCCGTCGGTGGTCACCGACGGGGCCGTGTTGGTGGAGCGCCAGATCACCGCGCCGGTGGCCGCGTTCACGGCCGAGAGGCCGCCGCTCTTGCCGCCGACGTAGAACCGGTCGCCGGCCGGGGCGCTGCCGACCGCGTACCAGTCCTCCCCGGTCTGCCAGAGGGTGGCGCCGGTGGCGATGGCCACGGCGCGGGAGCCCTGCCCCTCGGTGCGCAGCAGCACCCGCCCGCCCGCCGAGAGCAGCCCGTCGCCGCGCGTGCCGGTCAGCCGCCAGGCCCGGCCCCCGTTGGCGAGCCGATAGGCGGTGGTGGTGAGGGCGAAGTCCGGCCGGGTGTCGACAACGGCCATACCCCGGTCGACCACCATGTCCTGCGCCGGTACGCCGAGCGGCACATCCCACAGCCGGCCGCCGGTCCTGCCGTTGAACGCGGTCAGGAAGCTGTTCTGCCCCTCGCAGGCGTACGTCAGCGTGATCAGCTTGCCGTCCGCCAGGGCCATCCGGGTGACGCCACGACCGGGCAGGCCGGCGTGCCATCGCCGGCTACCGGTGGCCGGATCGTAGGCGCCGACACCGCCCGGATCGCTGGTGTAGACGTTCCCGCCGGCGACAAGGGGTTCACGTCCGAGCTCGCAGACCGGCGCGCCGTGGGTGGGAACCTCCCACCGGCGGGTCAGCGAGCCGGCCGTCGAGGCGGTCAGCCGGTTCTCGTTCGGGTTGTAGTAGGTCGCGCCCGGGCCGTACCCGGGCTGATTCCACTCCGACGCCGGGGCGGGGAGGGGGACGGTGAGGGCCGTTACGAGCACGGCCACCAGTACGGAGCTCATGCAAGATCAACGAATGGAGCCCCCGGTCGGGATCGAACCGACGACCTCCCGTTTACAAGACGGGTGCTCTGGCCATCTGAGCTACAGGGGCGAACGGACATCAGCATAACGTCCTGTGATGCGGTCGCCATCTTGGCAGGTCGGCCGAAGTGAAATACGGTTGCGGGGCTGTTCCTTCTACTCGGATCGTCCGGCACGTTCCTGCCGGTGGAAAGGAAGTCGTTTCACCATGGCTACCGTCACGTATGACAAGTCCTCCCGGATCTACCCGGGCTCCGAGCGCCCCGCGGTCAACGAGCTCAGCCTCGAGATCGGCGACGGAGAGTTCCTCGTTCTGGTCGGCCCCTCCGGTTGTGGTAAGTCCACCAGCCTGCGCATGCTCGCCGGCCTGGAGGACGTGGACCGCGGTCGCATCCTGATCAACGACAAGGACGTCACCCACCTCCCGCCGAAGTCGCGTGACATCGCGATGGTGTTCCAGAACTACGCTCTCTACCCGCACATGACGGTGTACGAGAACATGGCGTTCGCCCTGAAGCTGCGCAAGACCCCGAAGTCCGAGATCGACAAGGCCGTCAAGGAGGCTGCCGCGCTGCTCCAGCTCGAGGAGTACCTGTCGCGTAAGCCGAAGGCGCTCTCCGGTGGTCAGCGTCAGCGTGTCGCCATGGGCCGCGCCATCGTGCGCCAGCCGCAGGTGTTCCTCATGGACGAGCCGCTGTCGAACCTCGACGCCAAGCTCCGCGTCCAGACCCGCTCGCAGATCGCCTCGCTGCAGGCCAAGCTCGGCGTCACCACCGTCTACGTGACGCACGACCAGGTCGAGGCCATGACCATGGGTCACCGGGTGGCGGTCATGCTGGACGGTGTTCTGCAGCAGGTGGACACCCCGCGGGCGCTCTACGACACCCCCGGCAACGTCTTCGTGGCCGGCTTCATGGGCTCGCCGGCCATGAACCTCAAGACCGTGCCACTGACCGAGTCGGGCGCCACCTTCGGCTCGCTCAACCTCCCGTTCACCCGTGAGCAGGTCGCGGCCGCGCAGGGCGCCAACGGCAAGGTCACCGTCGGCTTCCGCCCCGAGGCCGCCGACGTCGTCAGCGAGTCGGCGGACGCGCTGCCGATCGTGGTGGACCTGGTCGAGGACCTCGGCTCGGACGCCAACGTCTACGGTCACTCCGAGGTCGGTGGCGGTTCCGAGCGGTTCGTGGTCCGGACCGAGCGTCGCTACATGCCGCACATGGGCGAGACGGTCTACATCCGGCCGCAGACCAACTCGCTGCACCTCTTCCACGCCGAGTCCGGTATCCGGATCTGACGTAACGAATCGGGCGGCACCCTCCGGGGTGCCGCCCGATTTCATGTGCGAAATCGGTCAGTCAGGGGGGCGCGGTCAGCTGCGAGCCGGCGGGTCGGCAGCGCGTCTGCCGGTCGGCTGCGAGCCGGCGGGCCGGCGGTGCGGGTGCCGGTCGGCTGCGGGCCGGCGGTGCGGGTGCCGGCCGGCTGCGAGCCGGCGGTGCGGGTGCCGGTCGGCTGCGGGCCGGCGGTGCGGGTGCCGGCCGGCTGCGTGAGGTCAGTCAGCGAACCGGTAGAGGAGGAACTGCTTCTCGCCCACACAGGCCAGCACCGTCGTGTTCCAGGAGCAGCCGGCGCTGTAGACGTCGCGGACCTCGCCCATCGCCACCGGCGCGTCGCCGAGGTGGACGCCGGAGAGCGTGCGATTGCCCAGCGACGAGGTGAGCGGGTCGGCGAAGCGCAGGATGTTGCCGCCGTTCAGCCGGGCGGCCCGGCCGGTCGTGGTCCACGCCGCCTTGCCGCCGGCGTCGATCAGCGTGACGTCGTCGGTACCGGCGCTCGTCGTCGCCAGCAGCGAGTCGCCCACCGGGGCCAGGGCCTCCACCTCGGGCAGCGGCAGGTCCCACACCTTGCCGCCCTTGACCGCGTCGACAGCGACGACCCGGTCCTTCTTGCGGTCGAAGCCGTCGGTCTCCACGAAGCACATCCGCTGCACGCCGCAGGGCGAGAACGTGCTCAGTGAGCTGCTCTCCGGTGCCGTGTAGAGGGTGACCGGCTCACCGAGCCCGTCCAGCGTGTAGGCGGAGACCCGATCGGCGGGTCCGGTCGTCTCCTCCACGAACAGCCGCCCGTCGTGGGCCAGCGCGTCGCTGCCGGGCGAGGTCACGCTCGTCCGCGATTTGAGCACCTTGCCCGAGTCGACGTCGAGGACGTTCACCGAGTTGTCGCTGTTGACCTGCACGACCCGGGCGTCGTCGTCGAGTCTCGGGTTCAGCGCGCGGCCGAAGAGGCCGGCCGGCCCGGTGAGATCGTCCGGCGTGGTGACCGGAACGATCGCCGAGGAGCCGGGGTCGTTCTGTTCGTGGGTGACGTCGCCGGTCCGGAGGTCCAGCCACAGCAGCCGGCTCTCTTCCTTGTCCAGCAGCAGCGCGTTCTCCGCGCCCAGGTGAACGACGTCCGAGCTGCCGATCGGCCGGTCCCAGAGCCGCTTGCCGCCGTCCTTCCCGTCGAGGACCACCATCATGATCTTGCTGGTGGCGGAGCTGAGGTTGGAGTAGAGGACCACACCGCCCGGCGTCGCCACCATCTGATCCCAACCGGTCACGCCCGGCTCCGACACCGTGGTGCGCCAGACCTCGTCGCGCGATTCGGTGTCCACTGCCACGACACCGAGAGCACCGTTCGCGTCAGCGCTGGCGAAGTAGGCACGGTCGCCGATCACCTCGGCGTCCGACCAGATCGACGAGATGGTGACCACCGGGTCGTAGCGGCTCTCCCGGTCGAGCGGATGGAAGTCGAGGGCCGGGAAATCCGGCCAGAGCAGCACGGTGGCGGTCACCCCGAGGGCGATCGCGCCGGCTGCGATCGTCGTCCAAACACCTTTTCGGTACGGCCGGAGCACGCGCTTCACCGTCCGCGGCAGGGTGTCGGCGCCCGGCTTCGTCCTGGGCAGCGCACCCGGCCCTGCCCCGGGGACCGCACCCGGCCCAGGCATTGCGCCCGCCCCGGGGATCGCGCCCGGTTCCGCCCCCGGAATCGTCCAGGTCGAGTGGGGGTGGGCCGGGGACTGGGGGTCGGCCAGGTGGAAGGGAACGTGGCCGTCCTTGGCGATGGCGTCGGCCTCGGCCGTGGCCCACGGATCGACCGCTTCCGAATACTGGACCACCTGCTCGGTACGGTCCTCGGACTCCGCCGCCCGACCGGCGTCGCCGGAACCCGGTGGTCGACCGGTCTCGCCGGAACCCGGTGGTCGGCTGCCGGAGTCGTGCTCGCCCGGAACCGCCATCTTGCCGCCCTTCGCCGCCACCCTGTCGGTCCGTCATGCTACCGAGCGGGCCGTCGATGACCAGCCGTCCGGACGCCTCGGCCATCCTCGCCGGGAATGAGTGCTGAAACGTGACATTTGCCCTGGCTATCGTGGGCGCCATGCGCATCGAACGAGTCACCGACGCCGCCGACGTGCACCGGGCGGCCGACCTCTTCGACGCGCCGCCGATCGAGGCGGCCACCGATCGCTTCCTGGCCGATCCCACCCACCACCTGCTCCTGGCCTACGACGATGCGGATCGCCCGGTCGGGATGATCAGTGGGGTCGAGACCACCCATCCGGACAAGGGCACCGAGATGCTCGTCTACGAGCTGGGCGTCGCGCCTGTCGCCCGGCTCCAGGGCATCGGCACCGCGCTTGTCGACGCGCTCGCCGGGATAGCCCGCACGAGAGGGTGTTACGGGATGTGGGTCGCCACCGAGAGCGACAACAAGGCCGCGCTAGCCACCTACCGCCGGGCCGGGGCGCTGGAGGAGATGACCTTCACTCTGCTGAGCTGGGATCTGAGCGAGGAGCGGTGATCAGGCCCGGCCGGTCCGAGGCCGGCCAGACGTAGGGCAGGTCGTCGGGCAGCTCCTCGCCGAACTGGGGACGGTAGTGGCCGGGATCCTTGCGGATCAGCGCCGATCGGTGGCTGATGTGCAGGTCCTTGTCGCCGAGCCAGGGCGGGAGGTCACCGGCGGCGGCGAGTTCCGGCTGAGTACGGATGTGCTCGACGCCGGCCGCCGCCCGCAGGTCGGTGAGCAGGGTCGCCGCGCAGGTGTCGGCACGTCCGGTGGCGGTCCAGACGGCACACATGTCCAGTCCGTACCGGACCAGCGCCTCCTCGTACCCGTGCCACATCTTGACGGCCGGGTGATGACGCCACCCGTACCCCGGCTGGGTCAGCCCGCGCAGCACCTGGATGGTCTCCACGCGCTGCTTGCCGAGGCGTTTGACGTCGAGCGCCTGGGCGCTCGCGAGGAATTCGGGGAAGGGCAGGAAGGTCTGCACCCTTCGATTGTCCGTCGCGGATCACCCGGTCATGTCATTCCGGCCGCATCCGATCGCTGGGATACACCACATCGGGGTCGTTGACGAGTTCGCCGTCGTAGGGGCCGACCCGGCTGATCGCCCGGCCCTCCCGGAAGACGAGTTGCAGGCCGTGCTCAACCTCCCAGGAGCACTCGCACTCGACCGAGAGGTACACGGATCCCTCCCGCTCGATCGTCACCTCGGATCCGAAGGTGACGTGGTTCCAGACGTCGTCCGGCCCCGCCACGCGGGTGTGGTCCCAGCCCTCGCGGTCGAAGGCGGCGGCGATGTCCAGGTAGTACTCGTGGACCGCCGGGGCGGCGGCGGCCAGGACGGAGTCGTCAAGAGCGAGGAAGGCCGCTGTCGCCTGGTTGAACGGCTCCGGGTCCTCGGTGTACCCCTCGCCGTCCTGGAGCACGAACCTGCACCGGCGGCCGAGGACCGGGACCGGGACGGGGTCGCTCACGTACCACTCGTCGTCGGGGTCGAACGAGAGCGCTCCGATGCCGGGGATCTCCATGCGTGCACCCTACGAGGCGTACGCACAGACGCGAGAGCGCGCGCCGCTGGACGTTGGCGGCGCGCGCTCTCGCTCGGGTAATGACTACTTGCCGACGAAGCCGTCGACCGGTTCCTCGTACAGGCGCGGGTCCTCGGCCTCGGTGGCCGGGAAGCCCTGGTTGCGCTGGTTCGAGGCAGCCGGGACGGGTGCGGCGGAAACGGTGGGTGCGGGCCGGCCGGCGGGGGCGACCGATCCGGCCGGCTTGGTGGCGGCCGGCTTGGTGGCAGCCGGAGTAGTGGCGGCCGGCGCAGTGGCGGCCGGTGCGGTGCCGGCCAGTGCCGTGCCGGGCGGTGGGGTGGCCGCCGATGCCGGGCCGGCGGGCGTGGAGGTGCTGGGTGCGGTGGTGGGGGGCGGGGCGAGCCTGGCGGAGCGCCGGACCGGTTCGCCGCCGAGCGGCAGGCCGGAGAGGTCCGACTGGACGTCGACGACCCGGCGCTGCAGGTCGTTCACCGTGGAGGCGGTGCCGGCCAGGCCGCCGAGCAGCGGGGCGTCGTCGGCCCGGGCCGCGGTCGCCTCCATCCGCCCGGCAGCGAACGGACGCTCGTCCGCCGCGGGCCTGCGGGTGCCGCCGGCCGCTGAGGAGCCGATCGCGGACGAACCGGACGGGTTCAGGCTGCTGAGCAGGGGGAGCGTGCCGACGAAGCTGTCGACGGGGGTGTCGGCGACGCTGAAGTCCTGGCCGGCGAGGGGCATCGGAACGCCGCTCACCGGTACGCCGCCGAGAGCTCCGCTCGGCCCCTTCGCGGGGTCCGGCCGGGTGCCGCTGACCACGTCGGCAGCGGGCAGCAGCGGGCGCCGGTCGGCCGGCTTCCCGATCTTTCGCTGTCCCTCGCGGGCCGGGAGGGTCCTCGGCAGGCCGGTGTCGTCGCCGGGGTCCACCTGGAGGAGCTTGCGGCCACCCCCGGGTTCGAGGTCGACGAGCGGCTGGCCGCTGAGCGGATCCGAGGCGAGAGGGCTGGACAGTCGCCAGTCGTTCGTCGGCTCCAGGGCGTATCCGAGAGCGTTCATCGGCGCTTCGGCGACACCGGGGCCCGGGAGCGGCTCCGCGTGGGCGGGTGCTGCTCCGAGGAGTACTCCGCAGGCGATCGCTCCGGCACACCACAACTTGCGCACTGATCTTCTCCTGGCCACATCGGACGATGGCTTGGCGGGTAATGCCCACCAAGTCGGACGAATGGTTCGGATGGGGCAACGAGCGGCCACGCGAGCGGGTTCCGGCTGACTACGATCTGCGAACGTGAGTGTCGTTCCCGCCCAAGAGCTGCCAAGGCCCGACTCCACCGACGGGGACACGCGGTTCCACCTGGTCCTCTGTGGTGCCGACGCGCTTGTCTACACCCTCGCCGAGGAGCTGGCGAAATCCCGCCACCGCATCCGCATCACGGTGATCACTCCGCACCGCCTCCGGCCGGACGTGCCGGATCTGGCCAAGCTGCGGGATCGCGGGGTGGAGTGGCGCAAGGCGGATCGGCTCGACGAGCGGACGTTCCGGGAGGCCGGGCTCGCCGGTGCCACCGCGCTGGCCCTGGTCATGCCGGACGACATGGTCAACCTGCACGCCGCCCTCTGCGCCCGCGAGGTGGAGGCGAAGCTGCGGGTGGTGGTGCGGATGTTCAACACCGGTCTGGGGCACAGCGTGGTCAGCCTCTTCCCGGACTGCGCGGTGCTCTCCGATGCCGAGATGGCGGCACCGGCCTTCGTCGCGGCGACGCTCGGTGAGGTCGCTCCGACACACTTCCAGCGCGCCGACCGTACCCTCTATGTCGCCCGCCGTGCCGACGTCGCCAGCCGGCGCGTGGTGCTGACCTTGACCACCTCCGGCGACAACGGTGACGTGCGCGTCCTGCCCGCCGAACCGGAACCCGAGGCGGCGAAGCCCGCCGATCTTGTGCTCGCCGAGGCCGTCGGCCGCCCGCCGGGTGAGGACGTGACCCGCCGCCTGCTCTCCCGGGCCGGGCGCCGGCGGCGACCGCTGCAGGCCGTCGGCCGGGCGATCCGCGCGGCGCTGAGCCGCAAGCTGGGCATGGCCGTGCTGATCACGCTGGCGATCACGCTGGTCGCCGGGGTGCTGCTCAGCAAGTTCGACAAACCCGGGCACGGCTTCTGGGAGTCGATCTACGTGACGCTGCTGACCGCGGTCGGTTCGTCCGATGTGGAGGTGGGCCGCAAACCTGTCGCCCAGGCCGCCCAGCTGGTCCTCACCATCGCCGGTCTCGCGCTGATTCCGCTGATCACCGCGGCAGTGGTGGACGGCATGGTGAACGCGCGGCTCGCCCTCAGCCAGGGCCGCATCGCCGGCGAACTGCGCGACCACGTCGTGCTCGTCGGTCTCGGCAACGTCGGCACCCAGGTGCTGCGGCAGCTCACCGACCTGGGCGTCCGGGTGGTGGCGATCGACCGGGTCCCGGACGCGCGCGGGGTGAAGAGCGCCCAGCGCCGCGGCATCCCGGTGATCATCGGGGACGCGTCAGCGGAGGCGACGCTGCGGGCCGCCTCGATCGACACCTGCCAGGCGCTCGTCGTGCTCTCCACCAACGACACGGTGAACCTGCAGGCGGCACTCCAGTCCCGGGCGACCAGGCCAGATCTGCGGGTGGTGCTGCGGCTCTTCGACGACGACTTCGCGCAGCGCGTCGAGTCGGCCTTCCAGATCAACACCTCGCGCAGTGTCTCCCGGCTCTGCGCACCGGTCTTCGCGGCCGCCCTGCTGGAACGCGACGTGCACGCCACCATCCCGGTCGACAGGCACGCGGTGATGGTCGGCACGGTCACCGTCCACGCCGGGTCCACGCTCGACGGCGCGCCGCTGGAACACGCCGATCATCCGGGTGCGGCCCGGGTGATCGGCATGTCCGCCGCCGGGCAGGAGTGGATCGACTGGGGCCCGGACCGCCGCCGGGTGCTAGCCGAGGGCGACCGGATCCTGGTGGTGGCCCGCCGGGACGGGCTGCGCGGCCTCGTCGAGCTGGCGAGCCCGCCGCTAGATCAGTCCGGCCTCGACCTCGACATCGCTGAGTGAGCCGGCCTCCACGCCGAGGACGGCCTGCTCGTCGGGCTTGTTGACGAGCACCTCGGTCAGGTACGACTGCACCGTCGGGCCCATGCCGACGTCGCGGCCGGCCTGCTCCGACAGCAGCCACTTGTGCTGGATGATCTGCGAGAAGATCTCCTGCGGCTCCAGCTTGCGGCGCAGATCGGCCGGCACCGCACGGACCACCGGCTCGAAGACCTCGGTCAGCCAGCGGTGTGCCGCCTGCTGCTCGTCGGTCAGGTGGCTCTCCGCGCGGTAGGCGTCCAGGTCGTTGAGCAGCTGCCGTGCCTGGTTCTCCTCGGCGTCCAGGCCGGTCAGCCGCATCAGCCGGCGCGTGTGATAGCCGGCGTCGACCACCTTCGGCCGGACCTTGTAACCGCCGTCCACCGTGGACATCGAGACCTCGGCGACGTCGAAGCCCATCTCGTTGAGCCTGCGGATCCGCCGCTCGATGTGATGCCGGGCATCCCTCGCCACCTCCTGCTCGTAGGTGACCTCGTGCCACAGCCGCTCATAGCGGGCCACGATGTCGTCGACCACCGACTCCGGGTCGATCGACTCGTGCAGCAGCTCGGCGGCCTGCAGGTCCAGGCACTCGCCGAAGATGTTCAGCCGCAGGATCTCGATGTCCTCGCTGCGCTGACCCTCGGACAGCTTCGGGTAGAGGTTGCCGGTCTCGGCATCCACCAGATATGCCGCGAAGGCACCCGCGTCCCGCCGGAACAGGGTGTTCGACAGCGAACAGTCACCCCACGAAAATCCAGTCAGATGCATGCGTACGACAAGTGCCGCCAACGCGTCGAGCAGGCGGTT
Organism: Actinoplanes sp. GCM10030250; assembly: GCF_042666575.1. NCBI lineage: Bacteria > Bacillati > Actinomycetota > Actinomycetes > Micromonosporales > Micromonosporaceae > Actinoplanes > Actinoplanes sp. GCM10030250. Next base: position 16,252 of record NZ_JBHTDO010000051.1, on the reverse strand, counting down.
CATGGTGTCCGGTCGCAGCACCCGGGAGAACAGCGCCCGGTAGGGCAGGGAGAACTGCAGATGCCTGGTGACGAGCACCGTCTCCAGCGGCTCGCCCTCCCGGGTCTGCCGGTCGGTGGCGATCGCGACCGCCTGCACGGCCGGGAAGTCGATCCGTTCCAGGGCGCGGAGCAGGTCGTACTCCTTCTCGGCGATGCGCTCGCGGGTCTCCTTCATCGCGTAGACGACGTCGTTGAGCTTGACGAACCGGACGATGTGCCGGGAAATGCCCTGCGGCAGCGCGACCAGGTGGTCGGCAGGCCATTCCTCCAGCGGAATGTGCCAGGGCAGATCCAGCAGCGCCGGGTCGATGAGAGCGGACGTGATGCGCACGCACCCAGTGTGCCGCCTCGTACGGCGCGTCGCGTCCGTACGTGGCTCGTTACACAGGTGCGAAACGGGCCGACGAACGTAACGGGAGTGGCATGCGACGCAGGACAGCCATCGTCATCGGAACGTGCGCCGCCCTGGCGCTTGCCGGAACGGCCGGTGCGGTGGCACTGACCCAGGCCGGCGACAGTCGGGTCGTGTGGCACGAACCGCCGGCTGTCGCGCGGACTCCGGTGGCGGCACAGGGGTACGCACCCGGCACCTCGGGCGCCGTCGCCCGGCCCGGTGAGGAGCCGGTGTCGCCGTCATCGGGCTCGCCGTCGCCCTCGACCTCGTCGTCGGCCTCGCATCTGCCCGAGAGCGGCAGGCAGGAGGCTGCGCACGGGTCACGCGCGGAACTGGACCGGCGCCTCGAGTCGGCGCCGGCGACCAGCCGCCAGCGGGTCGGCGAGCTGCTGCCGGTGAGCCGGCTGCTCGGCTATCCGGCCGGGCCCAAGCGGGAGAAGTTCAGCTACCCCGGCGCCTCGTACGTGAAGCTGCACTTCGACAGGGTGGCGCTGCTCGCCGGCGACTACCTGACCGTGTCGAACCCGGAGGGCACGGAGTCGTACCGCTACGACGCCTACTCCCTGAGGTCCGGTGATGCGGGTCGCTGGGCCATGTCGGTCACCGGTGACACCGCTGTCGTCGAAGTCCACCGGGCGGTCAACCCGCTCGGCCTCGGCTCGGTGCTCGGCAACCTCGGCGTGCAGGTCGACCAGGTGGCCCGCGGGTTCGACCGGGGCGAGCGGGCGGCCGCCGCCGGACCGGGACGCGAGGAGTCGATCTGCGGCACGGACACCTCCAGCGACGCTGTCTGCTACCAGTCGAAGGACCCGGTCGCCTACACGAAGTCGAAGGCCATCGCCCGGCTGCTGATCAACGGAACCGAGCTCTGCACCGGATGGCGGGCCGGGCCCAAGAACCGCATGCTCACCAACAACCACTGCCTCACCACGTCCGACGAGGCGTACGACACCGAGGTCTGGTTCAACTACCAGTGCGCCAAGTGTGGCGGGTACGACGTGTTCAAGCCGACGAAGGTGTGGGGCGACAAGGTTCTCGCCACCGACCGGGTGTTCGACTACACGCTCTTCAGCGTGGACGGATTCGCCTCGATCGAGAAGTTCGGCTACCTCACCCTCGACACCGCCCGCCCAGCGAAGGGGCAGGCGCTCTACGTGCCGCAGCACCCCGCCGGTGAGCCGACCCGGATCGCCGGCGGCCAGGGCGACAAGGCGGGCAACTGCGCGGTGGACAACCCGGACTACACCGGGTACGCGGAACACTCCGACGTCTCGTACTACTGCGACACCGCGGGCGGCTCGTCCGGCTCGCCGGTGCTGTCCCGGTCGACGAACAGGGTGGTGGCGCTGCACCACTTCGGCGGCTGCCCGAACTCGGGGGTGCGGGGGGACCTGCTGGCCAGCAGGTTGCGGACGCTCCTTTAACTTGGAGGCGTGACAGACACGCTCGCATCCACGCGTACCCGGAGCTGGTGGCCGGACCTGGTGGCCCTGGCCGGGTTCGCGGGGTTGTCTGTCGCGCTCGCTCGCGGCCATCTGCTGGGGTTCGACCAGCGGGTGGCCGACTGGGCCTTCGCCAACCAGCCGGACGGGGTCTACTGGACCGCGCGGGTGCTCAACTATCTGGGGCAGGGCGGCCAGGTGCTGATGCCGGTCGCGCTGATCCTCACCGGGCTGCTGCTCTACCGGACGCGGTCGGTGCGCGCGGTCCTGCCGTTCGCCGCGGCGTTCGTGCTGACGTACCTCACGATCGGCCCAGCGAAGATCTTCTTCGACCGGGCGGCGCCGACGTTCGTCGGGCCGGAGAAGACGGTCATGTTCAACCCGCATGCGGCGGGGAAGTACGCGATGAGCTATCCGTCCGGGCACATGGGCAACGTCCTGGTCTGGTACGCGGTGCTCGCCATCCTGATCGTGGCGCTGCTGCATCGGCAGTTGACGCGGTGGGAGTGGTTCGCGCTCCGGGTCGCCCCGGTGGCGATCGTCTTCGTCACCACCGTGTATCTGGGCTATCACTGGATGACCGACTCGGTCGCCGGGGTGCTGCTCGGCCTGGTCCTCGCCCGCCTCTTGAGCCGTGTCCCGTGGGACCGTGTCCCGCTGCCGCACCTGCGCGGGTGGGAACGGCCCGCCGGCTTCTGACCACGCAACCGGCGAGGCGGGCCTTCATGAGATAACTATGGGATCCAGGTGCCGGCGCGCATGACCCGCCTGCGGGTGAGGTCGGCGGTCAGGACGACCACGTCGGCGCGCAGGCCCGGTAGCAGGGAGCCGACCTGGCCGGAGAGGCCCAGCAGGCGGGCCGGTGTGGTGGAGGCCATGGCTACCGCCTCGACCAGCGACAGGCCGGCGGCTACGGCGTTGCGCAGGGCGGCGTCCATCGTCAGGGTGCTGCCGGCGATCGAACCGCCGTGCGCGAGGCGCGCCACCCGGTCGGCGACGACGACCTCCTGGCCGCCGAGGTCGTAGCGGCCGTCGGGCATGCCGGTGGCGTCCATCGCGTCGGTGACCAGGATGGCGCGGTCGGTGCCGGCGCTGCGGGCGGCGAACGTGAGCATGCCGGGGTGGAGGTGGATGTTGTCGGCGATCAGCTCGACGGCGGCAGTGGAGGAGAGCATGCCGACGACCGGGCCCGGCTCGCGGTGGTGGGGCGGGCGCATGCCGTTGAAGAGGTGGGTGGCGACGGTCGCGCCGGCTGCCACACCGGCCAGGGTTTGATCGTACGAGGCATCGGTGTGCCCGATCGCCGCCAGGACACCGTGATCCCGCAGGTAGGTGATCGCGTCCAGAGCGCCCGGCAGTTCGGGGGCGATCGTCATCATCCGGACCGCGCCGTCGCCGATCTTGACGATTTCGGAGAGCTCGGCGGGCACCGGGTCGCGCAGGAAGGCCGGGTTCTGGGCGCCGCAGCGGACACCCGACAGGTACGGGCCCTCGAAGTGGATCCCGGCGATCACGCCCTCGGTGACCAGCGGACGGTAGGCCTCGGTGGCGGCGCGCATCAGGTCGAAGGGCGAACTGACCAGGCTGGCCAGCAGCGTGGTGGTGCCGTGGCCCAGGTGGAACGCGGCGGCGCCGCGAGCGGCAGCGGGGTCGCCGGTGGTGAAGGTGTGACCGCCGCCGCCGTGGCAGTGCACGTCGACGAAACCGGGCACGATCACGTCGTCGCCGGCGGCCGGGTCCGGCACGATCGCCGCGATGTCGGTGCCGTCGAGGTCGAGATGCCCCGGGATGACCGCGGTGGGCGTGACGATGCGGCCGGAGATCCGGGTCATCTGGTTCCTAGGTGATCGAGGGCGAGCAGGGCGGAACCCAGGCAGCCGGCGGTGTCGCCGAGCTCGGCCCGGACGATCTCGGGAGTGCGGTGGAACGTGACGCCCTGGGTGACCGCCTCGCGTACCGGCAGGAGCAGGTTGTCACCGGCCTCGGCCAGGCCGCCGCCGAGCACGACGACGCCGACGTCGTAGAGCGCCTGGGCGGTGAGCAGGCCCTGGGCGAGAGCCTCGACGGCGTCCTGCCAGATCCGGCCGGCCAGCTCCTCGTTCTGCGCCGCCCGGGAGGCCACGTCGAACGCGGTGGCATCCGGATCGCCCGACAGCTCGGCATAACGCCTGCCGATCGCCTTGGCCGAGGCCTCCGCCTCCAGGCAGCCCCGCAGCCCGCAACCGCACTCCCGGCCGCCGGGCCGGATCACGATGTGCCCGATCTCGCCCGCCGCGCCGTGCGCGCCCGGATAACCGGCGCCGTCCACCACCAGACCGCCGGCGATGCCGGTGCCGATCGCCACGAAGAGCACGTGCCGCCTGCCACGCCCGGCACCGAGGCGGGCCTCGGCGAGGGCGCCGACACGCACGTCGTGGCCGAGCGCGGCGGGCAGGCCCAGGCGCTGCGTGGTCAGATCCCGCAGGGGTACGTCACGGAAGCCCACGTTCGCCGACCAGACCGCGATGCCGTTGACCTCGTCGACCACGCCGGGCACGGCGATGCCCGCGGCGACCGGGGTGAGCCCGTCGGCGCGCGCCCGGGCGGCCAGCCCTTCGGCGACGGCCAGGATGTTCTCGGTGACCGCCTCGGGGCCGCGGGCGGCCAGGGTGGGGTGGCGCTCCTCGTGGTGGACGGTGCCGTCCGGCCGTACCAGAGCGCACTTCATCCCGGTGCCGCCCACGTCCAGGGCGACAACGACCGGCTCGCTCATGTCAGGACTACGGAGCGTGTCAGGTTGCGGGGGTTGTCCGGGTCGAGGCCCTGGGTGGTGGCGAGCAGCACGGCGACACGCTGCGCCAGGACCAGGTCGGCCATCGGATCGAGCGGTGCGCGGCCGCCGACCCAGCGGCCCAGGGAGGCGTAACCGCCGTGGTGACGGCTGTGCACGTACGCCGCGCCGGTCGCTTCCACCTCGTCGGCAAGCCCGGACGGTACGTCGCCGAACGCCCACACCACCCGCCGCGGACCGGCGATCGAGATGGGGCCGTGCCGGTAGTCCATGGCCGGGTACGACTCGGTCCAGTAGCCGGCCGTCTCCCGGCACTTGAGGGCGGCCTCCTCGGCGAGCCCGACGGTCCAGCCCCGGCCCAGGAAGGTGATCTGGTCGAAGAGGGCGGGGTGCACCGGCAGCGGGAGGCGTACGGCCACCTCGCCGTCCATCGCCACCGACTCGATGTCGGCGCCGAGGTGGGCGCGGAGCAGGGCGAGCACGCTGGTGGCGAAGCGGGTCTGCACCACCGACTCCTCGTCGGCGAAGTCCAGCACCACGGCGTGGCGGGCCAGCTCGGCGGCGGCCTTGGTCGCGTCGGCGGTCAGCACGGTGACCGGGGTGTTCTCACCGGCGGTCTGCATCACGTCGAGGACCTCGGTGGTGGTGCCCGAACGGGTGATCGCGAGGATCCGGTCGTAGCGGCGCCCGTACGGGAAGTCGGAGGCCTGGAACGCGTCGGTCTCGCCGTGGCCGGCCTGTTCGCGCAGCACCGCGTACGACTTGGCCATGAACCACGACGTTCCGCAGCCGACGACGGCGACCCGCTCGCCGCGCTCGGGCAGACCCGGTGACCCGGCTAGCTTCGCGGCCTGCCGCCAGCACTCGGGCTGGGTGGCGATCTCTGCCTTCACATGGCTCATGACTGGTCCTCACCGGTAGTTAGCTGCGCATTCGCGCTCGGTTCCCGGGTCTTTCGCGCGTTATTGTGCTCATGACGCTGCCGCCGGGGCAAGTTCTCAAGGTCGTTCGCGCATTCGATGGCTTTGCTTCCGGGCCTTTCGCGCACTAATGTGCACACACTTATCATGAAACGTGCAGCTGGGAGTGTCGGGTGGACCGGTACGCGCGGTGGAATGCCCTGCTCGAGCTACTCACGGAGAGCGGCCGGGTGACGGTCGAGGAGGCCTCGGAACGCCTTGACGTGTCCCAGGCCACCATTCGCCGCGACTTCGACCAGCTCGCCCAGCAGCAGATGATCACCCGCACCCGGGGTGGTGCGGTCGCCAACGGAGTGTCGTACGACCTGCCGCTGCGATACAAGAGCGCGAAGCACTCCGCCGAGAAGCAGCGCATCGGTGAGGCCGCCGCCCGCCTCGTCACCCCAGGTACTGTCGTCGGCCTCAACGGCGGCACCACCATCACCGAGGTCGCCCGGGCACTCGCCGTCCGCCCCGACCTCAACGTCAGCGGCGACGGCGCCCAGCTCACCGTGGTCACCAACGCCCTCAACATCGCCAACGAGCTGCTCGTCCGCTCCCGCATGAAGATCGTCGTGGCCGGCGGCGTGGTCCGGCCCCAGTCCTTCGAGGTGGTCGGCCCGCTCGGCGGAGCCCTGCTCAAAGAGGTGACCCTCGACATCGTCCTGCTCGGCGTGGACGCCCTCGACGTCGAACTCGGCGCCGCCTCCCACCACGAAGGCGAGGCGTCGATGAACAGCCTGATGGTCGCCCGCGCCAAGCGCGTCGTGGTGATCGCCGACTCGTCGAAGCTGGGCGGGCACGCCTTCGCCCGCATCTGCCCGATCAGCAAGATCGAAACCCTGGTCACCGACTCGGGAGCGGCGCCGTCGGTGATCGCCGCCTTCCATGAGGCGGGCGTCGAGGTCATCACCGCCTGACAGCCCGGCGGGGCGGGGCCCCTTGATTGCCTGTCTCCGCGCCGGTCGGTTCGGCCGTCGGTCAGGGAGCTGATGGCGCCTTGACTACGTGGCTGGGCTACGGCTGGGGAACGTGAGCCGTCGTCCAGGTACCGAATGCCGCTTGGCCGGGGCTGGTCGAGCGGGCGGGGGGAGATCGACAATTTCCGGCGTACAGAGGGGGCGAAGGTGTGCCGGGAGTGGCCTTGGTGACCTAGGGTGCGGCGAATGACCGCCGTACTCGAGATATCAGGGCTGCGGAAGACCTATCGCGGCCGTAAGGGTGTCCGGAACGCGCTGGACGGGTTCGACATGGTCGTCGAGGCCGGGCAGGTGCACGGGTTCCTCGGGCCCAACGGCTCGGGCAAGACCACGACGTTGCGTACGCTCCTCGGGCTGATCAAGCCGAACGACGGCCGGATGGCGATTCTCGGCCGGGAGGTGCCGCGGCATCTGCCGGAGGTAGCCCGGCAGGTCGGCGCGATCGTGGAGAGCCCGCAGTTCTTCGGCAACTTCACCGCTGAGGCGACGCTGTCGCTGCTCGCGGACGCCGGCGGCGTGAACCGGAACCGGGTCTACGCGGTGCTGGACCTCGTCGGTCTGCGGGAGCGGGCCAAGGAGCGGGTCAAGACGTACTCGCTCGGCATGAAGCAGCGCCTCGCGGTCGCGTCGGCGCTGCTCAAGGAGCCGCGGCTGCTTATCCTGGACGAGCCGGCGAACGGGCTGGACCCGGGCGGTATCCGGGAGATGCGCACGCTGATGCGGGACCTCTCGGAGGCCGGCATGACGGTGCTGCTCTCCAGCCACATCCTCGGCGAGATCCAGCTGATCTGCGACTCCGTGACGATCATCTCGGCCGGGAAGCGGGTCACCTCCGGGTCGGTCTCCGAGGTGCTGGCGCGGCACAAGTCCGGTTCGGTCAAGGTGCGCCTGGAGCCCGGTGTCGACCTGGCGGGTGCGGCGGCGGTGCTGCGTACGGCCGGCGCACAGGTCACTCTGGAGTCCGACCATTTCACCGTCGGCAACGCGAGCAACCCGGCGCAGATCACCAAGTTGCTGGCCGAGCGGCAGATCTACGTCAGCGAGCTGACCCCGGTCGCGGCCGATCTGGAGGACGTCTTCCTCGAGTTGACCGGCACCGCTCCGGTCGAGGGGCAGAACAGGCAGGTCGACCAGACGGCGATCGCCGCGGGTAACGGTGGGTGGGGACAGTGAGCCTGGCGCGTGCGGAATCCCGGCGGCTGCTGAAGCGCCGCTTCACCAAGTTTCTGATGCTCGGTGTGCTGCTCATCCTGGGCGCGGTCGCGGCCGGCACCTACTTCTCCAACGAGAAGGTCACCGAGGCTCAGGTCACCGAGGCCAGGGCGCAGGCTCAGCGTGACTATCAGCAGAGCCTCCTGTCCGCCCAGCAGGACAAGGAGAAGTGCCTGGCGGCGCAGGGTACGCCGGAGGCGGTGAACTGGGGTCCGGGCTGCGAGAACCTCTACACACCGTCGCAGGAGGACTTCGACTACCAGTGGTACATGCCGGAGAGCTTCGAGTTCGTCCAGGAGTTCCCGGACATGATCTCGGTGCTGGCGGTGGTGCTCGCCGCGGCGGCGTTCCTGATCGGAGCGTCCTTCGTCGGCGCCGAGTGGAACAGCGGCGCGATGATGAACCTGCTGCTCTGGCGGCCGCAGCGGCTGCGGGTGCTCGGCACCAAGCTTCTCGTGTTCCTGGGCTGGTTCACCGGTGTCACGCTGCTGCTCGGCGCCGTGTGGGCCGGGGTGTTCCGGGTGATCGCCGAATACCGGGGAACCACCGACAAGCTGACGTCCGGCGCGTGGCAGTCGCTCGGGCTGATGGGACTGCGTGGCCTCGCGCTCGTCGTGGCGGCCGGTGCGCTCGGTTTCGCGCTCGCGTCGCTCGGCCGGCACACCGGTATGGCGTTGGGTGCTCTGATCGCCATCGGCGCCGTGCAGATCGGTGTCTACGTGATGGCCGGGCTGTCCGGGCTGAAGTATCCGGAGGCCTATCTGGCTCCGCTGTGGGGTGTGGCCTGGCTGTACAAGGAGTTCGTCCTGCAGGACTACACCTCCTGCGACTTCAACACCTCGTCCGGCTGCGAGCAGGAGACCTTCACGTTGACGTGGCAGGTCGCGGGCGTCGGCATGACAGCGGTCGTGGTGCTCATCGTGGGTATTGCTATGTGGACTATGCGTAGTCGAGACATCACCTGAGGTAACGTACCCGGGGATCGCCGGCTGCCTTTATGCTGGTGATCCCCTCGTACATCTGTGCTGGACGATGCCTCGACGCCCCTGGGAGTGCCATGCAGCCCGCCGCCGAACCGACCGGGGAACAGCCGGTCGAGGAGCAGCAGCACATCCCCGCACCGCGTCCCGGTTCGGAGGCGTTGCCACCCGAGCCCGAGCAGGCACTGACCGAGCGGGAACAGCTGATCCTCGCCTTCGAGGCGAAGTGGTGGAAGCACGCCGGAGCCAAGGAGCAGGCCATCCGGGACACCTTCGGCCTCTCCTCGACGCGCTACTACCAACTGCTGAACGCCCTGCTCGACAACCCCGCAGCCCTCGAGCGCGACCCGGTCCTGGTCGGCCGCCTGCGCCGGCTGCGCTCGACACGAGCCAGGACGCGGCGGCGCTGACATCAGGGCTGGTGCGTCTCCGCGTACGCCTCCAGCCACGCCACCTGGGTCGGATCGAGGGACGCCCGCACCCGCTTCCGGGCCGTCGCCACGTTCGCCGCGGTCACCGTCGACGCCTCAAGTGAGTCCCGCATCGCCGCGAGCGCCGACTCCCGGACCAGGGCCGCGCAGTCGGCCGCCGAGAAACCGTTCAGGTCCGCGCCGAGCTTCTCCAGGTCGACCGCCTCGTCGAGCGGAACCGCCCGGGACGACGCCCGCAGGATCGCGGTACGCGCCTCGGCGTCCGGCGGCGGTACGTAGATCAGTCGCTCGAGCCGGCCCGGCCGCAGCAGGGCCGGATCGATCAGGTCCGGCCGGTTGGTGGCGCCGATCACCACCACGTTGCGCAGGTCCTCCACCCCGTCCAGTTCGGTGAGCAGCGCCGCCACCACCCGGTCCGTGGTGCCGCCGTCGGTGGCCTGGCCGCGCGTGGGTGCGAGCGCGTCGACCTCGTCCAGGAAGACCAGGGTGGGCGCGGCCTCCCGGGCCCGGCGGAACAGCTCCCGGACCGCCCGCTCGCTGTCACCGACCCACTTGCTGAGCAGCTCCGCACCCTTCACCGAGAGCACGTTCGCCTTGCCTGTCCCGGCGATCGCCTTGACCAGGTAGGTCTTTCCGCACCCGGGCGGGCCGTAGAGCAGCACACCGCGAGGCGGCGAGACACCGAGCCTGGCGAACGTGTCCGGATAGGTCAGCGGCCACAGCACCGATTCGGTGAGCACCTGCTTCACGTCGGCCATGTCGCCGACGTCGTCGAGGGTCACCTCCGCCACCTCCAGGGTGGAATCGGCCATCGAGGTCGGCCGGACCACATCCAGGGCGGCCTCGAAATCGGCCATGGTCACGGTGGGTGACTCCGCCTCCTTCTGGCGGAGCGCGGCGCGGACTCCGGCTTCGCGGGCGAGTGCGCCCAGGTCGGCGGCGACAAATCCGGGGGTACGACCGGCGACCTCGTCCAGCCGGACATCTTCGGCCAGCGGCATACCGCGGGTCAGCACGCCCAACTGCTCCCGGCGCATCGCGGCGTCCGGCAGCGGCACGGTCAGCTGGACGGCGAGCAGGTCGGGGGCGCGCAGCGACGGGTCGACGGACTCGGGCCGGCTGGTGGTGCAGACCACCGCCGTGCCGCTCGCCACCGTCTCGGCCAGCACCTGCCGGAAGACCGTCGAGATCGGTCCCGGCTCCTCCCGTGGTGCGAGCGCCTCGACGTCCGAGATCAGCAGGACGGCGGGGGCGCTGTCGCGCACCTCCTTGGCCAGTTCCCGGAGCCGTCCGGCCGCGGCGCTGTTGGTGAGCGCGGCGAGCTCCGGTGCCCAGACCGGCCGTACCGTCGCACCGACAGCCGCACCCACGGCCCGGACCAGAGCGGATTTGCCGGACCCGGAGGGGCCGGAGATCAGGACGCCGAGCGTCACCTTCGTGCCGAGCCGGGCCAGCACCTCGCCGTGGTGGAAGCCCAGGTCGAGCAGCTCCTCCAGCTCCTTCGCCTGCGCGCGCAGGCCGGGCAGGTCGTCGAGGCTGGGCGGGGGCACCTCCGGATCGGCGGGCGCCGGCGTACCGGGCCGAGCCGCCCGGGTGGCCGCCGTCCCACCGGCCGCGACGGGGCCGTCCTGCCAGCCGACGACGGTGTCCATCGTCACCAGGGCGGCCTCTCCGCCGGTGATATCGGTCACGGTGAGCAGGGTGCTGGTCCACGCGTACCCCACGCGGTTCGCCAGGCTGCGCCGGGCCGCCTCGACCAGGGACCGGTGGCCGGCACCCGGAAGCACGTCCTGCGGCAGCAGCGAGACGTCGTCGCCGGTGCTCACCACCTTGCCGAGAAGAGCCAGCCGCAGCATCTCCGGAGAGACGACGGCGACGATTTCCGGCGGGCCGGAAAGGATCACCCGGCGGGCCTCCACCACGGGCGCCTGAGTGACCGTGACCTGGCCTCCGTCACGCATGCCGAGGTTGCCGAGGGTGAGGTCGTCGGCATACAGCAGGGCCCGGCTCGCGGTCGCCTCGGCCCTGGCCACGATGCCTGCCGTGGTGCGGGTGCCGGTGAGCCGGACCGGGTCGCCGGGGCGCAGGGCCAGGGCGGCCATCACCTCGGGGTGCAGCCGGACGATGCCGCGTCGCGCGTCAAGGGCCGCGGGCCGCAAAGTCACCGTCAGCGTGAGATCATCAGCCACCGCGGATGCCTCCGATTGATCGTTGGGGGCTTCGGAGTGTCAACGCTATCCGCCACGGGGGTGCCGATGCGTCCCGGTGGCTTCGCAACGCCTTCTGGAGGCCCCTGATGAGGCGCAGTCCTCTCATCGTGATGACCGCCGTGCTCGCGCTGACCGCCGTCACCGGCTGTAGCGACGACGACGACAAGAAGCCGGCGGCCGCACCCGAAGCCGCCAGCGCACCGCCGAGCGCCGAGCCCACCGTCTCGCTCGACGCGCCGGACGGCACCGCCGGCACGCCGAAGGCCGAGATCAGCGACCCGAGCGGCTTCGCGCCGTTCAGCGTCCAGTCGATCGGTGTCGGTGCGTACGAGGTGGGTGAGACCCAGGCCGACCTCACCGAGGCCGGGCTGCTGACCAACCCGGTGGACGCGGCGGGCTGCACCACGGCGACCGGCACCGGGATGTTCAGCAAGCCGGAGGTGTTCCTCTCCGGGGGCAAGGTCGTGATGGTGAAGGCGACCAAGGACGACCCGCGGATCGGCAAGCCCCTCGCCGAGCTGCAGGCCGAGTTCGCCGAGGGCAAGGCCGTGACCGGAGCCGCCGGCGCCACCGGGTGGGAGGTCGTCGAGGAGACCAACTCGCTGCTCTTCGTGGCCACCGGAGGCACCGTGAGCGCCGTCGCCGGTGGGGTCACGGCGAGCGTGCAGAAGAACTTCACCAGCGGAAGCGGCTGCTGAGAGGTTCACAGCAGTCGCTCAGCCGGATCCGGCTAGCGTTTGGGCCATGTCTACCCTGACCGCCGGGTTACGCCGTGCACGCTCTCGGATGACCCGGCGCCGGGCTGTCGCCGCCGCGGTGGCGCTGTTGGTGATCGCCGCCGCGGCCGTCTGGGTGCTCCGCCCGGAACAGGACGCCTGGACCACCGAGGACCTGCGCCTCACCGTCCGCTCCGGCCCCACCGGTGACGAGCCGGTTGATCTGGACGCCCGCTTCTACCTGCCCCGGGATCGCTCCGGCAAGGTGGCGGCGGTGCTGCTGGCGCACGGCTTCGGCGGCACCAAGAACTCTGTCCGCGCGGACGCCGAGTCACTCGCCGAGCGTGGGTACGCGGTGCTGACCTGGACCGCACGAGGGTTCGGCCGCAGCGGCGGGCAGATCCACCTGGACCACCCCGACTACGAGGTGAAGGACGCTCAGGGCCTGCTCGACTGGCTCGCCGCCCGGCCCGAGATCCGCACCGACGCCACCGGCGATCCCCGGGTCGGCGTGGTCGGCGGCTCGTACGGCGGAGCCCTCGCCCTGCTGCTCGCCGGCCAGGACCAGCGGGTCGACGCGATCGTCCCGTCGATCACCTGGAACGACCTGAGCGGGTCGTTCCTGCCGCAGTCCGCCGGCACCGACGCGGTCGGCGTCTTCAAGAAGTCCTGGGCCGGCCTGTTCTTCGGCAACGGCTCGGCGGCGGCCGACGATGCGCTGGGCCAGGCCGGGCTCGCGGCCGGCGGCTCCGGACCGCCGGCCACGCCGCCTGCCGGTGACCCCGCGTGCGGCCGGTTCTCCGCCGACGTCTGCGCCGCGTACCTCTCGATGGCCACCACCGGCATCCCGGACCAGGCCACCCTCGACCTGCTCGCGAAGTCCAGCCCGGCCGGGGCCCTCAGCCGGATCAAGGCACCGACCCTGCTGATCCAGGGCGCCGTCGACTCCCTCTTCCCGCTCTCCGAGGCCGACGCGAACGCCAAGGGCATCGCCGCGACCGGCACCCCGGTCCGGGTGGCCTGGTTCACCGGCGGCCACGACGGCGGGACCGGGCCCGACTCCGACTCCGACCGGGTCAAGTTCCTCACGGTCCAGTGGCTCGATCACTACCTGGACGGCGAGGGCGACACCCCGAGCGACGACTTCACCTGGTCCCGGGTGGCCGGCTTCAGCGCCCTCGACCGGGGACTCGTGACGAACGGGTACAGCGCTGACTCGTACCCCGGAACAGCCGGAACCGGGAGCACCCAGGTCTCGCTCGACGGATCGGCGCAGCCGATCGCCAACCCGCCCAACGGCAACCCGGGCGCGCTCAGCTCGCTCCCCGGCATCGGTGGCCGGCTCAGCTCGCTGCTCAGCGGCGGCGTCGCCATGGACGTGCCGGGCCAGTACGCCTCGTTCACCTCGGCGCCGCTCACCGAGGCCGTCGAAGTCGCCGGCTCGCCGACCCTGCGGCTCAAGGTGGCGTCACCGACCGGCGAGGCTGTCGTCTTCGTCAAGCTCTACGACGTCGACCAGAACGGCACGTCGACGCTCAGCGCGGGCCTGGTCGCACCGGTCCGGCTGACCGGCCTGCCGGCGAGCATCGACCAGGCGCGAGCGGTCACCGTCACCCTGCCCGCGATCGTGCGGAACTTCGAGGCGGGACACACCGTCCGGGTCGCCGTGGCCACCTCCGACCAGGCGTTCCTCACCCCGGCGCGGCCGGCCGTCTACACCGTCTCGGTCGAGCCGGCGCTGACGCTGCCGACGCTCGTCGGCACGCCGATCGCCGACCCGGCGACAATCTGGTGGTACGTGCTGGCCGGTGTGGTCGCGATCATCCTGCTGGGCCTGGCCGTGCTCATCCTGGTGCTCCGCCGCCGGCATCGCCGCCAGGAGAGCGCGGTGACCGAGGAGTACGCGGACACGCCGCTCGTGGTCCGCGGGCTGCGCAAGGCGTACGGCGACGGGTTCGTGGCCGTGCAGGAGATCGGCTTCACGGTGGCCCGCGGGCAGGTCGTCGGACTGCTCGGCCCCAACGGCGCGGGCAAGACCACCACGCTGCGGGTGCTGATGGGCCTGACCTCGCCGACCGCCGGAGAGATCTACGTCTTCGGGCACCGGCTCGTCCCGGGTGCCCCGATCCTCTCCCGGGTCGGTGCGCTCGTCGAAGGACCCGGCTTCCTGCCGCACCTGACCGGATATCAGAACCTGCGGGCGTACTGGCAGGCCACCGGGCGGCCGTGGGAGGACGCGCGGTTCGAGGAGGCGCTCGAGATCGCCGGCCTGGGCAGCTCGGTGCACCGCAAGACCCGCAAGTACAGCCACGGCATGCGCCAGCGGCTCGCCATCGCCCAGGCCATGCTCGGGCTCCCCGAGTTGCTGGTGCTCGACGAGCCGACGGACGGCCTCGACCCGCCCCAGATCGCCGAGATGCGCCGCGTCCTCCAGCGGTACGCGACCGACGGCCGGGCCGTACTCGTCTCCAGCCACCTGCTCGCCGAGGTGGAACAGACCTGCACCCACGCCGTGGTGGTCAACAAGGGCCGGATCGTCGCGTCGGGGCCCGTCGACGACATCGTCGGTGACTCGCCGTCGGTGCAGCTGGACGTGTCCGACGTACCGGCGGCGACCCGGGTTCTGGAAGAGCTGGGAGTGCGCTCGGTGACCCCCGAGGGCACCTCCGGACTGATCGTCGACATGAACGGGACGGCCCGCTCCGAGGTGGTGGCCTCGCTGGTGGGAGCCGGCATCGGAGTCGACCGGCTGGTGCCTCGGCGGCGGCTCGAGGACGCGTTCCTGGCCCTGGTGGGCGACAACTCGCGAGGGAGTGGGGACCGATGAGCACCGTGGAAGCCGCGTCCGGATACCGGGCTACTCACACGCTGCCGCTCTGGGCCGAGGTGCGGCGGCAGGCGTCGCGGCGGCGAACCCAGATGGCCCTCGGGTTCATGGTGCTGCTGCCGCTGATCATCCTGATCGCCTTCGAGTTCGGCGGGGACAGCCGCGGGGACGAGGACGGTGACGGCGGCGGAGCCTTCAGCAGCATCGCCGACCTGGCCACCTCGGGCGGGCTCAACTTCACCCTGTTCTGCCTCGCGGTGTCGGCCGGGTTCCTGCTGGTCGTGGTCGTCGCGCTGTTCTTCGGCGACACCGTGGCCAGCGAGGCGAGCTGGGGGAGCCTGCGATATCTGCTGGCGATCCCGGTGCCGCGTGCCCGCCTGCTCGGGGTCAAGCTGATCGTGGCGGCGGGATATTCGCTGGTGGCGCTGCTCACGCTTGTCGGTACGGGCCTGCTGATCGGGACACTTCGGTACGGGTGGGGACCGCTCGGCAGCACCATCGCTGCCGAGATCCCGCCCGCTGAGGGGCTGGTGCGGCTGCTCGGGATCCTCGCCTATCTCGCGGTGACCCTGCTGGTCGTGGCGGGGCTGGCGTTCCTGCTGTCGGTGCTGACGGACGCGGCCCTCGGTGCTGTGGGTGGTGCGGTGATGCTGTGGATCCTGTCCAGCATTCTGGACCAGATCACGGCTCTGGGCACGATCCGCAACTTCCTGCCCACCCATTACACGGACGCCTGGCGGGGCATCCTCTCCACCCCGGTCCAGGCCGAGGACCTCGCCAAGGGCGCCATCTCCGCGATCGTCTACGCAACCCTCTTCTGGTCCCTCGCCTTCTACCGCTTCACCCGCAAAGACATCACTTCCTGAACCACCCCCACGAGATCACCGCGGTCCGGCGCGACCGTTCCCGGCGTGAACAGGCGCACACGTTGCGCCTTTGCGTGTGCAGCGGCGGTATTTCAGCGTGGGCAGGCGCACACATTGGGGTTGCGTGTGCGCTGGGTGGGCCCGGGACGTGGGTAAAAGCGCACGTTGGGGTTGTGTGCGCGCTGGTTGTCGCGGGGCGGGGCGGGAGCGCGCGAGGTGGGGAGTGTCCGTGGCGGCGGCGCGCGCGGCGGGTGGGGTTTGGGGTTGGGGTGAGGGTGACCGCTTACGCAGGTCGCCCGGCGGGTCGAGTGGTTTGGACGCGTAGCGGCCAGCTCGGGCCGGTGGGCCCTCGGCGGGAGTGCCCTGTGTCAACCGGTTGGCTGGGGTGAGGTGAGTAGGTTTTGCAGGGCGCGGTGTTCGGCCG